>NZ_AXCZ01000062.1 GCF_000767165.1 Cellulomonas bogoriensis 69B4 = DSM 16987
GAGCGCCCCGGCGTGGTGCTCGGCCGCCAGCACCGGTCGCCCGGAGATCTCGGTCACCGCACCCCAGGCGGCGGCGCAGTCCGTCACGACCCGGTCAGACGGTGCCCGGCCGTCGGCCGTGCCGGGCACGGCACCCGTGGCGGTCACCAGCCGCTTCCGCCACCACCGCCCCCGGGCCCGCTGCCGGAGCTGGCCGGGTTGAGGCAGACCGTCTGGATGGTGCCCGCGTGGTTGGCCTTGTCGATGTGGAAGTTCGTGCCGACGTACCCGCTCGAGCCAATGCTCACGATGTAGCCGGTGTAGGCATCGTTGATGACCGCGATGAACTGGCCGTTCGCGTCCGTGTAGAACGTCTGGATCCCGTCCGAGATCCACCCGGTGATCGGCGCGTTCGTGCCGCAGTCACGCAGCCGCAGAGTCACTGCCCAAGCCATGTCACACCTCCTTCGTGGAACCGAAGACCGAGGGGCCGGTGAAATGGCCGGCAGGGATGCCGGCACGGCCCGCGCCCGCAGGGGTGCCGGCGACCTCGAGAGCCACACGTGCGAGACGTTCCGACAGCACCGGCGTCCTGCCCTCGCTGACCATGGACGTGGCGATCCGCACGGCGGCGGCGACCTTCGCCACCAGGTCCTTGGGGTCCTCGATGGGGAACGCCTCCTCGGGCACGGCCTCCAAGGCACCGCCGAACGGGAGCTTCACGCCCTCGACGACCAGCCCGGTGCGCTCCAACCCGTGGTGGAGGTCCTTCTTGGACCGCATCGGCAGCATCGGGAGGAGCTGACGTGCCAGGTCCCGCGTGATCCTCACCGCGGGGTAGTGCTCCAGGACGAGCAGGTCGAGCTCCTGCTCGCCCGCACCCCCCTCGTGCGTGTCGCGGTCACCCGCTGCGTCGTCCCTGACCATGGGCTCGGTCCTCTCCTTCGGTGGGTGGTGGTCGTTGCGCGGGTCTGCGAGCCCACCGGTGACGTGAGTTCCCACGGCCCGCAGGTCCAGGGCGTCCTGCCGTGTGACCAGGACGCTGTACCCCCCCGTGGGCTCCTCGCCCTCCAGCTGCCACACGTGGACGAGGAGCTCCTCGACGTCGGGGAGCTCAAGGTCGACGTGCACCTGCTGCTGCCCGTCCTTGGTGGGATCCAGCCCCTTGACGCGCGCCGCATCACGCAGGTCGAGCTCCTTGACCTGGGGAGCCGTGCGTTCCAGACGGGTGAGGGTCTCCACGCGCCGCCGCAGGGCGACGACGTCACGCCCCTCCGCCTCGTCGAGAGCGGCCCGAGCGGCGCGCAGCGCCGTCGGCGCGGGCCGCAGCACGTCCTCGGCGCGCCCACCGGCGACACCGGTGACGGCGAGCCGGATCGGTCGGTCCTGGAGCACGGCCGTCGTCGTCAGCGTCAGGCTCAGGCTCGAGGTGCCCGCAGGGACCACGGTGAGGTTCCGCTGGCCGACGTGCCGGTGCTGCCTGACGTTCCAGCTCGCAGGGGCTGGATCCATGGGCACCGACGACGCCTTCACCAGCAGGCACGGGTGCCCCCCACCGACGGACTCACGGACCCACGGCTCCGGGCACGCCACGGACGCCGAGGACAACGGCGGCAGGTGCGGGATGTACCCGGTGCCGATCACCTGCGGCGCGGAGATCCCCATGGCCGGGTCGACCACGGCGAACTGCACCCACGTGGGTGTCGCCGGGAAGGCACCCAGGTTCCACACGCGGGCGTGGACGGTGAACGGGACCCCCTCGATCACGGTGTTCATGTCCGTCCCACCGGTGACCCACACGTCCGGGGACAACCAGGAGGGGTCACCCGGTGGGATCGGTCGGTACCCGTGGTCGGCGACGTCGTACCGCACCACCAACCAGGCGCTGGTCGGCTCCTTCAGCGGCGGGTCCTTCGGGTCGTGCTCGTCCTTGCGGTCGTGCTGGTCCTTGCCGTCCTCCTCGCGGGTGGGACGGCCACGCTCGGGCTGCTCGGTCATGGCGGGCCTCAGCTCTGCGGGACGGGTGCGACGGGAATGGTGTAGGGCGCATCCAGCTGCCACGTGAGCCACCCGAGCCCGCGGTCCCCGTCGAGGTTCCAGCTCGGCAGGTCGGTGGAGTCCTCCTTCAGCAGCGCCAGAGCAGCCTGAACCGCGGGACCGAAGCCACGGACGTCCCCTCCCGGCCAGCCGCCCGGTGGTGGCTCCGAGACGAGGTGGTGCACGGGGTTCGCGGCCTCGTCGTCCACGAGGGCGGACGGCCACAACCCTGGCAGCGCCCACACCATGGTCTGAGGGTCCTCGTGGGACCCGCCCGGTGTGCTGGTCCAGGTGGACAGGGCCCCGTTCCACGGACGCTTCAGGCCGTTGATGTTCTTGGACTTGGTGACCGCCGCACCGGAGGTGTACGGCAGCTCGGCACCGGCGAAGGACAGGACCAGCTGGTCCACGGCCAGATCACGCGGGTAGGGGTGCTGCACACCACCGAGGACGGTGAGGTTGTGCAGTGCGGTCAAGCCGTTGAACAGGTAGATCCGCAACCAGAACACGTCGCAGCGCAGGGAGTCCCAGTCCGGCTGGACCGCACCGCTCGCGATGAGGGCGATACCCCCCGCGACCAGGGCCGCCCCCAGCATCCAGCACCCCAGGACGCTCGTGGTGATCCCCAGCAGCGCGAGGATCACACCGGAGACGATCTTCGCGATGTGCGGGTCGTTCTCCGGCGAGGGCGGCTCGGGGAGGAACGGCTGACCGGTCACCGGGTTGATCTGGGTGGGGTCCGTCCACGAGGGAGGACCGTCCGCGCCGCAGGACCCCGGCGGCGACCCGGGCAAGGGGTTGCAGCCGATCACGTCCCCGGACGTCTGGAACCACAGCATCGTGAGCAGGGCCGTGTAGCCGTCCTGGAGGGAGTCGACGGTGAAGGCGACCGGCCCGCCGGGCGTGGACCCGTACACGTCGTCGTACGCCTTCATCCAGAACTCGGCGAAGTCCTCCGGCAGGAGCCTCGGGAGGGGTGCCTCGTCCACGATCGCACGCGCGTTCGCCTCGTGGTCGACCGGACCGAGGCTGACGTCGGCCACGTTCTGCAACCCTGCCGCGCACAGGCTCGTCCAGTCGGAGAACGGGGGGCTCGGGTCGTCCCCGGCCATCGACGCGCCGGTGTCGTAGTAGCCCCAGACCCACGCGTCGACGAAGTTCCCGACCCACCGGTGCCGCCACCAGTGCGTCCGGTAGCACGACCCGACCGCCGAGTTCATGTACCCGGAGCCTGCGGTGAGGGCGGCGTAGGTGACCTGCCACCCGCGGGAGTAGGCGATCAGGCGGAGGTCCCCGGAGTCGTCCGCGTGCTTGCGCAACGCAACGCAGAAGTCCCCCGTGCTGCGCCAGTGGAGGAAGTCGCGCCCCGTCCACAGGCCCGGCGGCGTGAGGTTCAGGTGATCGAGGATCCGCGGCCGTGACCTGTCGCCCATCAGCTGGCCCAGGAGCGCCAGCCGCGACGGGTCGCTGAACTGCTGCAGGATGACCGTCAGGTCAGCTGCGGCCTGGTCCAGGACGTCCTCCACACCGGAGTCGACCAGGTCCTGGAGCGCCGAGAGGTCCTCGTCGTCCGCCGCGGCGGAGACGCTGTCCAGGAGGCCCGTCATGGACCGCAGCACCGGCGCGACCCCGGGGATCCCGCTCGAGGGGTCCCCCACGGCGATACTCAGGACCTCCTTCCACACCGCCCAGTAGGGCGTACGGCCCGGGTCCCCGAAGTTCTCGCCCACCTCAGAGGGGACGAAGTCCCCGATCGCCGGCCCCAACGCCCCGAAGGCGTACCAGTGCGGCTCGGCGTCGATGGCGGCCCGGTCGCCCGCAGGCAGCTGCTGGCGGACCCTCTCGGCGATGACAAGACGTGTGGCCAGACCGACCATGGCTCCCCCTCGAACGTCGGTGCGTCGTCGAACCTGTTCTTGAACCAAGGGGGGATTGGTACGTCCCACTGTCGACCCGCGGGCGCGGAGGCGTCAATGGGTCGAGCGGGCTCGTCGGCACGGAATCGCGACACCCACCGGCAAGACCTCCACAAAGCGGCGCAAGCGGTCGCGGGGTCCGACCCGCGGGGTGCCCGGCGGTCAGGCGTCCCGGAACAGGTACGGCAGGAAGTCGATGAGGTTCGCCTGCCACGTGTCGAAGCCGTGCGGCCCCGTCGTCACCCCGTCGAAGTCGTACTCCACGCCGTTGGAGTCCAGCAGCTCCAAGAGCCCCATCGTGTACTCGTACGTGAAGTCGCTGACGTCGCCGGTGTACATGCGGGCGCGCACCGTGCCCTCGTTGACGGCCGCGGCGTCGAACGTCGGGGTCGCGAACACGAAACCGGAGAACGCACCGATGTAGGCGAACTCGCCGGGCCGGGCCAGCCACACGCCCAACGTGTTCATGGCGCCCATGGACAACCCGGCCATGGCCCGCTGCTGCGGGTCGGAGGAGATCCGGTAGGCGGCCTCGGCGGCCGGGACCACGTTGTCGACGATCTCGGCCTGGAAGTCCGGGACGTTCCCGTTCGGCATCACCACGACCATCGGCTCGACCTGCCCCTGCAGGGTGAGGTTGTCGAGGATCTGGGGGGCACGGCCCACCTCGACCCAGTCGCCCCAGCTCTGCCCGCCCCCGTGGTTGAGGTACAGCACGGGGTACGGGTCGGCCCGCTCGGCGTCGTAGCCCGGGGGTGTCCACACGTAGGCCGAGCGCTCCTCCCCCGCGACGGCACTGTCGTAGGTCAGCACCGACAGGTCACCGCCCTGCCCCTCGGGGACGTCCGCGAGGAGCAGGTCGCGTTGCCCCGGCACGAAGAGAGGGCTCACGTCGGTGAGGGTGTTCACCGAGTCGGCGGGGTCCTTGTGGTCCACGCCGTCGACGACGTACCGGTAGTAGTGGAACCCGTCGAGCGGGCCCAGCGTCAGTCGCCAACGGTCCCCGACCTTGGTCATCGGGATCCGGAACCATGCACCGTTCGGTGCCCAGTTGCCCCAGACGGTGACGTCCTTCGCGTCGGCCCACCGGGTGTCGGTCTCGAACGTGACGATGCCGTTCCGGTCGACGTGCGGCGTCGTGACGGTGCCAGGTGCAGGTGCCACGTACGGCTCCTCGAGAGGCAGGTGCCCCTCGCGCGGCCCCGCGTCACCCACCGGACGGAACAAGCGGGGCGCGAAGTCACGCACCGCCTCCCGCCACGTGTCCCAGGTGCCGCCCTGGTCCGGGTCGACCCCGTCGAACTGGTGCTCGACACCCGCAGCCTCGAACGTCCGCAGCACCGTCTCGGTGGCGTTGTGAGCCGGGTCCAGGGCGTTGCCCACGTACAGCCGGAGCAGGTCGGTGCGGGCGTTGATCCGGTTGACCACCGGTCGGTTCAGCCGGGCCTCCAGGTGACCCGAGAACGAACCGACTGAACCGAACGCCCCCGGGTCGCTCACCAGGACCTCGAGCGCCTGGCGTGCGCCTTCACCGATGCCTGCGACCGCCTGACGCTTGCCGGGGACCGCGACCCGGTACTCGCTCCGGACCGCCGGGACCAGGGACCGCAGGAGCTCGGCCCGCGGGTCGGCGACGTTGACGTCCGCCATCACCACGACCATGGGCTCCAGCTCCCCGTCGGCGGCCAGGTTGTCGAGGATCTGCGGCACCCGCCCCAGCTCGGCCCACTCCTGGTGGGTCTGACCCTCGTCGGCCAGGAGGTACAGCACCGGGTGGGGCTTGCCCCTGTTCGCCTCGTAGGCCGGGTGCGTCCAGACCAGCGCCGAGCGTTCGGTGCCGGTGACGCGGCTGGCGTACGTCAGGGTCGTGACCTCGCCACCGTCCGGCACGTCGGCCATCCACCGGACCTCGGGCCCCGGGACGAACACGGTGTTCCAGGTGGGCTGCGACGTCACCGCCACAGGGCTGGACGGCTCACGGAAGGAGACCTTGGTCCGGTCGGCCATGGTCGCGGTGTACTGGTAGTAGTACAGGCCGGGCTCGACGGGGCCGAACATGGTCGCGTAGGAGTCACCGTCCGGGTCCATGGCCAGGTCAGACCACGTCCCTCGGGGGCCGATGTTGCCCTGCAGCTCGACGACCTCGGGCCGCTCCCCCACGAGCCGGTCGACGTCGACCTGCGGCGCGGTGAACCGGTAGTAGCCCTCGGGAGTCGTCGAGACCCACGCGTCGGGTGCCGGTGGAGCCTCGTCGGCGTGGGCAGGGGCGGCGGTGAGCGCAGCCCCCACGACGAGAGATCCTGCGAGGGCCGTCGGCAGCCCTCGGCGCGGTGCACGGTGGCCGTCTGATCCTGGTCGAGTCATCGCCGTCGATTCCCCCTGGTCCTCGGTGCCCGCGATGCCGTGGGGCACCCGACGGACTGCCTGAGCCGTGTACAACGTTGCACACGGCGGATCGCTCCATCGTGCTCCGCGCCGCACGGGCGGTCAAGGGCACCGCTGCGCCGCGCTCGCCCGACTGGGACCGTTCAGTTGCGTTTTCCGTTGCAGATCGGTCCCACAACGGCACGGGGGCGCATCCCTGACGCGTTCAGGTCAGGTGTCGCTCGAGGCGGCAGCCCACGACCCGGACCGACGGCCCCTCGCCCGGCACCTGGAGGCCGACGGTGACCGTGTCACGCGTCAGCTCCAGGACGACGTCGGCCTCCACCGGCCCCGCGCCCGGCGCACCACCGTCGAGCGTGAGGACGACGACGCCGTCGGCGGTCACCTCGGTCGGGGCGCCGCCCGGCAGGTAGGTCACCACCAGGCGTGGGCGGGGCGCCCCGCCGGTGGTGAGCTCGTAGGAGAACCAGTCCGTGGTGGTGCGCCACCACCGGCCGTCCTCGAAGCCGGGGGTGCTCGCACCACCCCGGAACCCGTGGTCCACCTCGGGCTGCTGCTGCCCGGCGGCGACGGCGTCCAGGGTGCGCTCGGACCGGGCGGCGGCCGCGTCCAGCGTCGCGAGCTCCGCGAGCAGGGCCTCGACGTCACCGTCGCCCGGTACGGACGGCAGGTACAGGCTGTACCGGGCGTCGTGCAGGAACGCGAACGGCTCGAGCACGAGCCGCCCGGCACCTCCCCGTTCGTGGACGTCGAGCACCACGCGGCCGTCGGTGTCCTCCCGCGCGCGGCTCAGCGGGTCACCCACCACCACCGGGGTGCCGACCAGCGGGCGCAGCGGGCCCGCTGCGACGTGGCCCATGCGGGCGTCGCCGGCCACCAGCCCGTCGAGGTCGTCCTGCGACGTGCGGGCGGCGAGCACGACCGGTCCGCGGACGAAGGACACCCACCGCGGGTCGCCGGGCATGGCCTCCACGGTCACCGCGCGTGGCAGACGGACCGTGAGGACGTCACCAGGGCTCCACGTCCGCTCCACACGCAGGTACGCGGTGGTACCGACGAGCACGGTGTCCGCCGGGACCGGCAGTCCGTTCAGCTCGACGTCGACCGACCCGGCAACCCAGGACGGCCGGCGCACCGCGACCCCGACGGGCTCGGACGGGGCGGCGAGCACCTCGACCCGCAGCGGCCCGTCGTCGGTCGCCGTGGTCGTCTGCTCGAGGACCAGTCCGCGCTCCGCGTCGTCCAGCCGCGAGGCGATCCCCAGGTTGAGCAGGACGTCGTCGCCGTGCCGCGCCCACACCAGCTCCCCGTACTTCGTGTGGTTCTCCAGCCCGGTGCCCACGCAGCACCAGAAGCACCGCTGCGCGCTCGAGCAGACCCGGTAGTGGTCGGGCCGCAGCGGCGTGAAGTAGACCAGTCCGCCGCCCGGCCGCTGGCTGGACAGGACGTGGTTGAGGGTCGCGCGCTCGTAGTGGTCCAGGGCCTCGACGTCGCCACTGCTGCACCACAGGGCACGGGACAGCTTGAGCATGTTGGTCGTGTTGCACGACTCCGGCCCCTCGGGCGAGGTGAGCGCGCCGGTGGCGTCGGTCACCGGCGGGAAGTGCTCGCTGACCGAGTTGCCCCCGATCGAGTAGGTGCGGTGCCGGACCACGCTCTCCCAGAAGAACCGGGCGGCGCCGAGCAGCGCCTCGTCCTGCTCGACCTCCCCCAGCCGCTGGTACCCGGCGGCCTTGGCGATCTGGGTGTTGGCGTGCAGGCCCGTCAGGCGATCCTCACGTGCGAGCAGCGGGCCGAGCAGCCGGTGGTGCAGGAACCGTCTGGCCAGGGCGGCGACGTCCGGACGGTCCGCCAGCGCGGCGAGATCGGCCAACGCCTCGCACATCCCACCGAACTCGGTGTCGAGCATGACCTCGTGCGCACGGTCGTCGAGCCGTGCGCCGACCTGGGCCCACCAGTCGGCGAACCGGACCGCGACGTCCAGCGCGGTGGTCGACCCGGCGTACCGGTGGGCGTCGACCAGGCCGGCGAGCAGCTTGTGCAGGTTCTACCAGGGCACCCACGCGCCGTTGAGGCCGAAGGAGTCCGCCGCCACATCACCGGCGGCCACGCGCGTCCACAGCTCCCGACCGCCGGGGACACCACCGACGTACCCGTCACCGCCCGCACGCTGGGCCTCCTGGACGCCGTCGACCAGCCGATCGAGGAACGGCCCCACCCGGGGGTCGTCGGTCGCGATGACCAGCCGGGCGGCCGCGGACATCGCGTGGCCGATCGTGTGCCCGTCCAGGCCTGACGACTCCCAGTTGGGGTACGGGGGCGCGGCGGGCGGCAGGCCGGCCTCCCGCCGCAGCGGCGTGGGCGGGTACGGCGTGGGCGAGCCGACCTGACGCCTGACGCCCCCGGTGACCATCCCGCGACGCTAGCCCGACGGGGCGTCAGGACGCACGGGGTCAGCCCATGGCGAGCAGCGCGAGGGTGGCGTTGGGGACGCCTCGGGCGCCGCGCGTCTGCGCGAACTCCCCGTAGGTGTGGGATCCGGCGAGCGGCACGCCCGGGAGGTGCTCGACGATGGTGGCCAGCTCGTCCCCGGCGCACCCGCTTACGAGAGGGATACCCGCGCCGACGACGGCGTAGGCGCCGCGCACCACGTCGGCGCCCTCGCCGGCGGGACCGCCGGCCAGGAGCATCAGCGCCCGGTGCTGCCCGTCGACCTCCAGCAGCGCACCGGCAGCCTGAGCGCCCGCGGCACGGGGCTCGTCCTCGAGGCTGCCTACAGCGGTGCGGACCTCGAGGCCGGGCCCGCCGATCGCGACCGTGACGACGTTGCCGGAGCCCGCACTGGTGCCCGCGATCTCAGCGGCGGTGGTCGACCCTGCTACGGGTATCTGCGGACCGAGCACCTCCCGTGCCGTGCGGGCGACCGCGTGGACGTCGAACCACGGGGAGACGAACAGCAGGACGAGGGCCGGCGTGCGACCCCCTGCCGCCGTGGCGAGCGCGGCCCGGGGAGCGACGTCGGCGTCCTCCTCGTGAGAGGTACCGACGCCCATCGAGCGGGTGTCGACGGGTGCTGTGGTGGTCATGTCCAGGAGTTCTGACAGCATCGAGAACTGCGTGAACCTCATTCGCACGTGGATGCTGCGTCGCGCAAGACGCTGGGCGCGGTCGCCCTCCATCCGGTGCAACTGAGCCAGCCACAGGCCAGCGCACGTCACCGCCTGGGCTCAGCCGGCGCGGACCGCCCGGTGCCCCACACCACCGCGAGCCCCAGCGCGAACAGCGCCACCTCCCCCAGCGGCAACCCACCGACCGGTGGCAGCACACCCTCCATGCCGGTGACACCCAGCCCTGCCAGTGCCGCGACGCACGTGAGGATCCCCCCGCCGACGGCGACGCCCGAGGGCGCGACCGTCCGCTTGTGCAGGGCGGCGGTCTCGAACCACGCGAACACGGCCACCAGGACGGCCAGCAGCACCGCGAGGACCAGCACCCACGGCACCCGCAGGGCGAACCACGCACCTGAGGCGACCTCAGGCTGGGGGAAGAGGCCCGGCAGCATCAGCGTCGCACCGGCGATCACCACCGGCACCATGTGCCACAGGAAGATCGTCAGGATCACCGCGTTGACGACCACGACCCCCAACCAGACCCTGGGCCGCTGCAACCACGGGTTCACCACCGGGCGCAGCAGCAACGCCACACCGGTCTGGGCGGCCGCGAGCCCCATGAGGGCCAGGGTCGGAGGATCGGCGTTGCCGAGCTCCGGCGGCGGGGCGGCACCCACCATCGTCACACCGTAAGGCCCCCAGGTGATCAACCCGACCGCGACGGCCGCGCCGCCCAGCGCGAGGAGGTAGGCCGGGCGCCGCGTCCGGGTCAGGACGCCCTCGCGCCACGCGACACCCAGCTGGTGCACCGCGAGCCACCCCACCACGTAGTTGCCGCCGGCGACCACGTCGGACCCGGTGAGCACCCGCGCGAGGTCCCCCGCACCGACCACGACCACCAAGGTCACGATCACGCCCCAGCCCCACCGCCGCTGCCACGCGATCATCGCCGGGGCCAGGGCGATCACCGCCAGATACACCACCAGGAACCACAGGGCGATACCCGCGAGCCACACCGCCGTGCGCGCCACCTCGGGGTCGAACCCCAGGGCCAGTGCCAGGGCGAACCCCACGACCAGCAGCAGGACGAACACCGCCGTCGGACGCAGCAGCCGCAGGGCCCGGGACTGCACCCATGCAGCCGCAGACCCACCCTCACGTCGCTGCTTGGCGAACGAGGCGGCGTTGGCGTACCCGCCGACCAGGAAGAACACCGGCATCACCTGGAACACCCACGTCGCCCACGGCGCCCAGTCCACCTCGTACAGGAGGTTCACCCCGCCGAGCTCACCGTCCGTCACGGTCACGGCGCTGGCCAACCAGTGACCGAGGACCACCATCACGATGGCCACCGCACGCAGCAGGTCCACGTACCGGTCCCGGCGCGCAGGAGTGGCCTCCGCGAGCCGCCGCACCCGCGCCAGCGGTGACCGGCTGCGCGCGGACGGCGCCCCGTCAGGTCCGTTCGTCGACGACACTCGACCTCCCGGTGGCCCGGCTGCTCCCTGCACGACGTCCGCCGCAGCGCGCTGAGCCCACCCGCGGCACAGCACCAGCCTGTCAAGGTCGAACAGCCGGCGCGCGTCGACCGCGGCGCTCGCGGGGCCGGTGCGCGGGTCTCAGGAGAACTGACCGGTGAGGCCGAGCCACCCGGCGTACAGCGCACCCAGGACGAGCAGCGTCCCGATCACGGTCACGACGACCTTGCCGAGGGCCACGGAGGCCGGTTGCCTCTCCTGCCAACCGAGCAACGCGGCCGGCTCACGGATGGCGGCGTGCAGGACCCGGGTGCTCTGCTCCCGCACGCGCACGACCCCACGGGTGCCGTCCGGCAGGGTGCCGAACTCACGGACCCGCTTGACGGCGACCCGTCGTCCGCCGACGGTCCTCACGCTCCCGTCCATGAAGTCCGGGTCCCACATGGTCCAGATGTCCGCGATCGTGAAGACCTTGGTGTCGGGCTCGCACGTGACCACCGCCCACATGGCCGTCGCGCCCGCGTCGGGCCCGCCTACGGAGAGAGGCTCCGGGTACCCGACCGCGAAACCCAGGGGTGCCGGACGCACCTCGGCGTCCCCGGGGAGTCCTCTCGACGTGCGTGCGGAACTGGTCCACCGCAAGGCGCGCCACCCGGCCGTCGTGCCCATCAACGCTCATGTGCACCCACGCGTCGGCACCCTACCGACCGGCCTGCTCGCCCCGGCGCCTTTCCACCGGGTCCGGGTCGGACGCACCTCGCCCCCGGTCGGGTCAGGGGTGCTCAGGGTCAGCGGCGGGAGGGCGGGGGCACGGGTTCGGTGCGGCAGCGGGTGCACGCGTACACGAACCCGCCACCCTCGTCGTCACGAGGGACCTTGGTGGCGCGGTGACCCAGCAGACGGCACAGGACCCTGGACAGCACGCCGCCAGGGTACGTCCCGTGGACCGGTCACACCGGGGCAGGGGCCCTGGGGCAGGACCACCACCACGGCTCAACGGCTCTCGCCCGCGAACACGGCGAGCCTCACCGCCACGGTGCTCACCCACACCAGCGCAACACCCATCGCTGCACGCTGGAGCAGACCACCGACGGGGGCGAGGACCTCTGCGGCGATGACCGGGCCGGTCATCAGCACCACGGCACCCGACCAGGTCGAACCGCGTTGCCACGCCCGCGAGAACCGCCCGTCCCGGCGAAGCGCAGGACCTGACAGGACCATCGCCGACGACACCCCCACGGCACCGGGAGCGCTCAGCGCACTGTGCCAACGACCGGTCGCCGTCACGTCGACGCACCCCGGGTCGCAGGGGACGAACCCGACCGCCACCATCCCGACACCGGCCACCACCAGGCACACCGTGGCGACCTCTCGCCACGGACTCGGGCGCAGCACCGTCCGGTATGCGGCGGCGAACACGAGCAGGATGACCCCGAGGAGCACGAACGCCCCGAGGTTCACCAGCCACCGCACCGGCGAGTCCACCGCTCCCAACTCGCTGTGCGTCTGCCTCACGGGGTCGTAGCCAGGGGTGACCAGACCGCCGACGAGAACCACGGCCATGACCACGAGAGGCCCCCCGGCGCCGAGGAGCGCCGCCGGACGTGACCATCGGCGGTGCGTCGGAGCCTCCCGGTCCACCGTGCCCACCACCCCCGGGCACCATCCTCCCCCGTGCACCGGTCGCCCGGGAAGTGGCCGGTCCACGACCCGGGCCAGGAGGACACCGGCACCGGCGCGAGGCCCGATCAGGTCATGACGGCCGGGCGCCGGTGAGTGCGTCGGTGAGCAGGGTGACCAGGGCGTCGAGCTGCACGTCGGTCGAGGAGTCCGCGTCGTCGACCGACGCACCGTCCAGGGCCCGGGCGGCCAGCCCGGACTTGGAGTCGATGAGCTCGGCGATCGTGGAGTCGATGGTCTGGGCGGCGATGATCCGCCACGCGGTCACGGGCTCGTCCTGGCCGATGCGGTGGATGCGGTCGATGGCCTGGGTCTGCTCGGCGTCGGTCCAGGACAGCTCGGCCAGCACCAGGTTCGAGGCGACCTGCAGGTTCAGCCCGACCCCGGCGGCCATGAGGGAGCACACCGCGATCTGCACCTCCGGGTCGCCGACGAACGCGGCCACGTTCTTCTCGCGGGCCTTGGGCGTCTGGTCCCCCCGGATCGAGGCGTACCGGATCCCACGGTCGGCGAACGTCTGCTCGGCGTGGTCCATGACGTCCACGTGCTTGGCGAAGAACACGACCTTGCCGACGTTGCGCGCCAGCTGGGCGGCGTAGTCGGCCGCGAGCCCCGCCTTCGCCTGCCCGATGCGCCGGACCATGGTGAAGACGTTCTCCCCACCGGTCTTGGACGTGGTGTCCTTCAGCTCTGCCGCGGCGACCCGGCGGGCCAGGGTCAGGTCGACCTCACCGTCGGTGGTGACCTCGGTACGGGCCTCCAGGGCGGCCCGGTACCGCTGGACCAGGCGCGTGGCGAGGGCCTTCTCGGCGGCGCGGATCGAGCGGCCCACGGCGCCGTCGAGCTCCACCGGAAGGTCGGCGACGCGGCGCGCGGGGATGTCGGCCACGACGTCGACCTTGCGGCGCCGCACGATGCCCATGTCGATCACCGCGGAGCGGGCCGCGGAGTAGAACCCGGGGTCGGCCGGGGTGAGGCCGGTGTCCTCCAGGGCGGTGAGCAGCGGGCCCAGGGGCGTGTCGTCGTCGATCCACCCGAGGTACTGCCAGATCGCCCGGAAGTCCTCGATGTCGTTGATCAACGGGGTGCCGGTGAGCGCCATGAGCAGAGGCCGGCCGGCGCGGGTGCGGATGCGGTCGGCGATCCTCAGGACGTGCTGGGACCGTTGGGAGGACTTGTTCTTGATGAAGTGGGCCTCGTCGACCACCATGCCGCGGAACCCCAGGTCACCCAGCCAACCGATGTGCCGGTCGAGGATCTCGTAGTTGACGATGACGACGTCGGCGAACCCGTCGACCTTCTCACCGTCCCCGTGGACCACGGTCGCGCGCCGCTGCGGGGTCCACAGGCCGACCTCGTGCGCCCAGTTGGTCTTCACCACGTTCGGGGCCACGACCAGCAGCGGGTAGGCGTCCGCGGCCTGGGCTGCGAGGAGCGCCTGGGCGGTCTTGCCGAGCCCGGGCTCGTCGGCGAGCAGGAACGTGCGGTGACCGTCAGCGGTCGCGGCGACGACCTGCGCCTGGTGGGGCATGAGCCGGCGTCCGGCCGGCACCGGGACCTGACCGGCGACCGGCAGGGACATGCAGGCCGGCGCCCCGGGTGCGTCGCGTTCGAAGGACCGGAACAACGGCTCCAGCAGCTCCCACCCGGCCAGGCGGCGGGGGCGGGCGGCAGCCCTCTCGGCGGCCGCCTCGAAGTCGGGGGCGAGGAACGGGTTGGCGAGCTGCCGTGAGATCACCGACCGGGGCACCACCTGCTTGTCCGCACCGGGTGCAGGCGGCGCGGGTTCAGCCGGTGGGGGCTCCTCGGGGGCCTCCAACCCGGCGGCACGCATCATCGTGGCCTTCAGGGACCGGGCCGCGTCCGAGACGCGGGCGTCGTCGGCCAGCAACGCCAGCAGGGACGTGTCCCGGGCCGCGATCTTCGCCAGGAGCGTCGCGACGTCGTCCAGGCGCTTGAGGTCGCGGTTGCGGCGCGACTCGCTCGAGGTGGCGTCGGCCATCAACCGGGCCCGCTCCTCACGCACGAGCAGGGCCACGACCTGGAACTTGGTGCGCACCAGGGGCTTGGTGGGGGGCCGACGGACCGCGTTGTCGACGTCGCGGGCCGCACCGGCGAGCACCGGGATGAGGCCCTTCTCGGTGGGACCGGACCCGCGGCGCCGCTGACCGCCGCCGTCGCGGCGCTGCCCGGTTGCTGCCGGGCGCGCGCGACC
>NZ_AXCZ01000027.1 GCF_000767165.1 Cellulomonas bogoriensis 69B4 = DSM 16987
ACCACCGGCCCAAGCACCGGGGCGCTGAGCTACGGGTGGTTGGGGGCCAAGGAGCGAGCCACCGACACCACCGCCCTGACGCCACTCGTAGATGCCCACATTATCTGCGTGCTGCAGCCCAATTGTTTGCTCGACGAGAAGGTAAAAGCTCTGCTTGATCTGGATTCGGGGCGCAAGTAGTTGCACTCGGCCGTCCGTTGGTCACAGCCGGGTGGTCGGTGGAGGTCCTCCGAGAGTGCTGTAGCGTCGTGGAGTGTAGTGCTCGAGCCACGGGGCAAAGGCGGCGGCGCGCAGGGACCACCGCTAGACCGAGGTGTCATCGGTCATGAAGCGCTCGATCCGGGTGATGCCGTGCGCGCGCCGGCCCTCGCCATGCGATGAACCGGAAGGGGGTCTTGGTCGGGATGAGAGAGCAAGCGGCTCGTGGCACTCATGAAAGAAACCAAGAAGTGCTCAGGCTTGTATACGAGTCGGCGGTCCTCCGTGGTGTTCCAGTCACGTGGAGGGACCCGACGATCCAGTGGCGAACGGCATTAGTTGAGATCACGTTCGATTCCCGAGTTGTACTACTCGTCGAGGACATCGGAGAACTCAGCTACATCGGGCCGGACGGCGGTGGCGCGCGTCCGTTGCTTGAGTCTGACGTCGGTGCGGTGGTGGACTTCGCCATCTCGCTTCTTGAGTCGAGCACGCGACAGTCGTGACGTGCGTCAACCGCGGAGGTGGTCCCGGTGATTCTCGCCGTCGGTCAGGCCCTTCCGAATCCTGAAGAGGCCGAAGATGCCCGACTCGGAGCGCGCAGGAGGGCCGTCGTGAGGTCCCCGACGGCCGCAGTCCGTTCAGCTGCCCGTCGTCCCTTTCGAGCGCGACGCCCGGGTCGACGTCGGGATTCAGATCGACCCGGGTGAGGACGAGGGAGAGACCCCGGACATCGACGACGTCCAGAGTGAGTCGGGACGCGGCGTTGATCCTGTTGTGGTCGGCGGCGCCCGGTTGCCGTTCTCGTGCCCAGGTGCGATCGGGCCCCGCTCTGGCAGGATCGAGACGTGTCAGAGACAACCGACGCCCCGTCCGAGCAGCTGCTCACCCTGGCCCGCCTGCACGGCGTCTCCCCGGACTTCTGGGGCTTCGACGGTCAGCGACGTGACGTGTCGGCCGCGACCCTCGTGTCCGTGCTGGGCGCCATGGGTGTGGACGCCACCACACCGGAACGGGTCGACGTCGCACTCGCCGACGCCGACGACGACCAGTGGCGTCAGACGCTGCCCCCGGTCGTCGTGGTGCGACGGGGAACCCCTGCCGAGGTCCCTGTCCACGTCGAGGACGGTGCCCCCGTGCACGCGTGGCTCGAGCTCGAGGACGGCACCCGCCACGACGTCGACCAGCTCGACCGGTACGTGCCGCCACGGACCGTCGACGGGCGTGCGGTGGGCCGGGCGACCGTCGCGGTGCCCGAGCACCTGCCGCTCGGGTGGCACACGCTCGTGGCGCGCAGCGGCGAGACCACGGCCACCTGTGACGTGGTGGTCACCCCCCAGCGGCTGGACCTCCCCGCAGGGCTCGACGAGCACCCCGCCTGGGGGCTCATGGCCCAGCTCTACTCGGTGCGCTCGACCCAGTCGTGGGGCGTGGGTGACCTGGCTGACCTGCGCGACATCGGGTGGTTGGCCGGCCGGCGCGCCGGCGCGGACTTCCTCCTCATCAACCCGCTGCACGCAGCGGAACCGTCCGTGCCCGTCACCCCGTCCCCGTACCTGCCGACCACCCGGCGGTTCGTGAACCCCCTGTACATCCGGGTCGAGGACGTGCCCGAGACCGCCTACCTCCCGGTCGCCGAGAGGTCCCTCATCGAGTGGCAGGCCGAGGTGGCCCGGCCGCTCAGCACCGACCCGGGCCCCATCGACCGTGACACGGCGTGGGCCGCGAAGAAGATCGCCCTCGAGGTCGTGCACGCCCACCCCCGCAGCGCCGCCCGGCAGGCGGCCTTCGAACACTTCCGTGCCGAGCAGGGGCAAGGCCTGGAGGACTTCGCCACCTGGTGCGCGCTCACCGAGCACTACCGCGACCGACCCTGGCCCCAGGAGCTCCACGACCGTTCCAGTGACGCCGCCGCGCAGATGCGCACCGAGCTCGCCGACCGCATCACTTTCCACTGCTGGTTGCAGTGGGTCGCGGACGAGCAGCTCGCAGCAGCCCAGCGCGCGGCCAAGGACGCCGGGATGCGCCTGGGGATCATGCACGACCTGGCCGTGGGGGTCCACCCCGCCGGCGCCGACGCGTGGGCCATGCGCGACGTCCTGGCCCCCGAGGTGTCCGTCGGCGCACCACCGGACATGTACAACCAGCAGGGGCAGGACTGGTCCCAGCCGCCGTGGCGGCCCGACGCCCTGGCCAGGGCCGGGTACCGGCCGTACCGGGACATGCTCCGCACCGTCCTGCGTCACGCCGGCGCCATCCGGATCGACCACGTCATCGGCCTGTTCCGGTTGTGGTGGATCCCCCGGGGCCGCGGCGCCCAGGAAGGCGCGTACGTCCGGTACGACCACGAGGCCCTCGTCGGGATCCTCTGCCTCGAGGCGCACCGCGCCGGCGCGGTCGTCATCGGCGAAGACCTCGGCACGTTCGAGCCGTGGGTACGTGACTACCTCAGCGACCGGGGCGTGCTCGGCACCTCGGTGCAGTGGTTCGAACGGGACGGTGGCGGGCTCATCCCACCGGAGCGGTACCGGCGCCTGGCCCTGGCGACCGTCACCACCCACGACCTGCCACCCACCGCCGGGTACCTCGCCGGTGAGCACGTCGACCTCCGCGACCAGCTGGGCCTGCTCACCGAACCGGTCGAGAAGGTGCGGGCGGCAGCCCGCGCCGAGCGGACCGAGATGCTCCAGCTGCTCGCCTCCCGCGGGCTCGTCACCGACGACCCCTCCGAGCGGGAGGTCGTGGAGGCCATGCACCGGCTCCTGCTCACCGCACCGTCGGTCCTGCTGGGGGTGTCACTGGCCGACGCGGTAGGGGAGCGGCGCGCCCAGAACCAGCCCGGCACCGACCAGGAGTACCCCAACTGGAAGGTCCCGTTGGCGGACTCGGCCCAGAACCTCGTCCTCGTCGAGGACCTCTTCGACAACCCCCGCCTGCGGTCCCTGGTCGCTGCCCTGAGGCGCTGAGCCGCCCCCGCAGGGCCCGGGAGAACCGGCCCGGTGGCCCTGCGGGACGTCCCGCAGGGCCACCGACCGTTTACCTGGCGTCGCGCTCCTGCGCGGCCAGCGCCCGCCGCACACCGTCCCTGGCCTCCACCACCAGACGCCGCAGCGCCGGGTGCCGGTCGCCCAGGTCACCCAACCAGTCGTCGGTCAGGCCCAGCACGTCCACCGACGAGCCGGCCAGCGGCGTCGGGTACAGGCCCACCACGATGTTCTGGGCCATCTCGTTGGTCCGGCTCGTCCACACCTGCTCCAACGACGCGAAGTAGCGGTCCACGAACGGGACCAGCAGGTCCCGGTCGTGGACGCGCACCAGGCCGGCGATCGTGGACGTCTGGATCGCGTTGGTGAGGGTGTCGTGCTCCACGACCGCCTCCCACGCCCGCGCCTTCGCGTCCTCGGTGGGGATCGCCGCACGAGCCGTCGCCGCTGCGCGCTCGCCCGAGGCCGTCGCGTCCGCGGCGAGCCGCTCGTCGATGTCCAGGGCACCAGCCCTGCCACCGGCGACCAGGCTGGTCAGCAGCTCCCAGTGCAGGTCCGTGTCGACCTCCAGCCCGGGCAGCGGGGCGGTGCCGTCCACCAGCGCGGCGACCGCGTCGAGCTGACCAGGTGTGGCGGCCCGCGCGGCGAACGCCTTCACCAGCTGCAGCTGGGCGTCGCTCCCGGGCGCGGCCTCACCGGCGAGGCGCAGCAACGCGTCGGCGGCGAGGGCGGTCACCTCCGCCCGGTACCGGGGCGCCACGTACAGGTCCAGGGTCGTGGCGAGCTGGCGCAGCAGCACGAGCCTGACCGAGGAGTCGGTCTCGTACGCGATGTTCCCGATCACCAGGTCCACGAACTCCCGTGCACCGAGCTCCCCGTCGCGGGTCATGTCCCACGCCGCACCCCACACCAGGGTGCGGGGCAGGGAGTCCGAGAACGAGTGCAGGTTCGTCGTCGCCACCGCCAGTGACCGCTCGTCCAGACGGGTCTTGGCGTACGCGAGGTCGTCGTCGTTGACCAGGATCAGGTCCGGGCGTGGCCGCCCCACCAGCTCGTCCACGTCGGTGCTGCGGCCGTCGACGTCGAGCTCCACCCGCACCACCCGCTCCAGGCGGGGGGTGCCGTCCGGCGCCTCGACCAGGTCGTACCCGCCGACCGCGAGCCGGTGCGGCCGCTGCACGGGGTGGTCCTCAGGGGTCTCCTGGGTGACGGTGAACGAGGTGATCGTCCCGTCGTCGTCGGTCTTCACCTCAGGGCGCAGCAGCGTCACACCGGCCTGCTGCAGCCACAGCGCCGACCACGGGGTCAGCTCCCTGCCGCTGGTCTCCTCCAGCTCCACGAGCAGGTCACGCAGCTCGGTGTTGCCCCAGGCGTGCTTGGCGAAGTACGCGCGCACCCCCTCGAAGAACTTGTCCTGCCCCACCCAGCTGACGAGCTGCTTGAGGACGGACGCGCCCTTGGCGTAGGTGATGCCGTCGAAGTTGACCTCGACGTCCTCCAGGTCACGGATGTCGGCGACGATCGGGTGGGTCGAGGGCAGCTGGTCCTGCCGGTACGCCCACGCCTTCTCCATCGAGGCGAACGTCGTCCACGCCTGGGTCCACCGGGTCGCCTCGGCGGTCGCGAGGGTCGAGGCGTACTCGGCGAACGACTCGTTGAGCCACAGGTCGTCCCACCACCGCATGGTGACCAGGTCCCCGAACCACATGTGGGCCAGCTCGTGGAGGATCGTCACCGCACGGCGCTCGACCATCGCGTCGGGGACTTTGGACCGGAACACGTACGCCTCGAGGAACGTGACCGCGCCCGCGTTCTCCATCGCCCCGGCGTTGAACTCCGGCACGAAGATCTGGTCGTACTTGGCGAACGGGTACGGCATGTCGAAGGTCTTCTCGTAGAACGCGAAGCCCGCCCGGGTGATGTCCATGATCTCGTCGGCGTCCAGGTGCTCGGCCAGCGACGCACGGCACAGGACGCCCAGGGGCACCGTCCGCCCGTCGATGCTCGTCAGCTCCCCGTCAACCCGGTGGTAGGGGCCGGCGACGACCGCGGTGACGTAGCTCGACAACGGCGGGGTGGGCGCGAAGATCCACCGGGCGGCGCCCGGCTGGCCGGCCACCAGCGCGGGTTCGGGGGTGGGGGAGTTGGAGATCACGGTCCAGTGCTCGGGGGCGGTGACCGTGAACGCGAACGTCGCCTTCAGGTCGGGCTGCTCGAACACGGCGAACACCCGACGGGAGTCGGCGACCTCGAACTGCGAGTACAGGTACACCTCGTCGTCGACGGGGTCCACGAACCGGTGCAGGCCCTCACCGGTGGTCATGTACGCGCAGTCCGCGACCACCCGCAGCTCGTTGTCCGCGGCCAGACCCTCGAGGGTGATGCGGGAGTCGGCGTGCACCGCGGCGGGGTCCAGGGCCACACCGTTCAGCACGACCTCGTGCACGGTCGGTGCGATCAGGTCCACGAACGTCGTGGCACCGGCCTCGGCGCCGAACCGGATGGTCGTCGTCGACCGGAACGTGGTGGGTCCCGTGGTGAGGTCCAGGACGACGTCGTAGGCGCGGACGTCGACGACCGAGGCGCGTTCGCGCGCCTCGTCACGGGTGAGGTTCTCTGCGGGCACTGTGGTGCTCCTCGGGCTGGTGGCAGGGTTGTGCGGTGATCCTTTCACGGGCCACGTCCCCGGCGCCCGCGGACCTGGCACGGTAGTGACCACGTGTCACGGGAATGTGACCGGCCCGCGGCGGCTTGTCGCTGGAAGGACAGCCACCACGACGAGGAGCGTTGATGAGCGACCAGCAGCAGGACGGCACCGCGGACTTCTGGTTCGACCCCCTGTGCCCGTGGGCGTGGATGACCTCACGCTGGATGACCGAGGTCGAGAAGGTCCGCCCGGTGCAGGTGCGGTGGCGGGTGATGAGCCTCGCCGTCCTGAACGAAGGACGTGACCTGTCCGCCGAGTACCGCAGCGCGATGGACGCCGCGTGGGGGCCGGTGCGGGTGCTGGTGGCGGCGAGCCTCGCCCACGGCGAGCAGGTCCTCAAGCCCCTGTACGACGCGATCGGCACCCGCCTGCACCCCGGTGGGCGCGGCGAGGAGCTCATGACCGTCGTGGCCGAGGCGCTGCAGGAGGTCGGGCTGGAGGCCGAGCTGATCGAGGCCGCGTCGTCCGACGCCCACGACGATGCCCTGCGGGCCTCCCACCAGCAGGCCATCGACCTGGTCGGTGAGGAGGTGGGCACCCCCGTCGTCGCGATCAACGGCACGGCGTTCTTCGGGCCGGTGATGACCCCCGCACCCAAGGGGGAGGACGCCGGGCGCCTGTGGGACGGGTTCGCCCTGGTGACCTCGGTGCCCGGCTTCTACGAGCTGAAGCGCACCCGCACCCAGGGCCCCGTCTTCGACTGACCCGCGACCTGTGGACGTCCGACGGCCCCGGGGCGCACGTGACATGCTTCCAGGCGGTCGGCAGTCCGGCTGACCGCCAGCGGGGCCTGTCGGCCCGGGGATGAGGGGTGCGCAGCATGGTGGACCAGTCGACCGACCGTCCGGGGTTCTTCCGGCGGTTGGGCCCCGGGCTCACCGCGTTCCTGGTCATCGACGTGGTGCTCGTGCTGTTCCTGGTCCTGTTCGCGGTTCAGGTGTTCTCCGGCGACGACGACGGCCCCGAGGACGCGCCCGTCGCGACCGACGGCACCGACCCGGGGCAGGACGAGACCAACCCCGAGACCGAGGCCCCCCAGGAGCCCACCGAGTCCGAGACGGTCGAGGCGTTCCGCCTGCCCAGCGGCAACATCTTCTGCGAGATGGGTGAGACGGCCGCCACCTGCTCGATCCTCAGCTACAGCTACGACCCACCGGCCGCCGACGGCTGCGACGGTGAGCGCGGTGCGGTGCTGCGGATCGAGGCGGGCGGCACCACGACGTTCCCGTGCACGGGCTCCGGCCCGAGCCTCCCCGACGGTCTTCCCGAGCTGGACTACGGCGAGGCGAGCACCGTCGGCGAGATGACCTGCCAGAGCTCGACCAACGGTGTCACGTGCCGTCACGACGGGTCCGGCGCGGGCTTCTCCCTCGCCCGCGCCGGGTACACCCTCTTCCCCTGACGTCGCCCGGCACCGCCGGGACCGGGATCACCAGATCCGCACCCGGTCCGCGGGGTCCAGGTACAGGTCGTCGCCGGGACCCACCTCGAACGCGTCGTGGAACGCATCCAGGTTGCGCACCACGCCGTTGCAGCGGAACTCCTCGGGGGAGTGGGGGTCGGTCGCCAGCCGCCGCAGCACCTCCTCGTCGCGGGCCTTGGTGGCCCACGCCTGGGCCCACCCGAGCAGGACCCGCTGGATGCCGGTGAACCCGTCGATCACCGGGGCACCGCCCAGGTCGCCGCCCAGGGCGATGCGGTAGGCCTTGATCGCGATCGACAGGCCACCCAGGTCCCCGATGTTCTCCCCGATGGTCAGCGCCCCGTTGACGGTGTGCTCCTGGCCCAGCTGGGCGGGGGACAACGTGGAGAACTGCGTGATCAGCGCCGAGGCGCGCGCGTCGAACTCGGCGCGGTCCTGCGGGGTCCACCAGTCGTGGAGCCGGCCGGTCCCGTCGTAGCGGGAGCCCTGGTCGTCGAACCCGTGGCCGATCTCGTGACCGATCACCGCACCGATCCCGCCGTAGCTGACGGCGTCGTCGGCCTCGGGGTCGAAGAACGGCGGCTGGAGGATCGCAGCCGGGAACACGATCTCGTTCATCCCCGGGTTGTAGTAGGCGTTGACCGTCTGGGGGGTCATGAGCCACTCGTCACGGTCCACGGGCCGCCCGATCTTCGCCAGCTCCCGGTCCTGCTCGTACGCGGCCGAACGCCGGACGTTGCCCACCAGGTCCTCGGGGCGGACGTCCAACCCGTCGTAGCTCTTCCACCGCTCCGGGTACCCGATCTTGGGGGTGAACGCGGCGAGCTTCTCCAGGGCCCGGCCGCGGGTCTCCTCGCTCATCCAGTCCAGGTCGGCGATCGACTCCCGGTAGGCGGCGACCAGGTTCTCCACGAGCGTCACCATCCGCTCCTTGTGGCTGGGCGGGAAGTGCCGCGCTACGTACACCTGGCCCACGGCCTCGCCCAGGGTGCCCTCGACCAGGGACACACCCCTCTTCCACCGGTCCCGCAGGGCGGTCGCCCCGGTGAGGGTGCGCCCGTAGAAGTCGAAGTTCGCCTCCAGCACCTCCTGGTGCAGGAACGGTGCGCGTGCGGTCACCAGGTGGTACCGCAGCCAGGCCTGCCACCGGGTGACGGGCAGCTGGGCCCACAGCCGGGCGAACGCGATCACGAACCCGGGCTCCCGGACCACCAGGGAGTCCATCGCCCCGGCGGGGACCTGCATGGCCTCGACCCACGCCCGCCAGTCGAACCCGGGGGCGGCCGACGTCAGGTCCGTCAGGGTCATCGGGTTGTAGGTGAGCTGGGCGTCGCGGTCCTTGACCACGTCCCAGTGCTCGGCGGCCAGCAGCGTCTCCAGCTCGAGGACCCCGTCGGCGTCGGCCGCCGGGTCCTGGCTGCCGCCCAGCCCCAGGACGCGCTCCAGGTGGGCGCGGTACGCGGTCCGCACCTGCGCGTACTCCTCCTGCCGGTAGTACGCCTCGTCCGGCAGGCCGAGCCCGGCCTGGTGCAGGTACACCACGTAGGTGTCGGGGTCGGCGGCGTCGTTGTCCACCCAGAACGCCACGGCGCCCCCGCCACCGGTGCGCTGCAGGTTCCCCAGGACGGCAGTGAGGGCGTCCCGGTCCGACGCGCCGTCGATCGCCGCCAGCTCCTCGGCGATCGCACCGAGCCCGCGCTCCTCCACGGTGCCGGTGTCCATGAAGCTCGCGTACATCGCGCCCACCTGCCCTGCGGCCCCGTCGGGGTCCTGACCGTCGGCCACGGCGGCCCCGAGCTCTTCGATGATGGCCCGGACGCGCTCCTCGCTGCGGTCGTGCAGGGCGCGGAACGCCCCGTCGATGGCCCGGTCCTCGGGGATGACGTGCGCGGCGATCCACCGGCCGTTGACGTGCCGGTACAGGTCGTCCTGGGGCCGCACGTCCGGGTCGAGGGCGGCGCGGTCGATGCCGCTGCGGGGGGCCTGGTCGGCGGGCGCGGGGGCGTCTGCGGGCGTGGTCGTCATGCCCCCAGGCTAGGTGACCCCGTGCTGGGGACCGGTGACCGGCCCGGGGTCGGCGACCTGGCAGGATGTGTCCCCATGCGCATCCACATCGCCGCCGACCACGCCGGGTACGAGCTGAAGTCCGCGCTCGTCGAGCACCTGCAGGCCGCGGGCCACGACGTCGTGGACCACGGCGCCCACACCTATGACGCCCTGGACGACTACCCGCCCATGTGCACCGCCGCGGGTGAGGCCGTCGTCGCCGAGCCCGGGACGTTGGGCATCGTGATCGGCGGGTCGGGCAACGGTGAGCAGATCGCGGCCAACAAGGTGACCGGTGTGCGGGCCGTCCTGGCCTGGAACGAGGACACCGCGCGCCTGGGCCGGTCGCACAACGACGCCAACGTCATCGCCATCGGGGCCCGCCAGCACTCCGTCGACCAGAGCATCGGCCTGGTCGAGGCGTTCCTGGCCGAGCCGTTCAGCGGTGACGCCCGGCACCAGCGTCGCATCGACCTGCTCGCCGCCTACGAGGCCTCGCGCTGACCGCCCCGTAGGTCAGAACACCCAGGAGCAGCCGGGGGCCGTGGGCCAGCCGAACGCCACGGCCGCCCGGGCCACCGCCCCGGCGGTGACCTCGCGCACCAGGCCGGCGGCGTGCAGCGCTGCCGTGCTCACGCCACCCAGGTACACGGTCCCGAGCTCGCGCACGTCCAGCACCAGGTCGGGGTCGGCGTCGGTGCGTGTGACCTCGGCGTGGTCCGGACCGCCCTGCAGCCGCCACCGGCCCGCGTTCGCCGGCACCATCGCGTCGGCGACCTCCAGCACCACGTGCACCGGGGCCGCGTAGCGCCGCGCCCGCAGCGCGGCAGGGAGGTCCACGAGCCGCACCCACACGTGGTCCTTCAGGCGTGGTGCGGCAGCCCTCAGGTCCACCAGCAGGTGTGTCAGGACGTCGTCGACCGGGAGCAGGCCCACCTCGGTCCCGGACATCAGGTCCATGTCGAGCAGCGCACCCCACAGGGCGCGGGCGGTCGCGGCGTCACGGGCCACGGCCTCGACCACCGAGACCGTGCCCGAGGCGGCCGTGTCCTCCCACCGCAGCCGACGCCGGAACAGCGCGTACCCCGTGGGTGTGCCGTCCAGGGACGCCGTGACCACGCGCAGCGGCTCGTGCCCGTCTCGGGTGTGCTCGCTGTCGTGCAGGAACGAGGCCTCCAGCGCGGTGGTGGTGCGCGTCGCCCACCCGGGACGCCCCACGCGCCCGTGCAGCGCCCGGATCGTGGGGGCGTGGCGGGCCACGTCGAGCGTCTCGATCTCCAGGTGCACGTCCTGGGCCCCGGGCACGTCCCGCAGAGCGGCCCCCCGCGGCACGGTCAGGCGCAGGGCCGGGCACGCCGAGCCGTAACCGAACCGGCCGTAGATCGACGGTTCCGAGGCCGTCAGGACCGACACGGCCTCACCCCGGGCCGACGTCCGCTCCAGGTGGTCGGTGATCATCGTGCGCAGGATCCCGCGCCGCCGGTGCCCCGGGTGCACCCCCACCCACGTCAGGCCCGCGGCGTCCACCGTCCCACCGGGGACGGGCAGCCCCTGGAAGGGGTACGAGGAGTGGACGGCGACCAGGTCACCGGAGCCCGACCGCACCCCGCGGGTCCGGTCCCACGACAGCGGCACCGGCAGCGCGGCGAACGCACCGTCGGGCAGGCCCGAGGGGAACGCCCAGCGGTCGATGGTCAGCAGGTCGGCCTTGCGGGCCTCGTCGACGGTGACGGTGCGGTACCCGGGCGTTGGTGTCGTCATGCAGGCATCGTGTCCGACCTGTACCGATCTGGCCAGGCCATTTGTCCGCTGACCGGGATTCTTCGGAGGAATAGGGCCCTCCAGCAGGTGGTGAGGGACCTGGCGTGGGTAGCCTCAAAAAATGACCACCACGGCGCCGCCGGGTGCTCCCGATGTGCGGCCAGGCGCGAGGAGCCCGACGCTCCCACGCCGCCGCTCGTCGGGGCGCGCCTCGAGCGCCGCCCGCCGGGTGCTCCGGCGCCGGTCCCTGGCGCACACCCGCCAGATCTGGACCAGCGTGCTGCTGTCGGGGGTCACCGTGCTCGCCGGTGTCGGTGTCGCCGTGCAGCCCGACTGGGTGCCGCCGTCCATCCTGCTGTTCATCCTGCTGCTTGGGGTCTTCGTCCTGCGTCTGTGGGGCATGGTCCTGCTGAGCGGGGTCGTCACCGGGACGTTGATCGTCCTGCGCTCCTGGCAGGCCGAGGGGATGCCACCGGGCATGGTGGTGGTGCTCGGGCTGGCCGTCGTCTCGGGGCTGGTGTTCGTCAGGGGACGGGAGCGGCTGGGCCTGCAGGGCGCCGCGAGCGACCTGATGCTCGTCGACCTGCGTGACCGGCTGGTCGCCCACGGCCGCATCCCCGTGCTGCCGCCGGGGTGGAACGTGGACAGCGTGGTCAGGTCGGCCTACGCCGAGGCGTTCTCGGGGGACTTCGTCGTGGCGTCCCGCGGTGAGCCGGACGTCCTGGAGCTCGTCCTGGTCGACGTCTCGGGCAAGGGGCAGGAGGCCGGGGTGCGGTCGTTGCTGCTGTCCGGTGCGTTCGGCGGGCTGCTGGGAGCGATGCCGCGAGAGGCGTTCCTGCCCGCGGCCAACGACTACCTGCTGGGCCAGGACTGGCCCGAGGGCTTCGCGACAGCCGTGCACCTGGCCGTGGACCTGTCGACGTCCTCGTTCTGGGTGTCGACCGCCGGTCACCCCCCGGCGGTGCACCTGCACGCCGGCTCGGGCCGCGTCGAGCTGATCGACACCGCCGGCGGCCCCGCGTTGGGCGTGGTGCCCTCACCGACGTTCGTGGTCCACGAGGGCGTCCTCGAGCCCGGCGACACGTTGATGCTCTACACCGACGGGCTGGTCGAGACGCCCGGCGCGGACGTCGAGCTCGGCATCGACCGCCTCATGGGTGAGGCCGAGCGGGTGGTCGCCACGCGCTCCGGCGGCGCAGACGCCGTGCTCGCCGGGGTGCGGGCCGGTGAGGGTGACGACCGTGCCCTGATCCTCGTCCACCGCGAATGACGACCCGCGAACGACGACCCGCGAACGACGACCCGCGAGTGACGCCATCGGGGGCGACGGCACCGGGTGCCCGTGTCAGGCCGGCGCGCGGCGCGAGCTGATCACCCCGGTGTCGAAGCCGGCCAGGTGCAGGCCCCCGTGGAACCTGGCGTGCTCGATCTTCAGGCAGCGGTCCATGACAACCTGCAGGCCGCCGTCCTCGGCGCGTCGGGCGACCTCCTCGTGCCAGGACCCGAGCTGGAGCCACAGGGTGCGGGCACCCACGGCCAGGGTCTCGTCCAGGACGGTCGGCAGGTCCTCGTGCCGCCTGAAGACGTCCACCAGGTCCGGGACGACGGGCAGCTCGGCCAGCGACGGGTAGACGGGCCGTCCCATGATCTCGGTGGCGCGGGGATTGACGAAGTACACCTCGTACGGCGAGGACGACAGCAGGTACGTCGCCACGAAGTAGCTGGCGCGGGACGGCTTGGGCGAGGCCCCGACGATCGCGACGGACCGCGTCCGCCGCAGGATCCCCAGGCGTGCCGGGGCGGTGGGCCCGGTCCAGGTGCGCCCTGCCGAGTCCGACGTCCTCGCCGTGCCGGGTGCGGGCAGGGAGCAGGCGTCGTTCATGCGGTCACCTCGGGCGTGGTCGGGGCGGGGTCGCCGCTCGCGGGGCCGACGGCGGCGGTCAGGGCCTGGTCCAGGTCCCACAGGATGTCCTCGACGTCCTCCAGGCCGACGCTGATGCGGACGAGGTCCTCGGGCACGCCCGCGGTCCGGAGCTGCTCGGTGGTGAGCTGCTGGTGGGTGGTGGACGCGGGGTGGATGACCAGGGTGCGGGCGTCACCCACGTTCGCCAGGTGGCTGGCGAGCTCGACGGACTCGATGAGCGTGCGCCCGGCCTGCCGCGGGGGCACGTCCGGCGTCCCCTTGAGGCCGAACGCGAACACCGCGCCGGGGCCCAGCGGCAGGTACCGGTGGGCCCGGTCGTGGTGGGGGTGGCCGGGTAGGCCCGCCCAGGTGACGTAGGCGACCCGGGGGTCGGCGTCCAGCCGCTCGGCGACGGCCCGGGCGCCGGCGAGGTGGGCGTCCATCCGCTGGGGCAGGGTCTCGACGCCCTGCAGCAGCTGGAAGGCGGACTGGGGGGACAACGCGGGCCCCACGTCGCGCAGCTGCTCGGAGCGCAGCTTGGTGAGGAACCCGTACTCACCGAAGTTGTCCCACCAGCTCACGCCCCCGTAGGAGGGCACCGGCTCGGTCATCTGGGGGAACTTCCCGTTGCCCCAGTCGAACCGCCCGCTCTCGACCACCACCCCACCCAGGGTGGTGCCGTGGCCACCGAGGAACTTGGTCGCCGAGTGCAGGACGATGTCGGCGCCGTGCTCGATGGGGCGGCACAGGTAGGGGGTGGCGAGGGTCGCGTCGATCACCAGGGGCAGTCCCGCGTCGTGGGCGACGCGGGCGAGCCCGGCGATGTCGGTGATCTCGCCCGAGGGGTTGGCGACGACCTCGGCGTACACGACCTTGGTCTCGGGGCGGATCGCGGCCGCGTAGTCGGCCGGGTCGGTGCCCGGGACGAACGTCGTCTCGACGCCGAACCGGCGCAGGGTCACGTCCAGCTGGGTGACGGTGCCGCCGTACAGGCTGGCGGCGGCGACCACGTGGTCCCCGGCGCCGACGAGCGCGGCGAAGGTGATGAACTCGGCGGACATCCCCGATGCGGTCGCGACCGCGCCGATCCCGCCGTCGAGGGAGGCGATGCGCTCCTCGAGGGCGGCGACGGTCGGGTTGCCGATGCGGGAGTAGATGTTCCCGTACTTCTGCAGCGCGAACAGGTTCGCGGCGTCGGCGGTGTCCTGGAACACGAACGACGTCGTCTGGTAGATCGGGACGGCGCGGGCCCCGGTCGCGGCGTCGGGCACGCCGCCGGCGTGCAGGGCGCGGGTGCGGAACCCCCAGCGGCGCTCGGCTGCGTCGGTCACGGGGTCTCCTCGGCGTCGGTGGTGCGCAGTGCCTGCTGGCGTGCGGTGAGCACCGCCCGGATGCGGTGCAGGGCTGCCTCGTCCTGCAGGGAGGTGACGTCCCCCAGGGTGCCGTCGGCGACCAGGTCGGCGAGCAACCTTCTCATGATCTTTCCCGAGCGCGTCTTGGGCAGGTCGGGCACCACCAGCACGTCCCTGGGCTTGGCGACCGGGCCGATCTCCTTGGCCACGTGCGACCGGAGGGTCTGGGCCACGGCGGCGCTGTGCGCGGCCCAGGCGGCGGCGTCGTCCGGGTCTGCGGGGGCACGGGTGGGGATCACGAACGCGGCGATCGCCTGGCCGGTGGTGGGGTCGGTGACCCCGGCGACGCCGGCCTCCCCGACGTCGGGGTGGGTGACCAGCGCGGACTCGATCTCGATGGTGGACAGTCGGTGCCCGGAGACGTTGATCACGTCGTCCACGCGGCCCAGCAGCCAGATGTCGCCGTCGTCGTCGTACCGGGCGCCGTCCCCGGCGAAGAAGTAGCCCTGGGCGGCGAACCGGGACCAGTAGGAGTCCCGGTAGCGCTCGGGGTCGCCCCAGATGGTCCGGGCCATCCCCGGCCAGGTGCGGTCCACCACGAGCAGGCCACCCTCCCCGCGTCCGACCTCCGTGCCGTCCTCGTGGACGACCTTGGCCGAGATGCCCGGCAGCGGGCGGGTCGCGGAGCCGGGCTTGAGGGTCGTCACGCCCGGGAGGGGGGCGATCATCGCGGCGCCGGTCTCGGACTGCCACCACGTGTCGACGATCGGCGCGCGCCCGCCGCCGACCTGGGCGTGGAACCAGGCCCACGCCTCGGGGTTGATGGACTCCCCGACGGTGCCCAGGAGCCGCAGGGAGCTCAGGTCGTGGTCGGTGGGGAGCCCGTCGGGGAACCAGGTCATGAACGTGCGGATCAGGGTGGGCGCCGTGTAGTAGACGGTCACCCCGTAGCGCTCGATGATCTCGAAGTGGCGGCCGGGGTGGGGCGTGTTCGGGGTGCCCTCGTAGATCACCTGGGTCAGGCCGTTGGACAGCGGGCCGTAGATCTCGTAGGTGTGCGCGGTGACCCAGGCGAGGTCGGCGGTGCACCAGTGGACGTCGTCCTCGCGGGCGTCGAACTGCGCCCAGTGGGTCCAGGACGCCTGGGTGAGGTACCCGCCGCCGGTGTGCACCAGGCCCTTGGGCTTCCCGGTGGTCCCGGAGGTGTAGATGATGAACAGGGGGTGCTCGGCGTCGAACGACTCCGCCTCGTGGGTGTCGGGGGCGGTGTCGACCACCTCGTGCCACCACACGTCCCGGCCCTCGGTCCAGGGGGTGGGGCCGGTCTGGTCCCCGGTGCGCCGCACGACCAGGACGTGCTCGACGTGGTCCAGGCCGGCGACGGCCTCGTCTGCCTGAGCCTTGGTGGGCACCGCGGTGCCGCGGCGGAACTGCCCGTCGCTGGTCACCAGCAGCTTGGCGCCGGTGTCCTGGACGCGGAACCGGACGGCCTCGGCCGAGAACCCGCCGAAGACCAGCGAGTGCACCGCCCCGATGCGGGCGATGGCGAGGGTGACCACGACGGTCTCGGGAAGCACCGGGAGGTACACCACCACACGGTCACCTGGCCCGATCCCCAGGTCCGTCAGGGCGTTGGCGGCGCGGGACACCTCCCGCTGCAGGTCGCCGTAGGTGTAGGTGCGGCGGTCACCGGGCTCACCCTCGAAGTGCAGGGCGACCTTGTCGGCCCGTCCGGCCGCGACGTGGCGGTCCACGCAGTTGACGGCCACGTTCAGGCGGCCACCGGCGAACCACGTGGCCCGCGGCACGGTCAGCTGCTCGGGGTCCGCGGGGTCCTGGACCGCGGGTTCCCAGGTGTGCGCGGTGTGCCACGGCTGGTCCCACTGCAGGCGCCGCGCGGCCTCCTCCCAGAAGGTGACGTGGTCGGCCTCCGCCTCGGCGGTCAGGCGTGCGTGGTCGGCCGGGCCGACGTTCCAGTCCCCGCCCGGGGCCGGGAAGGTGCGGGCCTCGGTCAGGAGGTTGGTGATCGTGGGGGAGGTCATCGTGCCTTCCGGGTCGAAGGGGTGGGGCGTCAGAACCGGCGTAGCAGGCGCCGCTCGGCCATGCCGAGGAGGGCGTCGGTGAGCTTGCCCAGCACCGCCAGGACCACCAGGGCGAGCAGGATGCGGTCCACACGGCCGTTGGACTGCGAGTCGATGAGCAGGAAACCCAGGCCCATCGACGAGGCGATGAGCTCGGCTGCGACGAGGAACAGCCAGGACTGGGCCAGGGCCAGGCGCAGACCGGACACCACGGCGGGCGTCGCGGCGGGCAGCTGGACCCGGACGAGCAGGGACGTGCCTCGCAGGCCGTAGGCGCGTCCGGCCTCGACCAGGTGCTTGTCCACGTGCCGTAGCGCCGAGGCGACGGTGGTGTACACGGGGAAGAACGCGCCGATGGCGATGAGAGTCACCTTGGAGTCCTCGTTGATGCCCATCCAGAGGACGAGCAGGGGGACCCAGCCCAGGGACGGGACGGCTCGGACGGCGCCGAACGTCCCGCTCAGGAGTGCGTCGCCCAGGCGTGACAGGCCGACGACGGCTCCGACGGCGAGCCCGAGGGCAGCGCCGAGAGTGAAGCCGAGGAGCACGCGCTGGGTCGAGATCTGGACGTGGGTCCAGAGGTTCGGGCCGCGGTCCCAGGTGGCGAGCTCGACGGCCGCCTGCCACACGCTTGCCGGGGCGGGGAGCTGGTGCGGTGCGAACACGCCCGTGACCGCGGTCGCCAGGTGCCAGGCGCTCAGCAGGGTGACCGGTACCACCAGCGCCAGGGCCAGCCGCCCCCAGCGGGGGGCGGGCAGGGTCCGGCGGGGGCGGGAGCCGGCGAGAGCGTGCGGCCGGTCGTTCCGGGCGCTGTCGCCACCTGTGGCACTGCCGGCGTCGACGGCGCCGGGGGCGCCGGTCCTGGCGGGGGTGCTCATGGTGCGCTCCTCCTGGTCCTGCGGGGTTGGGGTGGGGTCAGCCGTCGAGGGACGTGGGGTCGGCCTGCGCGGCGTAGGAGTCCTCGAACAGGGTGTCGAGCGCGGCGTCGATGTCCTCCTGGGTGCGCACGTCACCGAACTCCACGAAGATCGGGCCGACGACCTCCAGGACCTCGCGCTGGGCGTCGCCGGGCACCGGGTCCAGGTCGATGACGGTGCGCTCGAGGATGACCCGCTGGGCGATCTCGAGGTCGATGCCGGCGACGTCGGCGAGGATCTGCGCGGTCTCCTCGGGGTTGTCCAGGGCCCAGGCGCGGGCCTTCTCGTAGGCGTCGACCACCAGCTGGGCCAGGTCGGGGGAGGTCTGGAGGAAGCTCTCGGTCGCGTTGAGGAACCCGTAGGTGTTGAAGTCGATGTTCCGGTAGATCAGCTCGGATCCGGCGTTGACCTCGCTGTCGGCCATGATCGGGTCCAGGCCGGCCCACGCGTCGACGTCGCCGTTCTCCAGGGCGACCCGACCGTCGGCGTGCTGCAGGTTCTGGATCTCGACGTCGGCGAGCTCCACCCCGTGCTCCTCGAGGGACTGCAGCAGGAAGAAGTACGGGTCCGTGCCGCGGGTCGCGGCCACCGAGCGTCCGGCGAGATCGGCCACGGAGGTGATGTCGGAGTCGGCGTCGACGACGATCGCGGCCCACTCGGGCTGGGTGTAGACGCTGATCGTGTGGATGGGGGTCGCGTTGGCCCGGGCCAGGAGCGCGGCGGAGCCGGCGGTCGAGCCGACGTCGATCGCTCCGGCGCGCAGGCCCTCGTTGGCCCTGTTGGACCCGGCGGACTGCACCCAGGTGACGGTGACGTCGTCCCCGAGCGTCTCCTCGAGCCATCCCTGCTCACGGATGATGAGGCTGAGGGGGTTGTAGGTGGCGAAGTCCAGGGTCAGGGAGTCCGAGCTCCACTCGCCCGAGGCCGTGGCGCCGGGGGAGGGGGCGTCGGTCGCGGAGCCCTCACCCGTGGCGCAGCCGCCGAGGACCAGTGCTGCTGCGGTGGCCGCGGCGAGGGGCAGTGCGGTGCGGATCTGCATGGGGGTGGTGCCTTCCGGTCGGGTCGGGGGCCTCGGGTGGGCCCGCCGGGGGGTCGTGGGTTCAGGTGGTGGTCTGGTGGTGGGTGGGCACGCCGAGCCCGTCGAGGAGCCCGGCGCGCAGGTGCGCCAGCTCGGCGTCGCCGCGGTCCCGCGGGCGGGACCCGGGGACGGTGACGACGGTCTGCACGCCGCTGGGTGCGTGGGGCTCGGCACCGCTGGGCCGTCCCAGCAGGACGACCCGGTCGGCCAGGTACAGGGCCTCGTCGACGTCGTGCGTGACGAGCAGGACGGTCGCCGGCTCGGCGGCGTGCACGTCCAGCAGCAGGTCCTGCATGCGCAGCCGGGTCAGCGCGTCCAGCGCCCCGAACGGCTCGTCGAGCAGGAGCACACCGGGGTTGCGGGCCAGGGCCCGGGCCAGGGAGGCCCGCTGGGCCATGCCGCCGGAGACCTGGCGGGGTCGGTAGTGGGTGCAGGCCCCGAGCCCCACGAGCTCGAGCAGCTCGTGGACGCGCTGGCGCCCGGCGCCACGGTCGGTGCCGCGGGGCAGGCCGAGGCTGACGTTCTGGGCCAGGGTGCGCCAGGGGAGGAGGCGGGGCTCCTGGAACGCGACGGCGCAGCGCTCGTCGGTCCCGTTCACGGGGGAGCCGTCGATGAGGATGCGACCTGCTGTGGGCGTGTCCAGGCCGCACACCTGCCGCAGGAGGGTGGACTTGCCGCAGCCCGAGGCGCCGATCAGGGCGACGATCTCACCGGCGCCGACCTCGAGGTCGACGTCGGCCAGCACCTGGGTGCCGGCGCCCTTGCGGTCCCGCGCCGGGAACGTGCGGCCCACACCCTGGATCGACACGGGGTGGGCGGGGTGCGAGCGCACCGTGGTGGGCGTGGTGATCGCCATGGTGGTGTCCTCCGGACGGGTGCCCGTGCTCAGCGCTCGCCCGGAGGCGGGGCCGGCTCGCCGGGCACGACGGTTGCGTGCGGGAGTCGGGGTTGATGCGCTGGCGTCCGGGCCCCTCGTCGGGCTGGCCGGACCGGTGTGCTGCTCGGTCCGTCAGACGCCAGCGCACGGCATACAGCCGTGCAGGGAGGGCAGCATCGGCCGCGCCGTCGTCATGTCACGGTGACAGCTCATCGGCGCGAACCTCCCCTCCGTGTGGCGTCTCGACTGGCGAGACCTCGTGTCCGGTCCGTGGGACCTTCGGTCGTAGCGTAGGTGCCGTCAGGGTGCAGCGCAAGGATGAACCCCTCGCACGGCCACATGGCGAGACGGGTGAGAGCGGGTAGGGGCGGGTAGAGGCGGGTAGAGGTGGGTAGGGGTGTGCCCCGGGCCGCGAGCGACCCGGGGCACACCCCTGACACCGTGCTCAGATGTAGATCGCGGGGTCCTCCACCAGGTCCACCGCCGGTGCCTGCTCGGGTCGCGTGCGCACCTGCGCCGGGACCCCCACCGCCACGCCACCCGCGGGGACGTCCTTGACCACGACGGCGTTCGCCCCGACCTGGGCGCCGTCGCCGATCCAGACGGGCCCGAGGATCTTCGCCCCGGCCCCGACCACCACGTGGTCACCCAGGGTCGGGTGCCGCTTGCCGCGGGTCATCGAACGCCCGCCCAGGGTCGCGCCGTGGAACAGCACGACGTCGTCCCCGACCTGGGCGGTCTCGCCGATGACGATGCCCATGCCGTGGTCGATGAACAGCCGCCGGCCCAGCTGGGCCCCGGGGTGGATCTCGATCCCGGTCAGCCCCCGGACCAGCTGGGACGCCAGGCGGGCGGGCAGCCGCAGGAGCGGCTCACGCCACATCGCGTGGATGACCCGGTGCGCCCACAGGGCGTGCACCCCCGGGTAGCCGAGGGCGACCTCGATCCGGCTGCGTGCCGCGGGGTCGCGACGGCGGGCGGCGTCGAGGTCCTCCAGCAGCAGGGTGAGGAAGTCCTGCAGGCGCGACACGGGTCAGTCCAGGAGGTCGGCGTAGAGGATGGAGGACAGGTAGCGCTCGCCGAACGACGGCACGATCACCACGATCAGCTTGCCGGCGTTCTCCGGTCGCTTCGCCACCTGCACCGCGGCGTGGATCGCGGCGCCCGAGGAGATGCCCACCAGCAGGCCCTCCTCGCGGGCGGCGCGTCGGGCCACGTCCACGGAGGTCTCGGCGTCGACGTCCACGACCTCGTCGTAGATCTCGGTGTCGAGGATCTCGGGGACGAAGTTCGCCCCGATGCCCTGGATCTTGTGGGGGCCGGGCGGGCCGCCGTTGAGGATGGGGGACTCGGCCGGCTCGACCGCGATCATCTTCAGCTCGGGCTTGCGCTCCTTGAGCACCTGACCCACACCGGTGATCGTCCCGCCCGTGCCGATGCCCGCGACCACGATGTCGACCTGGCCGTCGGTGTCGTTCCAGATCTCCTCGGCGGTGGTGGCCCGGTGGATCGCGGGGTTGGCCTCGTTGGCGAACTGGCGGGCCAGGACGGCACCGGGACGCTCGGCGACGATCTGCTCGGCGCGCGACACCGCGCCCTTCATGCCCTCGGAGCCGGGCGTCAGGACGAGCTCGGCGCCGAACGCGCGCAGCAGCGCACGCCGTTCCTTGGACATCGTCTCGGGCATGGTCAGCACGACGTCGTAGCCGCGCGCCGCACCGACCATCGCCAGGGCGATGCCGGTGTTGCCGCTGGTGGCCTCCACGATCGTGCCGCCCGCGGGAAGCTGGCCCGAGGCCTCTGCGGCGTCGACGATCGAGACGCCGATGCGGTCCTTGACCGAGTTGGCCGGGTTGTAGAACTCGAGCTTGGCGACGACGGTCGCCTCGGCGCCGTCGGTGACGCGGTTCAGCCGGACCAGCGGGGTGTTGCCGATCAGCTGGGTGACGTCCTCGTGGATGCGGGGCATGGGATTCCTCGTCTCGGGTGGCGGCATGGCCGCGTGGTGGATGCGGTGGATGCGGTGGAAGCGGCACACCCGCGGTGGGGGCGCCGAGGGGTCTGCCGGCGGGCAGGGGCGGGCCGGAAGGCGCTGGGGGTAGGAGCGCTGGCCTGGACCGGTCGGCACAGGGCCGGGTCGCACGCGATCAGGCGGTGCCAGCGCTCCGCGGACAGCGACAACGACGACACGCCACTGCGGGCATCGGCACGGTGCTCGTGCGCATGCCTGCCCTCCTCGCGGCGGTCACGACGGCAGCCCGGACGGGTGCCTGCTCGGGCTGACGCTAGTGCGCCCCTGCCGCCACGCGCAACGCCAGGGACGCAGGGCGGACGTCCCAGCGGTCGCGGCCGCCGGCGGCGGTGCATAGCGTGACGAGGGACGCCTTCTCGACCCGCACGGCCCGGGAGGCCGCCACGGCGCCTGGGCCCACCCGACCGAAGGAGAGCCCCGATGCCCAGACCTGACCGATCCGTCGTCGTGATCACCGGCGCGTCCAGCGGCGTGGGGCGTGCCACGGCCCACGCGTTCGCGCGGCGCGGCGCCTGCCTGGTGCTGGTGGCCAGACGGGACTGGGCGCTGCAGGAGCTCGCCGCGGAGTGCCGCGGCGAGGGCGCCGACGTGCTGGTCCGTGCCGCCGACGTGACCGACGAGCAGGCCGTGAGCCAGGTGGCGCGTGCCGCGGTGGCCCGGTTCGGGCGGATCGACGTGTGGGTCAACAACGCCGCGGTCATCGCCTACGGCCGGTTGGAGGAGGTCCCCGGCGAGCTGTGGCGTCGCGTGGTCGAGACCAACCTGTTCGGGTCCTACCACGGCGCCCGGGCCGCGCTCCCGTGGTTCCGCGAGCAGGGCGGCGGCGTGCTGGTCAACGTCGCCTCGATCCTGGGCAAGACGGGTGCGCCGTACCAGAGCGCCTACGTGGCCTCCAAGCACGCGATGCGCGCCATGGGGGAGTGCATCCGCCAGGAGGTCCGGGACGTGCCGGGCATCTCCGTGTCCACCGTCCTGCCCGGGCCGATCGACACCCCGTTCTTCGCCAGCGGCGCCAACCTCACCGGGCGGGTCGTGACCCCGCCCGGTGCCCCCGTCGACGCCCGCCGGGTCGCCGCGGCGATCGTCCGCTGCGCCGCCCACCCCCGACGCGAGGTCGTCGTCGGTGCCTCGACCCGCTTGGGCCTGCTGGGCAACCGGCTCGCGCCCGGCCTCACCGAGCGGGTGTCGGCCAGGTTGATGGACCGCACGCACTTCTCCGACGAGCGGGCCGCCCCCACGGAGGGCAACGTCCGCAGCCCCCGCGACCGCGAGGCGCGCATCGACGGCGGGTGG
>NZ_AXCZ01000063.1 GCF_000767165.1 Cellulomonas bogoriensis 69B4 = DSM 16987
GCCAGCGACGCGGCGGTGCGCCGGGCGACGGTGGCGCGGTCGGCGCCGACGGCGTCGAGCAGCGCGACGGCGACACCGTCCACCTGCTCCAGGAGTGCCTGCAGCAGGTGGACGGGTTCGATCTGGGGGTGGCCGGCGCCCGATGCGGCCTGGATGGCGGAGGCGAGCGCCTCCTGCGCCTTGGTGGTGAGCTTCGAGTCCATGGGTGTGTGCCTCCGTGCAGCAGGTTCGAGTGTCTGCCTCGACCAACCGGAACGAAGTTGAGTCTATTCCGCTCAACTCTCCGGTGCGAGCCGTGACCGCTGACACGAGGGCCGCCCGGTGGCATGATCGGGACCGAGGTGAGGCCAGTGACGCTGATCGTCGGATTCACACCCACACCCGAGGGCCGGGCCGCCCTGGAGCACGCCGTGGTCCAGGCACGCGCCCACCGCACCGACGTGGTGGTGATCAACGTGTCGGAGCGCAGCGACCCGCCGCAGAGCACGTTCGCCACCGACGCCGACCTCAAGGACGTCGAGAAGGTGCTCACCGACGCCGGTATCACCCACACGATCAGGCAGCTGGTGCGCGGCAAGGACCCCGCCGAGGAGGTCACCGACCTGGTGACCGAGTACCAGGCGGACATGGTCGTCATCGGCCTGCGCCGACGCACACCCGTGGGCAAGCTGGTGCTGGGGTCCAACTCCCAACGGATCCTGCTGGACACCCCGTGCCCCGTCGTCGCGGTGAAGGCCCCCACGTGAGCGGTGCCTGGTGCGAGGACGTCCTGGGCCCCGACTGGGAGGCGCGCACCCTTCCCCTGCGGCAGGACGAGCAGGGGCAGGCCGTCGCGACCCTGGTGCGCCGCCGCCGCACCACCGCCCGCCCACGCCGGGCGGTGCTGTACGTGCACGGGTTCGTCGACTACTTCTTCCACACGCACGTCGCCGACGCCTGGGACGACCTCGGGTACGACCTGCACGCCCTGGACCTGCGGACGTACGGGCGGTCGATGCTCCCCCACCAGATCCCGGACTACGTCCGCCACCTGGGCGTGCACACCGAGGAGCTCGACCTGGCGGCCCGGACCCTGCGCGAGGACGGGTACGAGGTGGTCGTGGGGTACGGGCACTCCACCGGTGGGCTGATCCTGCCCCTGTGGGTCGACGCCCGACGCGGACACCCCGGGCCACCCGCCGTCGACGCCCTGGTCCTGAACAGCCCGTGGTTCGAGCTGGCCCGCGGACCGGTGGTACGGGCGCTGATCGACGCGGCGCTCCCGACCGTGGCTGCGCTCACCCCCCGCCTGCCCGTGGGCGGCATCCCCCCCTGGTACGGGCAGGTGCTGCACCGCGACACCGGCGGGGAGTGGGCGTTCGACACCAGGTGGAAGCCCGTGGACGGGTTCCCCGCCCGCGCGGCCTGGATGCGCTCGGTGCGCCGCGCGCACCGGGCCGTGGCACGGGGCCTGGAGGTGGGCGTCCCCGTCCTGGTGTGCACGGCGGCCCGCAGCGGGCCGGTGGACCGCTGGCACGAGGACCTGGACCGCACCGACAGCGTCCTGGACGTGCAGCAGATGGTGCAGCGCGCACCCCGCCTGGGCGCCGACGTCACCGTGGTGCAGATCCCCGACGCGGTGCACGACCTCGCGCTCTCGGCCCGACCCGCCAGGGAGTCGTACCTGCAGGCCGTGCGCACCTGGGTGACCGACCGCCTGCCCTGAGACACCGGCCCTGAGACACTGGCCCGGTGACCGCCACGTTCGACCAGGCCGCGGGGGCGGCGCACCAGGAGATCCGCACCTTCCACCCCCGCCGCAGCCCCCTGTCCCGGGCCCAGCGCGAGGCCCTGACCCACCTGTGGCCGGGCCTGGGGTTCTCGATCCACAACCCCGCGAACGGCACACCCCCCAGCCACCCGGACGGCACCCTGGACACCACGGCCCTGTTCGGACGGCGGGCTCCGGTCGTGCTGGAGATCGGGTCGGGCATGGGTGAGGCGACCGTCGCGATGGCCGCCGCCGACCCCGACCGCGACTACCTGGCCGTCGACGTGCACATCCCCGGGATCGCGACCCTGCTGCAACGGGTCGACACCGCCGGGGTGGGGAACGTGCGCGTCGCCCACGGGGACGCCATGACCCTGGTGCGCGAGCACGTCGCGCCGTCGTCGCTGGACGCGGTGCACGTGTTCTTCCCGGACCCCTGGCCCAAGGCCCGCCACCACAAACGACGACTCGTCCAGGAACGGCACGTGCGCGTCCTCACCGACCGGCTGCGCCCGGGCGGCACCCTGCACTGCGCGACCGACTGGGACGAGTACGCCGAGCAGATGCTGACCGTGCTCACCGCACCGGGGTCCGGGCTGACCAACCCCCACCAGGGGTACGCCCCCCGTCCCCCGCACCGCCCGGTGACCAAGTTCGAGCAGCGCGGCCTGGACCTGGGGCACACCGTCCGGGACGTCGTCGTCCACCGTGCCTGAGGTGGTGCTGCAGTAGGTTCGGGGCATGGCCGACCCCCGTAGCGACTCCCCGGACGGCGACCACGGGGCGGCGCCCCGCCGCAGCATCGCGGTGATCTCCCACCCGGACGCCGGCAAGTCGACCCTCACCGAGGCCCTCGCCCTGCACGCCCGGGCGATCACCGAGGCCGGCGCCGTGCACGGCAAGGGCGACCGGGCGGGCGTGGTGTCCGACTGGTTGGAGATGGAGCAGAAGCGCGGCATCTCGATCACGTCCGCCGCCCTGCAGTTCGAGTTCGACGGCATGGTCATCAACCTGCTCGACACCCCCGGCCACGCGGACTTCTCCGAGGACACCTACCGGGTGCTGACCGCGGTCGACGCCGCCGTCATGCTGCTGGACGCGGCCAAGGGCCTGGAGCCGCAGACCCTCAAGCTGTTCGCGGTGTGCCGGCGGCGCGGGATCCCGGTCATCACGTTCGTCAACAAGTGGGACCGCCCCGGCCGGGAGGCCCTGGCCCTGGTCGACGAGCTCGCCGAGCGGATCGACCTGCACGCGACCCCCGTCACGTGGCCCGTCGGTGAGGCCGGTGACCTGCAGGGCCTGCTGGACGCCCGGCACGAGCACGTCACCATGTACCGGCGCGCCCCCGGTGGGGCGACCCTCGCCGAGGAGGAGCCCCTCAGCCGCGAGGAGGCCACCGCACGGTTCCCCGACCGGATGCCCGACGCCGTGGACTCCATGGGCCTGCTCGGTGAGGTGGACGTCGAGACGTTCCTGCAGGGGCGCACCAGCCCCCTGCTGTTCGGTGCGGCCCTGACGAACATCGGCGTCCGCCAGCTGCTGGAGGTCGTGACCACGTTGGCGCCGGCGCCCGGCTCCCGCCCCGACGTCACGGGCGAACCGCGGCCCGTGGACGGGCCGTTCAGCGGTGTGGTGTTCAAGATGCAGGCCGGCATGGACCCCAAGCACCGTGACCACGTGGCGTTCCTGCGGGTGTGTTCCGGGGTGTTCCGGCGCGGCACGGTGTACACCCACGCCCAGTCCGGGCGGCCGTTCGCCACCAAGTACGCGGCGTCGGTGTTCGGGCGGGAACGGGAGACCGTCGAGGACGCCTACCCCGGGGACGTCGTCGGGCTGGTCAACGCCACGAACCTGGCAGTGGGCGACACCCTGTACGACCCGGACGGCCCACCGGTGGAGTTCCCGCCGATGCCGGTGTTCGCCCCCGAGCACTTCCTGGCGGCACGAGCGGCCGACCCCGGCCGGTCCAAGCAGTTCCGCAAGGGGATCGCCCAGCTCGAGCAGGAGGGCGTGGTGCAGGTGCTCGTCTCGGAGGCCCGCGGCGACGGGCAGCCCGTCCTCGCCGCCGTCGGCCCCCTGCAGTTCGAGGTCGCGTCGTTCCGCATGGAGCACGAGTTCCGCGCCCCGATCCGCACCGAGACGCTCCCCTACTCGGTGGCGCGCCTCGCCAACGACCAGGACGTCGAGATCCTCGCCGGCACCCCCGGGGTCGAGATCGCCCACCGCGCGGACGGCACCCGGGTCGCGCTCATCCGTGACATCTGGCGGTTGCGGGGCCTGCGCCGCGACAAGCCCGACCTGGAGCTGGCGCCCCTGCTCGCGGACGCCGTCGAGGACTGACATGACCCGCGCCACCACCACCCGCCCCTCGCGCGCGGACCTGGTGGCGGTGCGCCGGGCGACGACCGAGTACCCGCAGTCGTGCAGCGAACCGAGCTCCTGACCGTGCTCACCGTCGAGGTCGGCATCGATCGACCACGGCGCCTACGTCTCCAGCGCGTCCCACCCGGGGTCGCCGCTCTCGACGCGCACTCCCATGGGCGGGTCACCGGGACGAGCCCCCTCCCGCCCCCCGTGCTGCGCACAGCCCACGCCTGAGCCTGCGCACCCCCGGCCCAGGAGGACCGTTGACCGGCTCCCGTGTGTGCATCAGACTTCGTCGGTAGTGGGGTCATGACCAGGCGGAGGCCGCTGTGGACCGACGACCGACCCGTTGGGCACTCTCGTTGATCATTTCTGGCGCGCTCATCGCCGGCTGCTCGGCGATCGATGCCGACCGTGGAGATGTGGCAACGGTGCCGATGGGCGACTACCCCTACTACGCGACGACCGCCGACCTGATCGACCGGGCCGACCTCGTCGTCCGCGCGACTCTCACCTCGACCCGACCCGGCGCGCTGCATCCGGAGCGACCGACCGGGGCCGACCCGGCGCTCAACCCCCAGGCCGGCGTGACCGACGCTGCGAGCGGCGTGACCGAGGCGATGGACGTGACCATCGCGACCGTCCGGGTCGACGAGGTCCTCAAGGGCGGCGTCTCCCCCGGGCAGAGCATCGACGTCGTCCAGCCCGGTGACGCGTCGGCCGGCACTCCACCGCCCGGGGTGACGTACATCGAGGACGAGACCGTCGAGTACCTGCTGGTGCTCGCCTCGTTCCCGTCCGGTGCCGCGCTGCTCAACCCGACGCAGGCGCTCTACACCGTCGCACCCGACGGGACCCTGACCCCCGTCGATCCCGACGGTACGGTCCTCACCACCCTCGACGAGGCGCGCGCCCTGGTCACCGACGACCCGACGTGACCCGCCCGGGCCGCCAACCGCCACACGTACCCCGACCGGGACCGATCGGTTGCACCGGCGCCCCGACCGGGACCGATCTGTTGCGGAAAGCGATACCGATCGGTCCCATGCCGTCGCAAGGAGCCGGGGACACGTTCAGGCGTCGTACAGCTCTGCCAGGTCGACGAGGTGGACGTCGGCGCGAGCTCGCGCCACCGCCACGAGCGCGCCGTCGAACCCGGCGGTCGAGAACACCGTCAGCCGCGCGCCGCCTGCATCTCGACCCCGGCTGACCAGCAGGTCGCGCACGTGCTCGAGCCTGTGCAGGTCGGCGACCGTGCGGCGCCGGTTGGTCGCCTTCGCCTCGCCCAGCAGAACGACCGGCGCCGCAGAGTCGGTCAGGTCCGCGCCCCTGGGACCTGCCACGACGTCGACCTCGTGCTGAGCCCTCGCGTCCGCGTCGTTGATCACCGCGGGCGCGGCATCGCCCAGAGGTTCACCGAAGCGCTCCCCCGCGTACCGGCTCGCCCACACGCGGGCCATGTGCTCGAACTGGGGACCCAGGACCTGCGACGAGAACGCCGCGGCCGCTGCATTCCACGCCTCACCCAGCTGACGTTCCTCGAGCAGCGCCCGGTGGGGCTCGATCACCGCCTGGGTGAAGCGGATGATGGGGTCCGCAACCTCGAACAAGGGACGACGCCTTGTCAGCGCGTCCTCCTCGCGACGCAGGAACCCGGTCTCCACGAGGGCCGACAACGGGTGGCGTAACCGGTTGTGGTCACGCCCGACCCTTGCGCCGATCATGCTCTGCGTGCGAGAGCCCTGCGCGACCGCCGTCAGGACCGACGTGTAGAGGGCCCGGTCCAGTGACCGCGGGTCCTCACGCAACAGGTACGCCTGCTCTCCGAACAGCGCGGAGGCGGGTGACATCACCTCCTCCATGAGCCACCTCGGGACCGCCGACGGGTCCTCAGGCGGGGCGGAACGCACCAGGTTCTTGTACCCGGGCGTCCCGCCGAGCACTGCGTGCACCTGGAAGGCCACGTGCGGGCTCACCACCCCCCAGAACTCGCGGGACTGCCGGTAGTCGAAAGCGTGCAGCGTCATGTCGAGCTGAGCACGTCCCCGCAACGGCCGCTGCCCGCTCAGCAGGTCCCGCATGACGGACAGCGCCGAGCCGCACACGACGACGGCACCCACGCCGTCCTCCCGGTCGGCGGCCTCGTCGTACAAGAGCTGGAGGATCGACGGGATGCTCGGCGAGCGTTCGAGCAGGTACGGGAACTCGTCGAGCACCAGGAAGGACGCACCTGGCGCCCGACGCGAGGACGCCCCCCCGCCGCGAGGCATCCCAAGCGCTGTCCGCAGGGCGACCTCCCAGTCGTCGAACCTCAGAGACCCCGCCGGGTAGCCCAGGTGTTCAGCGACGTCGTCCGCGAAGGCCGCCAGAGCGAGCGGGGTCTCCAGCTCACGGGCCTGGTGGTACAGCCCGCCGGCTGCCGCGGCAACCCTCCGCAGCAGGTAGGACTTCCCGTGGCGCCTACGACCGGAGAGGATGCCCAATGCCAGACCCGGACCCTCCCGAGAGGCCAAGCTGGTGAGGTCGTCCCACTCGTACGTGCGGTCGTAGAGATCTGTCGGCCTGTCCACCCCACAACTATAACTCCATTTACTATAACTGGACTTATAGTTGTTCGCCCTCAGCCGCGGGCGTCGTCGGCGGGTAGGGACGCGTCCCGGTGGCCGGGTGGCGGGGCGTCCGCCGGGGGTTCGGACAGGCCGCGTCGGCGCAGGTAGGAGGCGTCGTCGTTGACGTACGCGTAGTACAGGCCGATGAGCAGACCCCCGCCGATGAAGTTCCCGACCAGGGCGAGCCCGACGTTCCCGGCCGCAAGCCCCACGTCGATCCCCTCCCGCAGGCCCACGATGGCGAAGAGCACCGTGTTGGCGACCGAGTGCTCCAGGCCCAGGAACGCGAAGATGAACACCGACATGATCATCGCGAGGCTGCGGGTCAGGTCGTCCTTGATGAGGCCGTTGTAGACCAGCAGCATCGCCAGGTTGATCAGGAAGTTGCACAGGATCGCCCGGACCATCAGGTCGCCCCAGCCCGCGGCCGTCGCCATGTACTCGAGCTTGTGGTCCACCGACGCCTGCATCTCCACAGCCGCAGCACCGTCCAGCAGCGTCGAGAAGCGCAGCAGCACGGCGATCACCGCACCGCCGATGAGGTTGCCCGCGAAGCACAGCCCCAGCAGCCGCAACGCGTTCCACACCGTCGTGCGCCGGTGGTAGCGCCCGACCGTCACGATCATCATGTTCGACGTCAGCAGCTCGGACTTGGTGTAGTAGATGAACACCAGCGCCCACCCGAACGCCAACGCCCCCGCCGCACGACCCAGGGTCCGCAACGTCGTCCCGTCCACCGACACCGCATCGAACGCCGCGATCACCGCGTAGTTGGTCGCGTAGAAGACCCCGATGAGGATCCCGGCCATCGCCGCGCGCTGCAGGTAGCGGCGCGTCAGCTGCGCCGACATCGTCGTCTTCGTCTCCAATGCCTCCAGGGCGGTGCTGATGAAGAGCTTGCCCGGGAACAGGCGCGTGTGGTCAGCGTTCACAGGGGACACCGTCCCACCATGGGCATGCACCGGTCACGGACCCACGTCCCGGCACGCCGCGGCACGCCGCGGCACAGGTCAGCGCTGGGAGTCGCGCAACGAGCCCGTCACCTGCTCGTCGGTGACGATCAGCAAGCAGGTGACCAGACGCTCCTCGTCGAGGTCCCACGTCGACTCGATCGGCTGGAGCCAGCTGATCTCGAGCTCGGAGTCCAGCCAGGCGGTCCCGACGTACGGCTCGAACTCCTCCTCGCACCGGACCGACGCCAGCTCGAACAGCTCCTCGTCACCGGGGTACTCCTCACCCGGGACCGGGAAGTCGGCGTACACCTCGACGTCGTGCGGCTCCGAGCAGGGGATCACCTGGACCGAGTCGGTCTCACCCTCGGTGATCACACCGTCCAGGCAGTCCCCCACCGTCAGCGACAGCACACTGACCTCACCGGCCTCGCTGATCGCACCCTCGTCGTCCCGGACCGGCTCCGGGGGGCCGAACAGCTCGGCGCAGCCCCCGAGGGCGAGAGCCGCCCCGACGGTCAGGGCGACAGGGAGGAGGGCACGGGCGCGCGACATGGAGGTCTCCTGGGAGGTGGGGGCCACGTGCGCCGTGCGCGTGGCGGATGAACCGTAGCGAAGACGGTCACACCGAACCGGACGAACCTGACGCAGGCCTGCGACTGAGACCGGAATGAGACCCAGGTTTACGCAAAGGTCACAATTCGGGCACGATCATGGGCACGATGACTCATCAGATCGCCCTCACGGGCACGCCCGTCGCCCCGGCCCCACCACTCCTCAGACGGTGGTGGGGGGACGCGGTGCGACTCGTCGTCGGCGCGACCGTCCTCGCCGTGGTGTGCCTGTGGGCCGCGAACGGGGGCGTCACCGAGCTCACCGGTGACCTGGACGACGTCCTCACCTCCGTCGGCCACCTGTCCGGCCTGGTCAGCGCCAACCTCCTGCTCCTGCAGGTGCTGTCCATGGCCAGGCTCCCCTGGGCCGAACGGTCCCTCGGCCAGGACCGCCTGGTCCGCTGGCACCGGTTCCTCGGTGTCAGCTCGATCGCCCTGATGCTCGTCCACGTGCTCGCCGTGCTGGTGCGGTACACGGTCCAGGCCGGGCCACGCGCCGTCGTCGACCTCGTCATGGGTGGGCGCGGCATGCTCGCCGCCGTGATCGGGACCGTCCTGCTGCTGGCCGTCGCCGCGTCGTCGGTGCGCAGGGTCAGGCGGCGCCTGCGGTACGAGCACTGGCACCTGCTGCACCTCTACGCCTACCTGGGGGCCGGGCTCGCCCTGCCCCACCAGCTGCTCGCCGGGGCGGACTTCCTCGCCTCCCCGGTCGCGACCGTGTACTGGTGGACGTTGTGGGCCGGCGCCGCGGTCGCCGTCCTCACCTTCCGTGTGGTGGTGCCCATCCGGCTGAACCTGCGGCACCGGTTGCGCGTCGCCGCCGTCTGGGAGGAAGGCCCCGGGGTGGTGTCCATCCGGATGACGGGCCGCCGGCTCACCGACCTGCGGGTGGCCGCCGGGCAGTTCTTCGTGTGGCGGTTCCGTACCGGCGCGGGGTGGACCCGCGGGCACCCGTTCTCCCTGTCGGCCGTCCCCACCGGATCGACGTTGCGGGTCACCATCAACGTCCACGGCGACGACGGCGAACGGCTCGCACGCCTGCAACCCGGCACCCCCGTCCTGGTCGAGGGCCCCTACGGGCGTCTCACCACCCAGCACCGCACCCGCACCGGCCTGGCGTTCATCGGCAGCGGCATGGGGGTGGCACCGCTCATCAGCGTGCTCCAGGACGCGGTCCGCACCCAGGCCCTGGTCCGACCGGCCACGTTCGTCCGCCGGTTGCGCAACCCCGGCCCCCACCCCCTGGACAAGGACCTGTTCGCGCTGCAACGGGCCGGATGGGTGCGGGTCGTGGACGTCGTCGGCCCCCGCACCACCACGGGGAGCCCCTGGCTACCGACCTCCGCACGGCACGTCGACGGGCCCGACGCACTACGCCGGCTCGTGCCCGACCTGGACGACTGCGACCTCTACGTCTGCGGGGCGTCCCCCTGGGTCGCGGCCGTCGCGTCCGACGCCCGTGCCGCAGGGGTACCGGCCGACGCACTCCACGCCGAGCACTTCGCCTGGTGACCCGGGCGGATGTACCGCCCGACGCCGGGCCGCCACACCACCCGTGAACGACGAAGCGGGACACCCGATGAGGTGTCCCGCTTCGTCATCTGCGCGCCCGGAGGGATTCGAACCCCCAACCTTCTGATCCGTAGTCAGATGCTCTATCCGTTGAGCTACGGGCGCATGGTCCTTCAGAACCGTCGACGAGCATACATGCCCCGGCGCCCCGCACCCAAAACGATTGCCCGCCCACCGACGGACCGCCCCCGACCGTGGAACGGGGACACGAGAACGGGCCGGACCTGTGGAGGTCCGGCCCGTTCGTGACCTCGAGGAGGTCGGACGCGGAGACGGTGGGATTTGAACCCACGGAAGGGTTGACCCCTTCACGGCCTTAGCAGGGCCGCGCACTAGACCTGACTATGCGACGTCTCCAGACTGCTGATCAGGGTACCCGGCGTGTCCAGCAGGGGCAAAGCCCGACCACCCACCACCACCGGCGAGGATCCCGTCACCGGTCGAACGCCCACGCCCGGTCGGTGAGCATGCGCGCCGCGGCGAGCCCCACGGCGATCGAGATCACCACGAACACCGCCTGCACGCCCGAGTAGACGGCCGTCTCGACGTCACCGTTGTTCAGCCCGACGATCGCCCGGTAGACCGCAGCACCCGGCACCATGATCACCACGGCCGGCACGGACACGGTGATCCGCGGCACCTTGATCAAGGGCGCCACCCACGCGGCCAGCAGCCCCACGAGCAGCGTCGCGATCATCGTGGACGCCTGGATCGCGACGCCCAGGTCGGCCAGCTCCAGGCGCAGGACGTTGGTGACCATGCCGATGGCCGCGGCCCCCAGAGCCATGCGCACCGGGGAGTTGAACATCAGCGCGAAGCCCAGCACCCCCAGGAAGCTCGCGAGCAGGCGGAACGCGATCCCCAGCAGCACCGGGATCTCGGCCGGGACCGCGGGCGCCGGGTCCAGGCCCGCCAACCACGACACCGCCCACACGCTGAACCCCGCCGAGGTGAGGATGGTCAACGCGTAGACGGTGCGCGCCACCCCCGCAGAGAAGTCCAGCTTCGCCAGGTCCAGGGCGCCGGTGACCAGGGCGAACCCCGGCACCAGGAACAGCACCGCCGAGACGTACCCCGCCTGGTGGCTCGCCCCACCTCCGTCGGCCACCGCGTCCAGGGTCAGGACGAACGCCAGGTACACCAGGCACGCAGCCGCCGCCGCGATCATCGTGGTGCCGAAGTGGTTGATGTGCCGGTGCAGGAACGTGCGCCGCACGAACTGCCCCACGCCCGCGGCCATGAAGACCCCGGTCACCTCCACCGGGCCGCCGTTGTTCAGGTACGCGAACGCCCCGCACGCCATCGCCGCGAACGAGGCGTTGGCGAGGGCCGGGTACAGGGGCGGGATCTTCTCGATCCGGTCCAGCTCGGTGTTGATGTGCTCGACCGTGGCGCCCGGACGCAACCCGTTGCACAGGTCCGTCAGCTGGGCCAGGCGGTGGGAGTTGACCCCGATCGACCGGACCTCGGCGACCTCGGTGCGGAAGATGGGCCCACGGTGGGAGGTGCTGGTGATCTCGGTGAGGGTCACGTGCGCCTGGTGGCGGTCCAGACCCAGCGCCTGGGCGACCTGCTGCATGGCGGCCTTGACCCGGTAGCTGCCGGTGCCCGACGCGAGCATGGCCTTGCCGACGCGCAGCACCGCACCCGACTGCCTGATGAGCCCCACGGGCTCCAGGGCGTCTTCGTCACGAACGTTCGACATGCGCCCCATCCTGGCGTGCACCCACCGGCCCTGGGCGGGACCCAGGGCCGCCCAGGTGTGTGACGGACCTCTCGTTCAGCGTCGTGCGCGGGTCAGCCGCGCACGAGGATCAGCGCCGCGCGCCGGTCACGGACGCAACGCGACCGCGCTCGCCTTCACCGGCGAGGGCAGCTCGGTGCGACCCTGCAGGTAGGCGTCGACCGACGCCGCGGCCGCGCGGCCCTCGGCGATCGCCCACACGATGAGGGACTGGCCACGACCAGCGTCACCGGCGACGAACACCCCGGGGACGTCGGTGGCGTAGTCGTCGGACCGTGCCACCTCCCCACGGCCGGTCAGGGTGACACCGAGCTGCTCCAGCAACGGCCCCTGCTCCGGCCCGATGAACCCCATCGCCAGGAGCACCAGCTGGGCCGGGATCTCACGCTCGGTCCCCTCGACCGGTGCGGGACGGCCGTCGACCATCTCCACGTCCGTCAGGCGCAACGCACGGACCCGGCCCTCGTCGTCCCCGAGGAACGCCTGCGTGCTGACCGCGTACACGCGGTCCCCGCCCTCCTCGTGGGCGCTGGTCACCTTGAACAGCATCGGGTAGGTGGGCCACGGCTGGTTCGCGGGACGCTCGTCCGGGGGCTGGGGCATGATCTCCAGCTGCGTCACCGAACGGGCACCCTGGCGGATGGACGTGCCGAGGCAGTCCGCACCCGTGTCACCACCACCGATGATGACGACGTCCTTGTCGGTCGCCGTGACCTGCCCCTTGACGGCCTCGCCGAGCGCGACCCGGTTCGCCGGGGGCAGGAACTCCATCGCCTGCATGATCCCGGACAGCTCCCGCCCCGGGACGGGCAGGTCACGTGGCGTGGTGGAACCCACCGCCAGGACCACGGCCTCGTAGCGTTCGCGCAGCTCCTCACCGGTGATGTCGGTACCCACGTCGATGCCCGTGCGGAAGACGGTGCCCTCGGCCTCCATCTGCTCCAGGCGTCGGTCGATGTGGCGCTTCTCCATCTTGAACTCGGGGATCCCGTACCGCAGCAGGCCCCCGACGCGGTCGGCACGCTCGTAGACGGCCACGGTGTGCCCGGCGCGCGTCAGCTGCTGGGCGGCGGCGAGACCCGCGGGCCCGGACCCGATGACCGCGACGGTCTTGTCCGTGTGCCAGTGGGGGTGCTGGGGCACCACGAGGCCGCGGTCGAACGCCTCGTCGATGATCGTGACCTCGACGTTCTTGATGGTGACCGCCGGCTGGTTGATGCCCAGCACGCAGCTCGTCTCGCACGGGGCCGGGCACAGCCGGCCCGTGAACTCGGGAAAGTTGTTGGTCGCGTGCAACCGGTCGGACGCCTCCGCCCACCGGCCCCGCCACACCAGGTCGTTCCACTCGGGGATCAGGTTGCCCAGCGGACAGCCCTGGTGGCAGAACGGGATGCCGCAGTCCATGCACCGCCCCGCCTGGCGGTGCAGGACCGCCAGGTCCTCAGGGTGGCCGGCGCGGTGCTCGTGCACCTCACGCCAGTCCATGATCCGCACCGGGACGGCGCGGTCACGGGGAAGCTCACGATCACGGGTCTTGAGGAATCCGCGAGGGTCGGCCACTGGGCACCTCCGAGTCCGGCACGACGCACCCGGTGCGGTGCGCCCTGGGCAGGGTACGGGCATCTGGGACGTCGTGCGTGGAACGAACGTCCTGCGGACACCCACGGAACACCGCCCGCCCCGCGGCTGTTGACGAGCGTGCTCCCACCGGAAGGAAAACCATGGCTGACTACGGTCACGACCTGCTCCTGGGGTCGTTCGTGACCCCCACGAACAAGGACCCCCAGAGGCCCGTCCGGCTCGCGGTCGCCAGCGAGCACGCCGGCCTGGACCTGGTCACGTTCCAGGACCACCCCTACCAGCCGGGCTTCCACGACACCTGGACCCTCATCGCCTACGCCGCCGCCCGGACCGAGCGCATCACCCTGGCGGGCAACGTCCTGAACCTGCCGCTGCGGCCGGCGGCCACCCTCGCCCGGTCGGTCGCCAGCCTGGACCTGCTCACCGGCGGACGGGTCGCGCTGGGCCTGGGGGCCGGGGCGTTCTGGGACGCGATCGAGGCGATGGGCGGCACCCGCCTCACGCCCGGGCAGGCGGTCACCGCCCTCGACGAGGCGATCGACGTGATCCGTGGGGTGTGGGACACCGACACCCCGGGGGTGCTCCGGGCCGGCGGGGAGCACCACCGGGTCGACGGCGCCAAGCGCGGCCCCAGCCCCGCCCACCCGGTCGACGTCTGGTTGGGCGCGTACAAGCCCCGCATGCTCGCCCTGACCGGGGCGAAGGCCGACGGCTGGCTGCCGTCCCTGGCCTACATGAGCTCCCACGAGGACCTGGCGGCGGCCAACGCGCGCATCGACGACGCCGCCCACGAGGCCGGCCGTGACCCCCGGCAGGTGCGACGGCTGCTCAACATCAGCGGGACCGTCACCGACGGCGCCGACGACGGGTTCCTGCAGGGCCCCGTGCAGCAGTGGGTCGAGCAGCTCGCCGGGCTGACCCTCGAGCAGGGGTTCAGCGGGTACGTGCTCATGGGCGACGACGAGCGCACCCTGCAGGTGCTCGGGCAGGAGATCGGGCCCGAGCTGCGCGACCTGGTCGCCCGCGAGCGCGGCACCGGGTCGGCCCGGTGAGCGCGCCGACCGACCTGGAGGCGGACGCGTCACGGAGCGGTGACCACGGGCACCCGGTCCGGTGGGGTGTGCTGGTCGACGGTCAGGACCCGGCCCGGGTGACGGGGGTGGCGCTCACCGCCGAGGAGGTCGGGCTGGACCTGGTGGTCGCGGGGCCGCCGGTGGGCGACGGGCCCGCCGGCCTGGACCCGTGGACTGTGGTGGCGTGGGTCGCGGGCGTGACGTCGCACGTGGGCCTCGGCGTGTGGGGCGTGGCCCCGCAGGGGCCGGAGGCGGTGGCGGTGAAGGCGGCCGAGAGCCTGGACCGGTTGAGCGGTGGACGGTTGCTGATGGACGTCCGCACGTCCGGCACCACGACCGGCACCACGGCTGGCACCACGGCTGGCACCACGTCCGTGGACGCGGCCGGCGTGCCCGTGGGGGTGGGTGCCTCCCGTGAGGTCGTGGGTCGCTCCGACGACGTGCACGCGGTGGACCTGCGCGGCACGGCGCCGGACGTCGCGTCGGGGCCCGGCGGGGTCGTGGGTGGGTGGCGGGCCGAGGTGGACCGCGCGG
>NZ_AXCZ01000064.1 GCF_000767165.1 Cellulomonas bogoriensis 69B4 = DSM 16987
CCCCAGCCCCCGGCCCGCCAGGAGGTCCAGCGGCCTCACGCTCCCACCCCGCAGGAGCGCGCCGCCGCGATCCGTGCCCAGGCTGCCCGTGCCCGGAGCGAGCGAGAGGAGAGCGCGCGGCGACCCGACCCTGGGCGGTCTGCGGACGAGCGGCAGTCGCCGAGGACGTCCGACCCGCGTTCGGCCCCTCCGGCGCGGCCCGGCGGTTCGGCGCAGAACGCGCTGGGACCGCGTCCGACGGTGGAGCGCGCCATGCCGACCGTGGAGCGCGCCGCCCCCACGGTCGAACGCACAGGTCCTGTCCCGACCTCGTCACCCCTGTGGTCGAGGAACTCCTGGAGTGGCGCTCGCCCCGAGGCGCCTCGGGTCTCGCGCCAGGTGGAGCTGCCGCCAGACCCCAACCGGCAGCGCCAGAGCCAGGGGCAGAACCAGAACCAGAACCAGGGTCGGGCGTGGGACGCAGCCCCCGGACCTGGTCACCACAGTGGTTCTGGCCCTGCCGCTGCAGTACGAGCCCCCCAGGCTCCCCCCCACACCGGACCTGCTCCCGGACAACCGCGGACCGGCTCCCAGCCAGGCCTTCCTGCCGCGGCCGAGCCTGCGGCCGCCCGAACTCCGCACGTGCCCGCCACCCGTGCCCCTGAGGCCGAGGCGGCTCGCCCGAGGACCGAGTCCGTCGCCGTGGTCCCTGAGTCTCCTGAAGTAGGGCGTCCCTTCGGCACCATCTCGCTGACCGGCAGCAGTGCGCCCACGAGCACCGGCGCGTCCGACGACGTGCTGGGCGACGTGGCGTCGTCGCCGTGGAGCACGGTGGAGGTCGGGTCCGCGCCGTGGGCTCCCAGTGCGCCGGACCCGGCACCGCCGCCTGCGCCGGTCGAGCGCACCTCCTTGATGGGTGCGGCGATCAGGCCGTCGGCACCCGTGAGTGACGAGGACGACGTCGACCCGGGTCTGGAGCTGGACGACGAGTTCGACGACGAGTTCGAGGAGGACTCCGAGGAGGAGGCGACGCACCCGTACTCGTGGTTGCACGTCATCGTCCTGGTCCTGGTCGCCTTCGTGCTCGGGATGCTCATCTACATGGTGCTCCTCAACGACGACGGTGCGCCGTCCTCGGCCGGGGGCGCACCGGCTCCCACCACCTACTCAGAACACGTGAGGGATTAGTGCCCGCAACCGATCACGCCCTGGAACTCGCGGTGGGCGCCGCGCGTGCCGCTGCCGACCGCAAGGCCGAAGAGATCATCGGCCTGGACGTGAGTGAGCGTCTCGTCCTCACCGACGTCTTCCTGATCGCGTCGGGAACGAACGAACGTCAGGTCGTCGCCATCGCTGAAGCGGTGGAGGAGGCCATGCACGCGCGCGGGGTGAAGGCCCTTCGGCGTGAGGGGGTGCGCGAGGGCCGTTGGGCGCTCATGGACTTCGGCGACCTCGTCGTCCACGTCCAGCACTCGGAGGACCGCACCTACTACGCGTTGGAGCGGTTGTGGTCGGACTGCCCGGTTGTCGACCTGCCGGAGGACGTGACCACCGACGGGAACCGGCCCGAGGCCGCGTCGTGAGCCCAGCGGTCGTGCTCTGGCGGCACGGGCGCACGGCCTACAACCTGGCAGGGCGGCTGCAGGGCCAGGTCGACATCCCCTTGGACGAGGTGGGGCTCCGCCAGGCGGATGAGGCCGCCGAGATGCTCCACCTGCGGCACCGGCCCGTCCGGATCGTGTCGTCGGACCTGGGGCGCGCCGAGGCGACCGCGCAGGCACTGGCTCGCAGGGTGGGTGTCCCGGTGCAGGTCGACGCCCGCCTCAGGGAGCGGTCGTTCGGTGAGTGGGAGGGGTTGTCCGCCGAGGAGATCCGTGGCCGCTGGCCCGACGAGTACGCCGTCTGGCGCGCCGGGCACGATCCGCAGCGGGTCGGTGCCGAGACGCGCGCCGAGGTCGCGCAGAGGGTGGCGGCGGCGGTTGGCGAGCACGCGGAGGACGTGCAGGACGGCCAGACGCTGGCCGTGGTCGCCCACGGGGCTGCGATCACGCTGGGTCTGACGTCCTTGCTGGGCCTGGACCCGGTCACCTGGCGTGGTCTGGTCGGCCTGCACAACGCGCACTGGTCGGTGCTGCGCCGCTCGGCCGCAGGCGAGCCCGCGTGGCGTCTGGAGGAGCACAACGCTGGTCCCGCGGTGTCGGTGGCTGAGTGGAACGACCCCGGGGCCGCGCTGCCCAGCACGACCGCTGACGCGCTACGTCGTTGAGAGGCCCTCGTCGCGCACGCCCCGCAAGGGGCGATTGGCTTCCGAGGAGATCTTTCCTCTAGACTGCAGTTCGCCCACCAGGGCAGCGGGGCTGTGGCGCAGCTGGTAGCGCACCTGCATGGCATGCAGGGGGTCAGGGGTTCGAGTCCCCTCAGCTCCACCCGGGACGACGGCTTGCGAATCGCAAGTCGTCGTTTTCCATGCCTGCCTCCCCGTGAGCTCGCTCTGGACCTGCCCGGTCATGACCTCGCAGGTCGGTCCCGGTCGCGTCGTCCGCGGTGCACGCCGAGCTCGTAGGTGGCCAGGAGCACCAGGGTGAGGGCTGTCAGGGGGAGGACGAAGACGAGCATCACGGTGCTGTAGCGGGGGAGCGCCTCGTGCCCGGCGGAGTCGAGCAGAAGGTACGCCACGTAGGCCGTGTAGAGGGCCAGGAAGAGCCCGGCCTCCCACCGCGCGACGGTGAAGCCGGTGAACGCGACGGGCAGCAGCGCGAGGGCCACCGCGATCATCACGGGGATGTCGAAGTTCAGCGCCGAGGTCTCCACGGGCACTCCGCCGGGTGTGATCACCGCGGCCAGGCCCATGACGGCCCCGATGTTGAAGATGCAGCTGCCGACCGCGTTCCCGACGGCCATCTCGACGTCGCCCCGGATGGCGGCGATGACAGAGGTGGCGAGCTCGGGCAGGGACGTCCCGACGGCGACGACGGTCAGTCCCACCACCATCTCGCTCATGCCGAGCGCGGTGGCGACCTGGGTGGCGCCCATGACGAGCAGCTGGGCGCCACCGACCAGGAGCCCGACTCCCACGACCACCAGCACGAGCGAGACGAGCAGGCTCCGTGACCCGGTGGCCTGCTCCTCCGGTGATCGGGGTGCCCGCGGGACTCGGCTGCGCATCACGGCCCAGGTGACGTACGTGACGAGCAACGCGACCAGCACCGCGCCGTCCGCGCGGGAGATACCCCCGTCGAGGCTGAGCACGAGCATGAGACCGGACAGGACGATCAGGACGGGGACGTCACGCCTGACCACGGGCAGACGTACGGCCAGCGGGATGATGACGCCCGCCGCGCCGAGCACCAGCAGGACGTTGGCGATGTTGGAGCCGACGACGTTGCCGACGGCCAGGCCCGGGCTACCCGTGAGGCTCGCGCGTGCCGTCACCGCCAGCTCGGGGGCCGAGGTGGCGAAGGACACCACGGTGAGCCCGATGACCAGGGGCGACAGTCGGAACGACCGCGCCAGGGACGACGCCCCGCGCACCAGCCCCTCACCCCCGAGGACGAGCAGGACGAGGCCACCGATGAGCAGGAGCGCAGTCACGGCCCAAGAGTCCCATGGCCGGGCCGACTCCCGGTCCAGGCTGCGCGCCCCCGGGTGCCGTGACCGACGCGAAGGTGCGTGGCGTTGATCGTAGGGTCGACGTCATGCCGATCCGCCCGCCGGTGCCGCGAGCGAGTGGACGACAACACCTGCGGGCGTGGGAGTCGGTGCCGATGAGGAAGGCAAGGAGGTGGGACGTGGGGGACGTCACGGGGCGTCGGCGACGGCGCGCAGGCCGGGTGGCCGCGGCAGCGGCCGTCGTGCTCCTGGTCTCCGTGGTGGTCGGGGTCTCCACCGCGCGTACGGACGCCGGCCTGGGCCCGCACTCGGCCCGCTACGAGGTGACTCTCGACCACGCGGTGACGGTGGACCTCGGGCCGTTGGGGACGATCGTCGTCGACTCCCCGCTCCCGTTGACCCTCGGTGCGCGGGTCGTGGTCCAGGAGATCCCGCGCGAGGTGACCGCCCTGCAGGGGATCGACACGCTCGACGCGCTGCTGAACGACCTCGAGAGCTACCTGCAGTTCTTCAGCGCCCCGGGCGCGACGGTCGAGGTCGCCGCACGGGGCCTGGTGTGGGACGCCGCCCGGCGCGCGGCCCTGACGTTCGTCCTGATCACCGGGTCGGTGCTGGCGCTGCGCGCGGTGATGGGCCGAACGCGCCGCGAGGAGGTGGCCCGAGCGCTCGTCCCGCACCGGCGGCTCCTGACGGGGGCGGCGGTGGTCGTGGTCGTGGTGGCCGGGACCGTGACCTCGGGGGGGACCGAACCCCCAGGGGTGGCCAGGGACGTCGCACCCTCGACGGTGTTCGACGGGACGCCCCTGGAGGGGGCGCGTGTCACCGGCAGACTCGCGGGCGTGATCGACACCTACGGCGGGTACGTGGTCGAGGCCTACCGGGACAACGAGGTGTTCTACACCCAGGCACGGACCAACCTCGAGCAGTCGTGGGTCGAGCGGGTCGCGGCAGACGCCGAGATCGCCGAGCTGCGGGCCTCGTTGCGTGGCAACCTCCGGACACCGGTGCCGAGCGCGGAGGTCGACACCGAGGACCCGGCCACCGAGAGCCCGGCCGTGCAGGGGGCCGGCGGCCCGACCCCGATGTGGCCAGGGGTGGTGACCGACCCGGACGAGCTGGTGACCGCCGTGGTCGTGGCCGACCTGCACTGCAACGTCGGGATGGCGCCGGTGGTCGGTGCGCTGGTCGAGCTGGTCGACGCCGATCTGGTCCTCAACGCCGGCGACACGACGATGAACGGCACGACGGTGGAGTCCTACTGCATCACGGCGTTCGCCCGGGACATACCCGACGGTGTCCCGGTGGTGGTCGCCGACGGCAACCACGACAGCTACGAGACGTCCGCCCAGGAGCGTGAGGTGGGGTGGACGGTCCTGGAGGGGCAGGTCGTGGAGGTCGCCGGGGTACGGATCCTGGGTGACGCCGACCCGCGCGCGACCAGGGTGGGCTCGGGCACGTCCCTCGCCGGGCAGGAGACCTTGGCGCAGGTGGACGAGCGTATGCGCGAGGTCGCGTGCGACGACGGGGCGGAGGTGGACCTGCTGCTGGTCCACGACTCGGCGATGGCCATCTCGGCGCTCGAGGACGGGTGCGCGCCGGCGCTCGTCTCCGGCCACATGCACCGCCGGATCGGTCCGGTCCGGGTGGGTGACGGTGTGAGGTACGTCAACTCCAGCACCGCCGGAGCGCTGCACGGGCGCCCCACGGTCGGCCCGCTCCACGGGGTCGCCGAGATGACGGTGCTGAGGTTCAGCCCGGAAGGGCGAATCGTGGACTACCGGCTCGTGCGCGTCTACCCCGACACCGGTGTGACGGTGGGGTTCCCGGTCCGCTGGCCGGGGACACGCCCGGAGTCCGTCCTGAGCCCCGGTGTGCGATGACTCGGCTCGCGGCCGGGCCCGTGCCCACCGCGATGCTCCACAGGGCCGGCTCGTGGTCGGGGGAACACCCTGCATTGCGTACGGTAGAGAGCACGACCGCCGACCTGTGAGGAGAGCCGTGCAACGCCGCCCAGCCCGTGACCTGACCCGTGGTCCAGTCCTGTCCGACCTGACCAGCCGGACCGGTCTCGTCGCCGCCGGCACCGTCGCGCTTCTGCTCACCGGTGCGGCTGTGGCAGCTCCGGCCTCGGCGCACGACGTGCTCCTGGACAGCGAACCCGGTGACGGCGAGGTGCTCGAGGAAGTGCCGGAGGAGGTGGTGCTCACCTTCTCTGCCGACCAGCTCGACCTCGGGGCGGTCATCCAGGTCCTGGACGCCGACGAGACGGCGTGGGAGGACGGCGACACCGTCGTCGACGGTGACCAGGTGCGGGTCGCCGTCGACCCGGACATCCCCTCGGGGGACTACACCGTCCAGTGGCGCTCGGTGGCCAGCGACGGGCACCCGATCACCGGGACGTTCGCCTTCGGCCTGGACGTCCCGGAGCCTGAGGAGACGCCTGCGGTCGAGGAGACCGTCGAGGAGGCCCCACCAGCCCCTGAGCCGACCCCGACCGCCGAGCCGTCCCCGGAGCCCGAGGTCGTGGAGGAGGAGGGTGGTGGCGTCCTGGTCCCCGTCCTGATCGGCGCTCTGGTCCTTGCCGGAGTTGCCGGTGCCTTCTGGTGGCGGCGTAGGTCACGGGAACCCCGGCCGTGACCAGGCGCTCCCGGACCCCCCGCGAGGAGCGCCACCGTCGTTGGATGTTCCGGACCCTGATCACGGTCGTGGTCGCAGCCACCGCCGTGGTGGGCGGGCCCTGGGTGTACGCCCAGTACTTCGCCCCCGACCCGGTCGAGCCGGTCACGTTGTCCGACCAGGAGACCGCCGGCGTGCTGGTGGAGCAGTTCGAGGGCGTCGAAGGGATCTGGCCGGTCCTGGAGGGCTCGGAGGCCGGGTACCGGGTCGAGGAGGTCCTCTCCGGTCAGGACGTGACCGTGGTCGGGCGCACGGAGGAGGTCTCCGGAGAGCTCGAGGTCGTCGACGGGGAGCTGGTGGACGCCCAGGTGGTGGTCGCCACGGCCTCGATCACGACGGACGAGTCGGCCCGGGACGCCTACTTCCGGCGCGCCCTGGACACCTCGACGTACCCGCAGGCCACCTTCGTCCTCGCAGAGCCCGTGCCGGTCGGGGACCTGGACCAGGACTCGGGCCCGGTCGAGGTCGAGGCCGTCGGCACGTTGACCTTGCGCGACGTCTCGCGGCCGGTGACGGCCGTGCTGGAGGCGCAGGTCGTCGGTACCGGTGTGGAGGTCGTGGGCCGGGTGCCGGTCGTCCTGGAGCAGTACGACCTGGCCGTGCCGGACCTGGGGTTCGTCACCGTCGAACCGGAGGGCACGGTCGAGTTCCGCCTCGTCCTCGGACGTTGAGGCGCCAACCGGTGCAGAGGGCACTAGGGTTTCGCCATGGCGAAATCTGCGACCGGTGCCGGCCTGGTGGCGGGGCTGGTGGCCGGGCTGCTGGTGACCGGTTGCGGTGTGCCCCAGCCGCAGGTGAGCGGTGGTGCCGCGACGGACGAGGGCCGGCCGACCGTCCTGGCGACGTTCAGCGTGCTGGCCGACATCGCCTCGGTCGTGGCGGGCCCGGACGCCGTCGTGGAGTCGTTGACCCCCGTGGGCACCGAGATCCACGGGTACGAACCCACACCGTCCGACATCCGCCTGGCCGACGGCGCGGACGTCCTGCTCGCCAACGGGTTGGGCCTGGAGGACTGGCTGGTCCGGCTGGTCGAGCCCTCGTCCGTCCCGACGGTCGTGCTGGGTGAGGGCGTGGACCCGGTGCCGGTCGGAGGTCCCGACGGTCCGACCAACCCGCACGCCTGGATGTCGGCCCAGGTCGGCGCCCAGTACGTGGAGCAGGTGGTCGAGGTCCTCGCCGAGCTCGACCCCCCACGTGCCGAGGCCTACGAGCAGCGTGGAGCGGCCTACGCGGCCGAGCTCCGCGACCTGCACCAGGACCTCCTCACCCGGTTGAGCACCGTCCCCCCGGAGCACCGGGTGCTGGTGACGTGCGAAGGGGCGTTCTCCTACCTGACCCGGGACGCAGGCCTGGACGAGGTGTACCTGTGGCCCGTCAACGCCGAACGCGAGGGAACCCCGCAGCAGGTCGCCGAGGTCGTACGCACCGTCCGCGACCGTGAGGTCCCTGCCGTGTTCTGCGAGTCGACCGTCTCCTCCGCAGCCCAGGAGCAGGTGGCCCGTGAGTCCGGCGCGCGGTTCGCCGGTGTGCTCTACGTCGACTCCCTCTCCGGTCCCGACGGGCCCGTCCCCACCTACCTGGACCTGCTGTCCTACGACGTGGACCTGATCGTCACGGGCCTCGGCGGTCACCAGGGCGCCGGGTGAGCCCCGGCCCCGCCCCGGGCATCCCGGCGCTCCACGTGGACGCGGTGACCGTCCGGTACCGGGAGACCCTGGCCCTGGAGGACGTCACCGTCCGGGTCGAGCAGGGGCAGGCGTGCGGGCTCGTCGGGTCCAACGGGTCCGGCAAGTCCACCCTGTTCCGCGCCGTCCTGGGCCTGGTCCCCACCCACGAGGGCGCCGTCCGCATCCTGGGTACCGAGCACCGCACCGCCCGCGCCAAGGGCCTGGTGGGCTACGTCCCCCAGGGCGACGAGGTCGACAAGGACTTCCCCGTCACGGTCCGGGACGTGGTCGCCATGGGTCTGCGACGCGCCGGACCCCCACCACGGGCCCGCACCGCCGAGCTGGTCACCCGGGCGCTCGAGCGGGTCGACCTCGCCGACCTCGGCGGGCGTCAGATCGGCCGGTTGTCCGGTGGTCAACGTCAACGGGTCATGCTCGCCCGCGCGCTCGTGGCCCGGCCGCGCGTCCTGCTCCTGGACGAGCCCTTCACCGGTGTCGACACCACCTCCCAGGAGGTGCTCGTGGACGTCCTGCGAGGACTCGTCCAGGACGAGGGCGTGTCGGTGCTGGTCTCGACCCACGACCTGTCGGTGCTGCCGGACCTGTGCACCGTCGCGGTCCTGCTCCACCGCCGCGTCCTGGCCGCCGGACCCACCGGCCAGGTCCTCACCCCCGAGAACCTGGCCCGCACGTTTGGCGGTGGACGAGGGTGACCTGGGAGCTTCTCGCCGAACCCTGGCAGTACACCTTCATGCAGAGGGCACTGCTCGTCACCGTCGTCGCCAGCGTCGTGTGCGCGCTCCTGAGCTGCTGGCTCGTCCTGGTGGGCTGGTCCCTGATGGGCGACGCGGTGTCCCACTCGGTGCTCCCCGGAGTCGTCCTGGCGTACCTGGCAGGGCTCCCGTTCGCCATCGGGGCCTTCGTCATGGGCCTGGGCGCCGTCGCGCTGATCGGAGCCGTGCGCCAGACCACCCGGGTCAAGGAGGACGCCGCGATCGGCGTGGTCTTCACGACCCTGTTCGCCCTGGGGGTGGTCCTGGTGTCCGTCACACCCAGCCAGGTCGACCTGGGCCACATCCTGGTCGGCAACGTGCTCGGCGTCTCGGACGAGGCGCTCGCCCAGGTGCTGCTGATCAGTGCCGCCGTGGTCCTTGTCGTCCTGGTCCAGCGACGGGACCTGACCCACTGGGCCTTCGACCGCACCCACGCCCACGTCGTCGGGCTCCCGGTCAACCGGCTGCGCTGGACGCTCCTGGTGCTGCTCGCGCTCACCGCCGTCGTCGCGCTCCAGGCCGTGGGCGTGGTCCTCGCGGTCGCGATGCTGATCATCCCCGGTGCCACCGCCCACCTGCTGACCGACCGTTTCTCCCGGATGCTGGTGGTCGCACCGACGCTCGCGGCCACGTGCGCGGTGGTCGGCACGTGGGGCAGCTATGTGCTCGACGTCTCCAGCGCGGGCCTGGTCGTGGTGGCCCAGGGGTCGGCGTTCGCCCTGGCGTGGGGGGCGGTGAGGGTGCGTGGCCGGGCGACGGCGTGAACCCGGCACCTCGGGCCCTGCTCCCCACGCCCCGACCGCGGTGGAGCAGGACTACCTGAAGGCGGTCTGGGCCGCAAGGGAGTGGTCGGACGAGCCGGTCACGGCAGGAGCGTTGGGTCGCCGCCTCGGTGTGGCGCCCTCCACCGTCACCGAGACGCTGACGCGCCTGGTCGCGCGCGGGTGGGTGACCAGGAGACCCTACGGGCCGGTCGCCCTCACCCCGGAGGGGGAGCGGCTCGCGCTCGCGGTGGTCCGCCGGCACCGGCTCCTGGAGACGTGGCTGGTGCGTGACCTGGGCTACCGGTGGGACGAGGTGCACCAGGAGGCCGAGGTGCTCGAGCATGCCGTGTCGGACGTCTTCGTGGAGCGGCTCGACGCCCGCCTGGGTCGGCCCGACCGTGATCCCCACGGTGACCCCATCCCGGGCCCCGACGGGTCCGTGCCGTACCGGGCAGGGGTCCCGTTGGCGTCCCTGGGCCGTGGCGAGCGTGGCGTGGTGGTGCGGGTCAGCGATCAGGACCCGCAGGTCTTGAGGGAGTGCGCCGCGTGCGGGGTCACCCTGGGCTCGGTGGTGGAGGCTCCAGCGGGACTGTCGACGGACGCCCTGGCTGCTGTGCGGGTCACCCGGCTGTAGGCCTCCCGCGATCGGCATCCGCAGGTTACGCTGGCGTAGGTTTCACCCCGATGTGCTGCCGTCCGGGCACTGCGTCGCACCAGCCCGCTCGACAGGATCCTGCATGGATGTTCTCACCACCGCCCAGCCCACGCCCCAGGACCGCCAGGTCAGCGACTTCACCGCACTGACCCGGACCGTCCGTGAGGCCGGGCTGCTCCGGCGTCGGCACGGGTACTACTGGTCCCGGTTCGCCCTCCTCAACGGCCTTCTCGCAGGCCTGGTGACCGCGATGGTCCTGCTCGGGGACTCGTGGTGGCAGCTCGCGATCGCCGCCGGCCTGGCCGTGGTGCTGGGTCAGGTCATGTTCCTGGGGCACGACGCCGCCCACCGGCAGATCTTCAGCTCGGGCCGGTGGAACGACTGGGCGAGCCTGGTGGTCGCGAACCTGTACGCGGGCATGAGCTACGGGTGGTGGCAGCACAAGCACAGCCGCCACCACGCCAAGCCCAACCAGGTCGGCGCCGACCCGGACATCCGCAACGGCGTCCTGGTCTTCGCACCCCAGGGGCTGGAGAAGCCCAGGACCGGGCTGCGCGCGTGGTTCGCCGCGCGACAGGGGTGGTTGTTCTTCCCCCTGCTGCTCCTGGAAGGCCTCAACCTGCACGTCGCGGGCCTGCGGACGATCTTCGGGCGCCAACCGGTGCGACGCCGTCCGGTCGAGATCGCCCTCGTGCTGCTCCGGCTGGGGGGCGGGCTCGCACTCGTGCTGTGGCTCATGCCGCTGGGACTGGCGGCCGCATTCCTGGCGGTGCAGCTGGGGTTGTTCGGCCTGTACATGGGCGGGGTGTTCGCCCCCAACCACAAGGGGATGCCGATCGTGCCCCCGGACTCCCGCATCGACTTCCTACGCCGCCAGGTGATCATGAGCCGCAACGTCAGCGGTGGACGGTTCGTGGAAGAGCTCACCGGCGGCCTGAACTTCCAGATCGAGCACCACCTGTTCCCGAGCATGGCCCGGCCGTACCTGCGCCGTGTGCGCCCGATCGTCCGTGAGTTCTGCGAGAGCCGCAGCATCCCTTACAGCGAGACGACCCTGTGGCGCTCGTACGGGATCGTCGTGCGCTACCTCAACGAGGCCGGCCTCGCCGCGAGGGACCCGTTCCAGTGCCCCTTGACGCTCGCGTACCGTTCGGCTCGCTGAGCCGCGACGGCAGGTCCGTGACCCGGCGGTAGCCTGGTCCGGTGCACACGCAGGACTCGACCACAGCCCCGGACCGTCCCACCGCGACGGCGCCCACCGACGCGCCCGACAGCCCACCCATGCGCTACACCGCTGCGCTCGCGGAGCAGATCGAGCTGCGCTGGCAGCAGCGTTGGGAGGACGAGGGGACGTTCCACACGCCCAACCCGGCCGGCGGCCTGACCGACGGGGGCGGGGCTGCCGCGCAGGACGCGCCCGCGTTCTTCATCATGGACATGTTCCCCTACCCCTCGGGCGCGGGACTGCACGTGGGGCACCCCTTGGGGTACATCGCGACCGACGTGGTCGGCCGGCACCGTCGGATGTGCGGCGACAACGTCCTGCACGCGCTCGGGTACGACGCGTTCGGCCTGCCGGCCGAGCAGTACGCCGTCCAGACCGGGCAGCACCCCCGGGTCACGACCGAGGCCAACATCGCGAACATGCGCCGCCAGCTGCGCCGGCTCGGCCTGGCGCACGACCCGCGCCGCACCTTCGCGACCACCGACCCGGACTACGTGCGGTGGACCCAGTGGATCTTCCTGGAGATCTTCAACTCCTGGTACGACGCCGACGCCGAGCGCCCCGACGGGGGCCGGGGTCGCGCCCGCCCGGTCACGGAGCTGGTCGCCGAGTACGCCGCTGGTACCCGACCGGTCCCGGGCGAGACGCCCTGGGCCGAGCTGGACGAGGTGGAGCGCCGGAGGCTGGTGGACTCCCGACGGCTGGCCTACGTCTCCCACACGCCGGTCAACTGGTGCCCCGGGCTGGGCACCGTCCTGGCGAACGAGGAGGTCACGGTCGACGGGCGCTCCGAGCGGGGCAACTTCCCGGTGTTCAAGCGCAACCTGCGCCAGTGGAACATGCGGATCACCGCCTACGCCGACCGCCTGGCAGAGGACCTGGACCTGATCGACTGGCCCGAGAAGGTCCGGTCCATGCAGCGCAACTGGATCGGTCGCTCCGAGGGTGCGCAGGTGCGGTTCGCCGTCACCGGTGGGCACCTGGAGGTGTTCACCACCCGGCCGGACACGCTGTTCGGTGCGACGTTCATGGTGGTCGCCCCCGAGCACCCCCTGCTCGACGACGTCCCCGCCGTGTGGCCCGAGGGCACCCGGCCGCAGTGGACCGACGGCCACCCCGACCCGCGGGCCGCTGTGGCCACGTACCGCGCGCAGGCCCAGGCGAAGAGCGCCGTGGAGCGGCAGGCCGACACGTCCAAGACCGGCGTCTTCACCGGCCATTTGGCCACCAACCCGGTCACCGGCACCCAGGTGCCGGTGTTCACGGCCGACTACGTCCTGATGGGGTACGGGACCGGCGCGATCATGGCGGTCCCTGGCGGTGACGAGCGTGACCACGAGTTCGCCGTCACCTACGGCCTTCCGGTCGTCCACACGGTGCTGCCGTCAGCGGATGCCGAGCCGCCTCAGGGTGCGTACACCGGTGACGGCGTCGTGGTGAGCTCCAGCGGTGAGCACCTGTCGCTGGACGGCCTGGACGTCGCGACCGCCAAGCGGCGCATCACCGAGTGGCTGGAGGAGCGCGGCCTGGGCCGAGGGACGGTGACCTACCGTCTGCGCGACTGGCTGTTCAGCCGCCAGCGGTACTGGGGCGAGCCGTTCCCGATCGTCTACGACGAGCACGACCTGCCGATCGCCCTGCCGGTCGAGCAGCTGCCGGTCAACCTGCCGGACGTCCCGGACTACTCCCCGCGGACCTTCGACCCCCAGGACGCGGACTCCACACCCGAACCCCCTCTGGGCCGCAACGAGGACTGGGCCACGGTGACCCTGGACCTGGGCGACGGCCCGAGGGAGTACCGCCGCGACACGAACACGATGCCGAACTGGGCCGGGTCGTGCTGGTACTACCTGAACTACCTGGACCCCGGCTCGCGCGAGGTCCTGGTCGACCCCGCGCTCGAGGAGTACTGGATGGGCCCGGGGCACAACGGGTCCGTCGGTGCGGCCGGTGGGGTCGACCTCTACGTGGGCGGTGTGGAGCACGCCGTCCTGCACCTGCTGTACGCGCGCTTCTGGCACAAGGTCCTGCACGACCTGGGTCACGTGAGCAGCCGCGAGCCGTTCCACCGCCTGTTCAACCAGGGGTACGTCCAGGCGTACGCCTACCGCGACGACCGTGGCCAGCCGGTGCCGGCGGCCGACGTCGTCGAGGAGGCCGACGCCGACGGCACCACCCGGTACCTGTGGCAGGGCCAGGAGGTCCGTCGCGAGTACGGCAAGATGGGCAAGTCCCTGAAGAACGTGGTCACCCCGGACGAGATGTACGAGTCCTACGGCGCGGACACCTTCCGGGTCTACGAGATGTCGATGGGCCCCCTGGACCTGTCCCGTCCGTGGGAGACCAGGGCGGTGGTCGGGTCGCAGCGGTTCCTGCAGCGGCTGTGGCGCAACGTGGTGGACGAGACCACCGGTGAGGTGACGGTCGTCGACACCGAACCGGACGCCGCCACGCTGCGCCTGGTGCACCGCACCATCGACGAGGTGCGCACCGAGATGGAGGCGATGCGGTTCAACACCGCCATCGCCAAGCTCATCGTGCTGAACAACCACCTGACCTCCCTGGACCGGGTGCCCCGGTCCGCGGCCGAGACCCTGGTCCTGCTGCTCGCGCCGATCGCGCCGCACATCACCGAGGAACTCTGGTGCCGCCTGGGGCACGAGGGCAGCCTCACACGTGCGCCCTACCCCGTCGCCGACCCCCGGTACCTCGTCGAGGAGACCGTGACGTGCGTGGTCCAGGTGCAGGGCAAGGTCAGGGACCGTCTCGAGGTGCCGCCGTCGATCGGCGACGACGAGCTCCGCGAGCTGGCTCTGGCGACGGCCGGTGCCCAACGCGCGCTCGACGGCCGCGAGGTGCGCACGGTCATCGTGCGTGCACCGCGCCTGGTGAACGTGGTGCCGGCCTGACATGGCAGGCAGGGTGGCGGTCGTCACGGACTCGACCGCATCGATGCCCGCGGTGCTGGTCGAGGCCGCGGACGTCGTCGTGGTGCCACTCCAGGTCATCGTGGACGGCACACCCCACCAGGAGGGTGTCGACCTGAGCCCCGCCCAGCTCGTGAGCGCGCTCCGACGCGGTGCCACCGTCACCACGTCCCAGCCCGGGCCCGAGACCTTTGCGCGGGCCTACGCCCGGGTGGCGGCGAGGGGTGCTCGGGAGATCGTCTCGGTCCACATCTCCGCAGACCTGTCCGGGACCGTCACCTCGGCCGAGCTCGCTGCCCAGACCGCCGGCGTCCCGGTCCACGTCGTGGACTCCCGGACCGTGGGCATGGGCCTGGGCCTGGCCGTCGCCGCCGCGGCGCAGCACCGTGACGACGGCGCACGGGCCGCGCGCG
>NZ_AXCZ01000065.1 GCF_000767165.1 Cellulomonas bogoriensis 69B4 = DSM 16987
AGTCCCGCAGTCAAGGCCGGGGACGAGACGGCGCAAGATCGGAGGCGGCCTGGTGCTGGGGATGGTGATCGGGATGCTCTTCCAGAAGCAGCGGGCGGAGCGCACCAGCGGGCGATGAGCGGTCCCGCTACACGTCCGCCCTCAGACCCATCGTGCCGTGAGCCTGTGCATCGGCACACAGCCACTCCCGATCGCGGCGGCAGCGAAGTCGGCGCCGCGGAGCAGAACAACCTCCAATCGACTGGTGACGGCCCACCGTGGGCGGGAGCAGGCAACTGTGCCTAGGCGCTCGCGAGACTACGCCCCCCTCGCTTCTGACAGTCCGCTCGGCCAGGTCTACTCGGTCGTCCTGTCACTCACATTCGTGGTGACCCCCACGCGCAAGCCGCCGTCGGGCGGCCGCTGGGAAGCGGCGCGTGACGAGGCGAGCGAGTTCCTGAGTCAGGCGTGGGGCGTCGATCCAGACCCTCGAGTCCGACTGGAGAGGAGGGGAATGCTCCACTCCTCCCTCATTCTGCAATTCTTTGCCGTTGCGTTCCCCGCGGTCGCGCTGTATCTGGTCGGTTCCGTGACGGAGACGCCCTGGTTGTCGAATGCCGCTGGGATCATCCTCGTGGGATCTGGTCTCATCCTGGGTCTGGACGGCCCGGTGATCGCTCGAAGCTTCCTCGTCAACATGGACTTCCACGAGTGGAATCAGGCCGGTCGTCCCGACCGGTGGCAGTACAGGGCGGGGTCGCAGCCGCGCGCGACCGATCTGGTGTGGTCGGTCCTGGGAGGGCTCAGCGTCGCTGCATTCTTTTTCGGCCTCGTCTTCGGGTGACCTTCTCGCGGGCCCGTTGCCCGTCGCCCGCGTACTGGTGACGGTGTGGACGGGCCGGGTCCGGTGCGGACTAGTCAGGCGCCGCCCTGTTCGGGTGCGCACCCGGTCTCTCCCATGAGTCCGGCCCCGTGGGGTCCGACGCTGAAGAGCATGTATGCCCCGTCGGGACCGGTGACCCCGATGGATCTGGAGCCTGGCTCTCCCGAGGAGCTCACCGTGTACCCCAGGGCCTGCCACGTCCGGACGAGGTCCTGCACGGCGCTGTCCGGGACGGGGTCACCTTCGTAGGAGGGGATGAAGAAGCTGCTGCCCTGTCGCCCGTCGGGGCGTTCGCAGGTCAGTGGATGCTGCTCGTCCTTGGCCGGTTCGGGGGGAAGGCCGACCACGAGGGCGGACTCGGCTGCGACCTCTGCCCACTGCTCGCGGAGCTGCCAGGCGGTCGGCTCGGACGCCTCCTGCTCGAGCCTCCGGTCCTGAGCACGGTCCTGGGACCACCCCCACACCCCCAACCCGGCGATGGCCAAGACCACGACCGAGACTGTGAACCAACGGCGGGTGCGGGTGGGTTCGGACGGGCCGGGCGCGGCGCTCATGGCCTCATCCTCACTCACGTCCCGCACCAGTGGTGACAGCGCACGTCCGCCTGCCACGACGCGGGCCATGCTCAGCAGCGACTCGGTGTCGGGGTGGTAGTGCGCGCGACGCCGCTGAACTCCCGATGATCGAGAGCGCTCGACACCGGCTGTGTTCGGTCCCCGAACCGGCGGAAAAGGAAGAGCCGGGCGGTGCAGCGTGGTACACGCTAGAGCGACCGTGGCACGGGCGCTGAATCAAGCGGTCACCTAGCCGCAGAACAAGATATGCTACTAGCCACAGGAGAGGGTGGCATAAATGATCGAATCGCTATTGCATGCGGGCCTACTTGTCCCTTGGTCGGCCTGCCTCCTAGGTCTTGTTGCGGTCATCTTCTCGCTTCATCGACTGATAGTCGCAGATCGACACAGGGGGTTTGTCGAAAGATGGGCCAAGGTGATCCACAGGATCACCGGGCAGTCGCCATTGAATATTGCTCGCTCCGCAATACCGTCATCAATGTTCGTTGCGGCATTGCTTTTTGCTTTGATCGCCGCGCTCCCGATCGCTGCGGCGGCAGAGAGTGAACCCGCCACTTCCAGCGGAGGTGGTGCCACAGTTGTCGCGATATACACGGTGACCGCCATCATTGCGCTCTTCGGTGCACTGAGCCTCATTGTTTCGAGGACCGGGCGCCCGCGGATTTTCGTGCTCCCCCCTTGTCGCGAGATGAACGAGCGCCAAGTCGCCGAGTGGCTCCACTTCTAGTCCAGAGAGGCAAGAATCTGCTGGCGGATAGGTGACAACCAGCCGGCCTTGCCTTGCTGCGCCGAGGAGATAGCCGTGTTGGTAGATGCTGGAACTGGCGAGGGGATGAGCGCGCCACGGTTCGCCGAGCGGGGTGAAGGCCCTTGAATTTAGCGGCTGTCTGACCGTCGCGACAGGTTCACGCCCATCGCCGAGAGGAAGCCCCAATGCCCGGATGTCGTCGCTCTCGGCAGCACCCGCCTGATCCACGAAGGCAACTGAGCGGCAGCCGGGCTACCGCAGCATGAGGAACGCCGCAGCCACGACCAACCCTGCAACCCACCCGACCGCGTTCCCTGCCGTCGCGGTCGTCCAAGGTCGGGTGCGCGGGGTGCGCGTGTGAGGGCGCCGGGAGCCGGCTATCCGGCGCACGCGCCTGGATCGGCCCCGCACCGTGCCTGAGCTCCTATGGGAGGTTCTGCGCTGAGCGTCGCACCGACCGCCGCGTCGAGTGCGACGCCTGCCGCCGCGTGGGGACTGGCGGCCGAACTCGTGCCCACCGAGCAGCGACAGCAACGACCGGTCCGGTGCGCGCCAGCGTTCCTGTTGCCCCATGCTCTGTGATCGGCCACGACCAGCCTCGGGTTGAGCCGACGGAGCCGATGGCGGACCCGGCCACCACCTCCGTGACCGTCAAGCGCGGGTGGTCGGGGGGCTCGACGCCGTAGCCCTGCGCGGCCTTGTCGGCCCACTGCTGACCTGAACGTCGGTCGCTGAGCGCTACCAGGGCATGAAGCGCAGGATCGACGCCGCGATGGCAGCCATCGCGAGCAGGGTTACGGCGCTGGTGCCTACCGTGACGGATCGCCGGCCGGTGATCCGGCGGGCGAGGAGCACGGCTGCGAGGACTCCTGCGGTGAGTGCGGCGGTCAACGCCCAGGCGGCACCGACGCGCTCCGGGGCGCACCCTGCGGGTGCGGGCCAGATGGCGAGGCAGATGCCGTCGGCCGGGGTTGCCCAGTGCAGGGCGAACCAGGCCCAGCCGGCGAGGACGAGCGCGCCCACACCGCCCACGAGGGTCGCGGCACTGGGGCGTTGCGCCGCCGTGCGCGGCGCGGTGAGCCCGGGCGACGTCTGAGTCATGAGGAAGAGTCTGCCGCACCCGTGACTCATGCGACAGAGACTCGTGAGGTCGAGCGACTCAGCCTGCGAGGTTCCCTCCGTGGTCCGCGTGGGTATCCAGACAGCCCACGATCGTGCTGCACGCGACCTGCCACCCCGGTAGCAGTGAGCCGCCGCCACACCTCACCGCCCGATCCCGTCAAGCGCCGCAAGGTCGGCGGCGGACAGCGTCAGGCCGGCCCCGGCGACGTTCTCGTGCAGGTGGGTGAGCGAGCGTGTGCCGGGGATCAGCAGGATGTTCGGTGAGCGTTGCAGCAACCAGGCCAGTGCCACGGACATCGGTGTCGCCCCGAGTCGTTCAGCGACCGCCGTCAGGGCAGCCGACTGGAGGGGGCTGAACCCGCCTAGGGGGAAGAAGGGGACGTAGGCGATGCCGTCGGCCGCGAGCTCGTCGACCAGGTCGTCGTCGTGCCGCACGGCCAGGTTGTACATGTTCTGCACGCACACGACCGGTGCGATCGCGCGCGCCTCGGCGACCTGCTCGCGGGTGGCGTTGCTGACACCCAGGTGACGGATCAGTCCCTGGCCCTGCAGGTCGACGAGCGTCTCGAACGCCGTGGCGAGGGAGCCGGGCTGGGGTCCGGTCGCGTCCCCCAGGCGCAGGTTGACGACGTCCAGGACGTCCAGCCCGAGGGAGTCGAGGTTGTCGTCCACTGCGCGTCGCAGGTCGTCCGGGCGGCGGGCCGGGGGCCAGCCGCCGTCGGCGTCACGTGTGGCACCGACCTTGGTGACGACGTGCACCGTGGCCGGGTAGGGGTGCAACGCCTCGCGGATGAGCTCGTTGGTCACGCGCGGGCCGTAGGCGTCGGCGGTGTCGATGTGTGTGATGCCCAGGCGGACGGCCTCACGCAGCACGGCGAGCGCCCCGTCACGGTCTGCGGGTGGGCCCATGACGCCCGGGCCGGTGAGCTGCATGGCGCCGTACCCGAACCGGGTGACGGTCAGGTCGCCCAGGGTCCAGGTGCCGCCGGGGAGCGTGGTCGAGGTCGTCGTGGTCATGGTGCGTCCCTCCAGGTCGGGTCGTTGCGCCGGGAACGGGCGCGGCACCAGGATGGGACGGTCACGCACCAACGGGAAGTAGGCACCTGAGAGTGCGTAAGGAACCAGGAGGAACCCTCATGACGTCGACGGCATCGCAGCGCCGCGAGCAGGCCAAGGTCGCCTACGACGCGTCCCTGGCGGCCTGCCCCAGCCGGCAACTGCTCGACCGCATCGCCGACAAGTGGGTGACGCTCGTGCTGTGCGCACTCGCCGGGACGCACGCCCCGGACGACGACGGGCCACGTCCCCTGCGCTACTCCGAGCTGGCCCGACAGCTCGCGGGCGTCAGCCAGAAGATGCTCACCCAGACCCTGCGCACCCTCGAGCGTGACGGACTGGTCACCCGCACCGTCACCCCGACCGTCCCGGTGACCGTCACCTACGCGCTGACCGACCTCGGGCTCTCGCTGCACCAGGCCGTCGGCACGTTGAAGGTCTGGGCAGAGACCCACATGGACGACGTCCTGGCCAGCAGAGCCGCCCACGACCACGCCGACTGAGCGGCACCCGTCGGGGCCCGGTCAGCCAACACCTGGTGACGGTTGCGCGAACTGTGGCGCACCGGCCGTCCCGGGCGCCGCGGGGACGGTGCGTGCGGCTTAGCGTGAGGCCACGGTCAGTGCATTCACGCCAGCCAGGGGGACGCATGAGTCACGACCCAACCGCCGCCGCGCCGCCGCGCGCAGGCACCAGCCTGACCGGTCCCGCCCCTCCTGCGGACACCGGGCAGGAACCGGGGCTCGACGCCCGCGGCAAGGCCCTCCGCTGGGTCGGGGCACTCGCCATGCTCTACGTGCTCGTGTGCGCCGTCGACGTCATCGGTGACGGGTTCGCGCTGATCACCGGGGACCAGGCCGAAGAGATGTTCGAGTTCGCCACCAACCCGCTCGTGGGGTTGGCCGTCGGCATCCTGGGAACGGTGCTGATGCAGTCGTCCTCGACCACCACCGCGATCACCGTCGGGCTGGTCGCAGGAGGGCTACCGGCGCAGATCGCGGTGCCCATGATCATGGGGGCCAACGTCGGCACCACGATCACCAACACCCTCGCCAGCCTCGCCAACGCCGGGAAGAAGGACGCCTTCCGACGGTCCTTCGCCGCCGCCACCGTGCACGACGTCTTCAACCTGCTCGCGATCGCCCTGATCCTCCCGCTGGAGCTGGCAACCGGGTTCCTGGCCCGGACCGCCGGGGCGCTGGCCGACGCCCTGCGCGGAGCCGACGGAGCGGACCCGAGCCAGTTCGACGTGCTCGACGCCCTCACCGCCCCGCTGCTCACCACCCTCACCGGTGCCGTCGCCGCCACGACCCCCAACGACGTGGTCGAAGGGATCGTGCTGGCGGTGGTCGGCGTCGTCGGCATCCTCGCCTCGGTCCGGGTGCTCGGGAAGCTCCTGGGGCAGCTGATGGTCGGCCGTGCCAGACGGGTCCTGCACGCCACCATGGGTCGTGGGCCGGTCAGCGGCATCGCCGCGGGCGCCGGGGTCACGGTCCTGGCGCAGTCGTCGTCGGTGACCACCAGCATGATGATCCCGTTGGCGGGGTCCGGTGCGGTGTCCCTGCGCCAGATCTACCCGTACACGGTGGGGGCGAACGTGGGGACGACGTTCACGGCCATCCTGGCGTCGCTGGGTGCGTCGCAGAACCAGGCCGAGGCGACGAAGATCGCCCTGGTGCACCTCGGGTTCAACCTCACCGCCACCCTCGTGATCTTCGTCCTGCCGTTCCTGCGGCAGGTCCCGTTGCGCGGTGCGACATGGTTGGCCGAGCAGGCGGTGACCCGGCCGTGGGTGGTGGTCGTGTGGGTCCTGGGGGTGTTCCTCGTTCTTCCCGGAGCCGTGGTCCTGCTGGTCGTCACCGGAGGTGTCTCGTGACCTTGCCCATCCCCGACGAGCCGGACGAGCCGGACCCCGGTCTGACGCCCGTCGAGGGCCTGTCCACGGCAGAGATCGAGGCGTTCCTCACCGAGGCGGAGACCTCCCTGGCGCAGCTGCGCGCCGAGCTCCAGCAACGGCGCCTGCGCGACGAGCTGGACGCCCACATCCCGGCGACCGACCTCACCGAGGCACGGGGACGGTGGCAGCAGTTCGCCGACTACCTGCGACAGATCACCCAGGGCCGACCCCCACGGTGAGCACTCCGGCGCCGCCTGCACAGCCGCGAGACGACACGCCACACCGCCGAGGACGTCGTCCGGCTCGTCACCACGCATGACCTCTCAACGACCGGGTCCTCAGGCCGGTGGACCACCTGCACCGACGACGGCCACGCCCGGCAGTACGTCGTCAACGTCCGGCTCGACGGTGAGGCACCGACGACCACCCTCGACGGGATCAGCACCTCACTCACCGAAGAGATGGCGTTCGAGGTGCTCGACACCGGCGACTGGGAGGACCGTCGTGAGGTGCGTGGGACCTTGCCGGACGCCGACCTGACGATGTCCGCCTTCACCGACGACACCATGCTGCTGGTGCGGGTGCTCGGCCCCTGCCTGCCCGTGTCCCCGGACGACCTGGACGCCCTCGGAATCGACGTCGACCCCCTCGACCTCGACTGAGACGCACAGAGATCCCCAGGCGGAAGCCTTCGGTGCCTTGCGGTGTTGTGCGGGTGTGGAGCCCGTGCTGCAGTCCGTCGTCGTGGGGGCCGGTCAGGCTGGCCTGTCCGCGGCGCACCACCTGCTGCGGATGGGTCTGCGTGCGTGGGAGGACGTCGTCGTCCTGGACGCGAACGCCGCACCCGGTGGGGCGTGGCAGCACCGGTGGGACACGTTGACCATGGCTGATGTCCACGGTGTCGCGGCCCTGCCCGACGACGACGCGCCCCCCACCTCGGGTGAGCGCGCCAACGTGGTCGTGCCCGCGGTGTTCGGCGACTACGAGGACCGGTTCGGGTTGCCCGTGCTGCGGCCGGTGCGGGTCGAGCGTGTCGCCGGCGACGGTGACCTGCTGCACGTCACGGGTGCGGGTCGCTCGTGGCGCACGCGCACGCTGGTCAACGCGACGGGCACGTGGGAGAGGCCGTTCGTGCCCCACTACCCGGGTGCCGGGACGTTCACCGGGCGGCAGCTGCACACGCAGGGCTACCGCGGGCCGGAGGAGTTCGCGGGCCTGCACGTGGTGGTGGTCGGTGGTGGGTTGTCGGCGGTGCAGATCCTCGCCGAGGTCAGCGAGGTCGCCACCACCACGTGGGTGACGCGCCGTGAACCGGTGTGGCGCACCACCCCGTTCACCCCCGCCGAGGGGCGCGCTGCCGTCGCACTGGTCCAGGACCGGGTGCGGCGGGGCCTGCCGCCGCAGAGCGTGGTGAGCGTGACCGGGTTGATGCTGCGGGAGCAGGAGCACGCCGCCGCCCAGCGAGGCGTCTACCGGCGGCTGCCCATGTTCGAGCGGGTCGAACCGGACGGCGTCGTCTGGGCGGACGGGACGCGGCAACCGGCGGACGTGATCCTGTGGGCCACGGGGTTCAGGCCCGACGTCGGGCACCTGGGGCCCCTGGGCCTGCGCACCCCCGAGGGCGGCATCCAGCTGGACGGCACCACCGCGGTGCGCGACCGGCGCGTGCAGCTGGTCGGGTACGGGCCGAGCGCCAGCACCATCGGCGCCAACCGTGCCGGGCGCGTCGCCGCGCGGGGCGTCCTGCGGTCGCTGGGACGCGCCGCAGCCTGAACCGCACCCCGCCCCCGTGCCGGCGCGTCGACGCCGGTCAGGGCGGTGGGCTGAGCATCCCCAGGTGCAGGGCACGCAGCACCGCCCGGGTGCGGTCCTTGACGCCCAGCTTCGCCAGCACCGTCGAGATGTGGTTCTTGACCGTGCCCTCGGCCAGGAACAGCGCCTCACCGATCTCACGGTTGGTGTAGCCACCGGCGAGCAGCCGCAGCACCTCCGTCTCCCGCGGGGTCAACGGCTCGGGGTCGGGCAGGTGCTCGAAGTCGTCGGGAACCGGGCGGGACTCCACGGTGCGCAGCAGGCGCGCGGTGAGCGCCGGTTGCACGAACGTGCCGCCGCCGGCCAGGGCACGGATCGCCCCGACCAGCTCGTCCAGGGCGACGTCCTTGAGCAGGTACCCCTTGGCGCCGGCACGCAGCGCCCGCAGCACCAGCTCGTCGTCGTCGAACGTCGTGAGCACCAGCACGGGTGTGGGGTCCTGGCGTGCGTGCAGGGCCTCCAGGGTCGCGATGCCGTCCCGGCCGGGCATCCGCAGGTCCAGCAGCAGCACGTCCGGCCGGTGCTCGGCCACCCGGTCCAGTGCCTCGTCCCCGTCGGCGGCGTGGGCGACCACGTCGATCTGGTCGCTGATCGCCAGCAGGCTCGCCAGGCCCTGACGCATGAGGGTCTGGTCATCGGCGATGCACACCCGGATCACAGCAGCGCCCCCGCAGCGGTGGGCAGCTCGGCGTCCACGCGGAACCCGTCCGACCCGTCCAACCGCAACCGGCCACCCCGCGACTCGATCCGTTCACGCACCCCGTCGAGCCCGTTTCCGGGGACGACGCGCCGGGCCCCCGTCCCGTCGTCACGCGCGGTGAACCGCACCACGCCGTCCTCGGCGGTGACCGTCAGCCACAGGTGGTTGGCCTCGGCGTGACGGATCGTGTTGGTGGTGACCTCCTGGGCGACCCGGACAAGCGTCGCGGCACCGTCGTCGTCGATGCGCACCCCGGGGTCCAGCTCGAGGTGCACCTGCGGGTGGGGCACCCCGTCCACGACGCGCGCCAGGGCGCCGGGCAGGTCGAAGGACCGACCCCGCTCGGTGCCCACCGCGGCCCGCACGTCCGACAGCAGATCCTTGGCCAGGCCCCGGGCGCGCAGCACGTGCTCACGGGCCGGCCCGTCGGTCTTGTGGGAGGCGACCTCGAGCTCGACCGCGAGGACCGTCAGCTGGTGACCCAGGACGTCGTGCAGCTCCCGGGAGATCCGCAACCGCTCCTGGGCCTGGCTGGACTCGGCGAGCAACGCACTGGTGCTGCGCAGCTCGACGTGGGCGACGGTCACGTCCTGCAGGGCCCGCGAGATGCGCTGCTGGGCCCACATCATCGCCGCGCTCCCCGCCTGGAGCAGGGCGTACAGGACGGTGACGAGCGCGACCTCGGCCGGCGGGTTCGGGTCCGGCACCAGGGGCCCGACCGCGGCCGACGACGACGCCACCACCACGGAGTTCCACGCGATGACCGCGGCCACCCCACGCAGGTCCAGGTGCAGGGCCGACATCGCCGCAGCCACGACCACGAGGATCAGCACCAACCCACCACGGTTGGGGGACAGGAGCACCAGCACGCCCGCCGCCAGCACCGACGGCGCGACCAGCGCCCACCGGCCCGTGGCGCCCTCCGGGGTGCGGCGGACCGAGGCGTACGTCGTCGCGGCCAGGTAGGTCACGAACACCACCACCCACACGGCCAGGTACGCCGTGCCCACCCCGCCGGTGACGAGCGAACCACCCTCGACACCACCGATCACCAGGCACAGCCCGAGCATCGCGATGCCGGCACCCACCTGGGCCGGTCCCGTGCGTTCCATGGGAACCGACCCTACGGAGACAGACCACCCCAGGTCAGGTGCCACACGTCACGGGTCCAGGTGGTGACCTCCGGCAGATCCGCCGGGCCGTGCCCGCTCCCTAGCGTCGGACGTGACGTCGGAGGAAGGGGATGTGATGGCTGTGCTGGAGATCGAGGACCTGCGCAAGGTGTACGGCGGCCGCGCCGTCGTCGACGGGGTGAGCCTCACCGTCGACCCGGGGGAGATCGTCGGGGTGCTGGGACGCAACGGCGCCGGGAAGACCACCACTGTCGAGTGCGGCATCGGCCTGCGCCGGCCCGACGGTGGCCGGGTGCGGGTGCTGGGCGTCGACCCGCGGGCCGAGCGTGCACGCGTCCAGCAGGTCATCGGCGTGCAGCTGCAACGGACCCACGTCCACATGAGCCTCACCGTCACCGAGCTGGTGCACATGTACCGGTCGTTCTACCGCGACGGGCTGGACCCCGACGCGCTGGTCGAGCGGCTCGGGCTCACCGAGGCGCGCGACACCCGTGCCGAGAACCTGTCGGGTGGGCAGCTCCAACGGCTCAGCATCGCCCTGGCCCTGGTCGGCAGACCCCGGCTCGCGGTGCTCGACGAGCTCACCACCGGCCTGGACCCCGCCGCCAGGCGCGGGATGTGGGGGCTCATCGAAGAGATGCGCGACGACGGCATCGCGGTCCTCCTGGTCAGCCACGTCATGGAGGAGGCCGAGCGGCTGTCGGACAGGATCGCCGTCATCGACGCCGGCAAGGTCGTCGCCCTCGACACCCCCGCCGGCCTGATCGCACGCGTGGACGGGGCCGACGCGGTGACGTTCCGGGTGCACGCCCCGCTGCAGCCCACGATCCTCACCGACCTGCCCGGCGTCGACGAGGTCAGCGTCGACGGCGAGCACGTCCGGGTCGCCGGCCCCGGGAACCTCGTCACCGCCGTCACCCAGACCCTCATGCAGCACGCGATCCCCGCGACCGACTTCCGCACCCGCACCGCCACGCTCGACGACGCGTTCCTGCAGCTCACCGGCTACGAGCTCGGCGAACCGGAACCACCGAAGGAGGCCAAGTGAGCACCGCCGACACCCTGACCCTGCCCCCGGCCCGCCGTCTGCCGGCCACCGCCTGGGGCCACCTGCTCCTCACCGAGACCCGCATGGTGGTCCGCGACACGTCCGGGCTGATCGTCCCGATCGGCTTCCCGGCACTGCTCATGGTCATGAACGGACTGGGTGCCAGCGGCCAGCAGCAGCTGCCGAGCGGCGTCACCGTCATGAACGGCATCATCATGCCCCTGACCCTCACCATGGTCGTCGCGCTCATCGGGGTGGTGAACATGCCCTCGTTCCTGGCGACGTACCGCAAGTACGGGATCCTGCGCGGCCTGGCCGTCACCCCCGCACGGCCCGTCATGATCCTGACCGCGCAGATGCTCGTCAGCCTGGCCCAGGTGCTGCTGGGCGTCGGCCTCATGATGGCCGTCGGCGCCGCGTTCTTCGGCGTCACCCTGCCCCAGCACCTCCCGTGGGCGCTGCTGACCGGGACACTGCTGATCGCCGCGATGTACGGCATCGGCACCCTCATCGCCGCCGTGGCCCCCACGGTGAACGCCGGGCTCGCACTCGGGCTCGTCGCCTTCTTCGCCATGCTGGCAGTCGGTGGTGGCTTCGGGCCGACCGCCGAGCTCCCCACCGTGCTGCGGACCATCGGCGAGCTGCTCCCCTACGGGGCAGGCACCGAGGCGCTCGCCGCGACATGGGCGGGGGAGGCCCCCCAGGGCCGGGACCTGGCCGTGCTCGGCGGGTGGGCCGCGGTGACCGGTGGGCTCGCGGCCCGGCTGTTCCGCTGGACGTGAGGGGCGTGCGCAGGTCGCCGGCGTGCTGCTCCTTCAGCCGAACCACCGGACAGCCAGGTGGCTGAAGAACCCGAACAGGACACCCCAGGCGATGATCGAGACCCCCATCCACACGTACACGCTGCGGGCCGACGCACCGATCGCGACCATCGTGGGCCCGGTGAACTGGCTCGGCAGGGCCAGCGGCCCCAGCAACGACACACCGGGCACGCCGAACCGCTCCATGTACCGGGCGACCTTCTGCCGGCGCTTGGACGGTGCCGGCGCACCGGCGTCCACGCGCCCGTTCCTCACCGCAGCGCGGGCCCGGGCGGCCCCTGCGATCAGCAGGAAGGTCGAGACGGCGTTGCCGACGGACGCCACGGCGACCGCCACCAGGGGCTCGATCCCGACGAGGATCCCCATGAAGCTGCCCAGGTAGGACTCGATGAAGGGGATGGCGCTCACCAGAAGGAGAGCACCGATCTGCTGCCAGGACTCCAGGTCCCCCACGAACGCCAGCAGCCGGATGAAGAAGTCGCCGATCCCGTCGAAGAGCACGTGTGTTCCTCACACTCGAAGTAGGCCCGCCGGCCCTCGACCGGAGGGCGCTGCGCAGGTGGACGGCATCAGCGTTCCCCGGTTCGCGCCACGGTTGACGTGCCGCCAGGTCACCACCTGGGCGTGACACGGCGTCACTGGTGCTCTCCTGTCGGTGCGGGCGAGGATGCACTGGAAACCCCAACCAGGCCGTTGCGAGAGGAGCCCGCCCCGCCCATGTCCGTCACGGAGGTGCGCCCGCTCACGCGCATGCGCAGCATCACCACCGCGGTGGTGAGGGGGACCGTCGCCTTCGTCGGTGGGTTCGGCCTCATCGTCTCCGCAGGGGTGTGGTGGCACCCCGTCGTGGTGGCGCCCAGCCTGGGTGTGGCGGTGTGGGTCGCGGGCAGGTGGCACGACCCACCTCGCCTGTCGGCGCTGATCGCCGCGCTGGCCCTGGCGCAGGGCACGTGGGTCGCCGCGGTGCTCGTAGGGATCGACGTCCCGGCGGTCGTCCCGGTCGCCACCATCGGCGCCGTCCTGGTGGCCACACGGTCACGCTCACGTGGCGTCTGGGCGCTCGCCGTCGTCGTCATGATCGTCGCGACGGCGTTCCTGAACCTCGTGAGTGCCGCGGGGTCGACGGTGGGCTACGTGGCGGGGGCGTTGCTCTACGCCGGGATCCTCGTCGGGACGTTCTGGCTCAACGACGTCGCGTGGCGGTTGTTCACCGAGCTGGACGCGATGCGCGCCACCGCGGCCGAGCTGGCGGTGGTCAAGGAGCGCATGCGGTTCGCCGCGGACCTCCACGACATCCAGGGCCACACGCTCCACGTCATCAAGCTCAAGGCAGCCGTCGCGGCGCGCCTGCAGCACGTGGACCCTGAGCGGGTCGCGGCCGAGCTCCGCGAGATCGAACGGCTCACCGGCGAGACCATCGACCAGGCCCAGCACCTGGTCAACTCCACCCGCCGGTTGGCTTTCCGGTCCGAGCTGGCCAACGCGACAGAGCTGTTGACGGCGGCCGGCATCGGGGTGGACGTCCACGGCGAGGTGCCGCACCACACGGCCGACGAGGAGATCTTCGCGCTCGTGCTGCGCGAGGCCACCACCAACATCCTGCGCCACCCCGCGGCCCGCACGGTCGCCATCACGATCGCGGACGGCGCACTCACGATCAGCAACGACGGCGCGGCTGGCACGGCGCGCCGCGAGCGAGGCCTTGCGGTGCTGCGCGAACGGGTCGCACGGTCCGGCGGCGTGCTGGACGTGTCCCACGACGGCGACTCGTTCACGCTCGACCTCGGGCTGCGTGGGGCCCGCACATGACGATCAGGGTCGTGCTGGCCGACGACGAAGGCCTCATCCGCACCGCCCTCGCCACCCTGCTCCCGCTCGAGGGCGACATCACGGTGGTCGCCGAGGCGTCCGACGGGCACCAGGCCCTCGCCGCGTTCGCGGAGCACCAGCCCGACGTGCTCGTGCTGGACCTCGAGATGCCCGGCCTCGACGGGCTCGACGTCGCCGGTGCCGTCCTGGCCGAGCACCCCGACCAGCCCGTGCTCATGCTCACCCGGCACGCCCGCCCGGGGATGCTTCGCAGCGCCCTGCGGTTGGGGGTGCGCGGGTTCCTCGGCAAGCAGTCCGCACCCGACGCCATCGCCGAGGCGATCGCCCACGTCGCCGCCGGCGGGCGTCACGTGGCCCCGACCGTCTCTGCCCAGGCCCTGATCGACGACTGCCCGCTCACCGAGCGCGAGAAGGACGTCCTGCGTGTGGCCAGCGACGGGTACTCCGCCTCCGACATCTCCCGCATCCTCCACCTGGCGCCCGGCACCGTGCGCAACTACCTGTCCAGCGCCATCGGCAAGACCCACACCACCACCCGGCACGACGCCGCCCGTCACGCCCGTGAACAGGGGTGGATCTAGCGCGCCAACCCTGCCGAGCTGCTGCGGCTGTACCGGCCTGGGGCCGGCTTGACGTTGTTACCAGCGGTCGGGGTCCTCGTCGTGGTCGGGTGGTGGGGGGAGGACGGGGAGGTTGTCGCGTGAGCCTGCTTGGAGTGCGGGGTGGTTGCGGTCCGGGGTGTCAGGTTCGGTGAAGTCGGGCACGGTGTAGCCGAAGGTGGTCCGGCGGCGCTGATCTTGTTTGCCACCTGCGGCTGCGCCGCCTCCGCCCATGGGCATGCCGGCGGCCATGGTGCCCCCGCGTGCCCCGGCACCGGTTCCTGCTGCTGTGCCTGTGCCGGTGGTGGCGCCGGGGGTGGTGGTGCCGTTGAGGCCGGGGGTGCGTCCCCCGGGTCCGGTTCCGGCCGTTGCGGCGTGCCCAACGCCGACGCCCGCACCTGCGCCGGT
>NZ_AXCZ01000066.1 GCF_000767165.1 Cellulomonas bogoriensis 69B4 = DSM 16987
CTCGCCGGTGTGTCGCACGGCGCCGGGCCTGCGGGCGCCCTGTCCCGCCACCCGTGCCCGTCGACGCACCGGCGCCCGACCCCGGGGCCGGGGTCGGGCGCCGGTGTCCTCGTGGTCAGCTGAGGATGTGCCGCATCAGCTGGGCGGTCTCGGACGGGGTCTTGCCGACCTTGACCCCGGCGGCCTCGAGGGCCTCCTTCTTGGCCTGCGCGGTGCCGGAGGAGCCGGAGACGATCGCCCCCGCGTGCCCCATGGTCTTGCCCTCGGGCGCGGTGAACCCTGCCACGTACCCGACCACGGGCTTGGTCACGTGCTCCTTGATGTACGCCGCGGCGCGCTCCTCGGCGTCCCCACCGATCTCACCGATCATGACGATCGCCTCGGTGTCGGGGTCGGCCTCGAACGCGGCGAGGGCGTCGATGTGGGTGGTGCCGATGACCGGGTCGCCGCCGATGCCGATCGCGGTGGAGAACCCGAAGTCCCGCAGCTCGAACATCATCTGGTACGTCAGGGTCCCGGACTTGCTGACCAGGCCGACCCGGCCGGGGCCCGTGATGTCGGCAGGGGTGATGCCGACGTTGGACTTCCCGGGGCTGATGATGCCGGGGCAGTTCGGGCCGATCAGGCGTACGCCCTTGGCCTGGGCCGCGGCGAAGAACTCGGCGGTGTCGGCCACCGGGATGCCTTCGGTGATGATCACCACCAGGGGGATGCCGGCCTCGACGGCCTCGAGCACCGCGCCCTTGGCGTGTGCCGGCGGCACGAAGATGACCGAGACGTCGGCACCGGTCTCGGTCATCGCCTCCGCCACGGACCCGAAGACGGGGACGTCGACGGTGCCCGCGCCCTGGGGGAACGTCACCGACGTCCCGGCCTTGCGGGGGTTCACGCCACCGACCACCCGGGTGCCGGCGGCGAGCATCCGCGTGGTGTGCTTCTGCCCCTCCGAGCCGGTCATGCCCTGGACGATGACCTTGGAGTCCTCGGTCAGGAAGATCGCCATGTCTGTGTTCTCTCGTCTCTGCTCGGTGGCTCAGGCGGTCGCGGCGGCGTGGGCGAGGGCGGCGGCCTTGTCGGCACCGCCGTCCATGGTGTCCGCGAGGGTCACCAGGGGGTGGTCGGCCTCACGGAGGATGGCCCGGCCCTCGGCGACGTTGTTCCCGTCGAGGCGGACCACGAGCGGCTTGGTCGCGGTGTCGCCGAGGATCTCGAGGGCCTTCACGATGCCGTTGGCGACCGCGTCGCAGGCCGTGATGCCCCCGAAGACGTTGACGAACACCGCCTCGACCTGCGGGTCGCCGAGGATCACGTCGAGCCCGGCGGCCATGACCTCGGCCGAGGCGCCGCCGCCGATGTCCAGGAAGTTCGCGGGCTTGACCCCGCCGTGGGCCTCGCCGGCGTACGCGACGACGTCCAGGGTGCTCATCACCAGGCCCGCGCCGTTGCCGATGATGCCGACCGACCCGTCGAGCTTGACGTAGTTGAGGTCGTGCTCCTTGGCCTTGGCCTCGAGCGGGTCGGCCGACTCCGCGTCCTCGAGGTCGGCGTGGTCGACGTGACGGAACGCGGCGTTGGCGTCCAGGGTGACCTTGCCGTCCAGGGCCACGACCGTGCCGTCCTCGGTCCGGACCAGGGGGTTGACCTCGACGAGGGTCGCGTCCTCCGCCGCGTACACGGCCCACAGCTTCTGGATGACGTCGGCGACCTGGCCGGCGACGTCCTCGGCGAACCCGGCCCGGGCGACGATCTCGGCGGCCTTCACCGCGTCGATCCCCACCAGCGGGTCGACCGCGACCTTGGCCAGTGCCTCGGGCCGCTCGACGGCCAGCTGCTCGATCTCGACCCCGCCCTCGACGCTGGCCATCGCCAGGTAGCGGCGCTCGGCACGGTCCAGCAGCACCGAGAAGTAGTACTCCTCGGCGATCGAGGCGCCCTGGGCGATCATCACCCGGTGCACCGTGTGCCCCTTGATGTCCATGCCGAGGATCTCCCCGGCGCGCTCGGCGGCCTCGTCCGGGGAGTGCGCGAGCTTCACCCCACCGGCCTTGCCCCGACCACCGGTCTTGACCTGGGCCTTGACGACGACCGTGCCCCCACCGAGCCGCTCGGCGGCCGCACGGGCCTCCTCCGCGGTGGTGGCGACGATGCCGCCGAGCACGGGAACACCGTGCTTCTCGAAGACGTCCCGTGCCTGGTACTCGAACAGGTCCACCCTGTTGCCCTTCCGTCGCTCGGCCGCGCCCGTCGGTGGCCGCGTCGCCTCGAGCGATGGTAGCCGCGGACGGCAGATGTCTTCACATCGAGAGACCGTGGGGCGGGTCGGATCAGAGCTTGGTGACCGGGGAGTAGCGCAGCAGGAGCCTCTTGGTGCCGTCCGCACCGAAGTCGATCTTCGCCACGGCGTTCGCTCCCCCGCCCTCGACCGCGACCACCGTGCCGAGCCCGTAGGCGTCGTGGGTGACCTTGTCCCCCACCGCCAGGCTCGGCACGTCCCCCGCGGGGCGTGGGGTCGCCGAGCCGAACCTCGCCCCACCCGCGGACGGTGCGGCCGGGCGCCGCGTCGTCGCCGGCCGGGGCCCGGTCGACCTGAGGACGGCCATGCTCGACTCGCGGCGCCGCCAGTCGACCAGGTCGGGCGGCACGTCGTCAAGGAACCGGCTCTCGGGGAACTCGTTGGGGACCCCCCACGCGGTCCGCACCGCCGCACGGGAGACGTAGAGCCGGCGGCGCGCGCGGGTCAGTCCCACGTACGCCAGGCGTCGCTCCTCGGCGAGCTGCTGGGGGTCGGCCAGGGACCGCATGTGCGGGAACGTCCCGTCCTCCCACCCGGTGACGAACACCACGGGGAACTCCAGGCCCTTGGCGGTGTGCAACGTCATCAGGGTCACCACGCCCTGGTCGGGTGTCGCGTCCTGCGCGGCGGCCGGGTCGTCGGCAGGGATCTGGTCGGAGTCCGCGACCAGCGAGACCCGCTCCAGGAAGTCACCCAGGTCGCCGTCGGGCTCGGCCTGCTCGAACTCCGTGGCCACGGCGTGCAGCTCGGCCAGATTGTCCACCCGCGACCCGTCCTGGGGGTCGTCGCTGTCACGGAGCTCGGCCAGGTACCCGGTCCGGTCCAGCACCGCGCCCAGGACCTCTGCCGGTCCGGCCCCGGACGCGGCGAGCTCACGCAGACCGGCCATGAGCTCACCGAACGAGCGCAGGCACGTCAGCGCCCTGGTGCCCAGGCCCGGGGCCTCGTCCGCGCGGTCCAGCGCAGCCCCGAACGACAGACGCTCCCGTTCGGCGAACGCCGCGAGCATCGCCTCGGACCGGTCACCCAGCCCTCGCTTGGGGACGTTCAGGACGCGGCGCAGGTTGACGTCGTCGTCAGGGTTGGCGACCGCCCTGAGGTAGGCGATCGCGTCCTTGATCTCGCGGCGCTCGTAGAAGCGGGTCCCGCCGACCACCTTGTACGGCAGGCCCACCCGGATGAGGACCTCCTCCAGCGCCCGGGACTGGGCGTTGGTCCGGTAGAACACCGCCACGTCCCCGGGGCGCACGCCCTCGGCGTCGCCCAGCCGGTCGATCTCCTCGGCGACGAACCGTGCCTCTTCGTGCTCGTTGTCCGCGACGTAGCCGACGATCTGCGGGCCCGCACCGGCGTCGGTCCACAGCCGTTTGGGGCGACGGTCGGGGTTGCGGGAGATGACGGCGTTCGCCGCCGACAGGATGGTCTGCGTGGACCGGTAGTTCTGCTCCAGCAGGATCGTGCGGGCCTGGGGGTAGTCGGCCTCGAACTCCAGGATGTTGCGGATCGTCGCGCCCCGGAACGCGTAGATCGACTGGTCGGCGTCGCCGACGACCGTCAGCTCGGCCGGCGGGACGGGCCGTCCGCCGTCGCCGTCCTGGTGCCGGTGCCACCCGGCCAGCTCACGCACCAGGACGTACTGGGCGTGGTTGGTGTCCTGGTACTCGTCGACGAGGATCTGCCGGAACCGGCGTCGGTAGTGCTCGGCGACCGCAGGGAAGGCCTGCAGCAGGTTCACCGTCGTCATGATGAGGTCGTCGAAGTCCAGGGCGTGGGCCTGCCGCAGCCGTGCCTGGTACCGCGAGTACACCGCCGACAGGACCTCGTCGAACTCGTGCGCCGAGCCCGCGGACGCGCCCGAGGACGAGGCGTACCCGTCGGGGTCCACCAGCTCGTCCTTGAGGGCCGAGATGCGCGAGGACAGCACCTTGGCCGGGTACTTCTTCGCGTCCAGGCCCAGCTCGCGCGTCACCAGCGTCAACAGCCTCTGGGAGTCGGCCGCGTCGTAGATCGAGAACGACGAGCGCAGGCCCAGGACGTCGTGCTCCCGCCTCAGGATCCGCACGCACGCCGAGTGGAACGTCGACACCCACATCGCCCGGGCCGCCGGGCCCACCAGCGCCTCGACCCGCTCGCGCATCTCGGCCGCGGCCTTGTTTGTGAACGTGATCGCCAGGACCTCCGGCGCCCGCACCCGGCCCGTGGCCAGCTGGTGGGCGATCCGGTGGGTCAGCACCCGCGTCTTGCCCGAACCCGCACCCGCCACGAGCAGCAGCGGCGGCCCGGAGTGGAGCACCGCCTCGCGCTGCTCGGCGTTGAGCCCGTCCAGCAGGCCGGCGCCGGCGTCGTCACGGTCGCCCGGGCCCGTCCCGTCGGCCTGCCCGTCACCCCCGTCACGGGAGCGCGGCGGGACGGCTGCGGGCAGCCGCGACTCGGACGACGGGTTCACACCCGGCAGGGGAAGATCGGTGAAGAGCATGTCCATGGCGGGGACCAGCCTAGGCCGCCCCACCGACAGCCCCGACGCGGCCCCGCCTCACGAGCCGGCGACGGACTCCCGCAGCCGCGCGGACGTCGCACCGGCGCACACCCCTTCACCCGTTCGTGTCAGCACCCACGCGGGACCGCCCGCTCACAGGAGCCGACGCGCCGCCGCCCACCGGGTCAGCTCGTGCCGCGACGACAGCTGGAGCTTGCGCAGCACCGCAGAGACGTGGGTCTCGACCGTCTTGACCGAGATGAACAGCTCACCGGCCACCTCGCGGTAGGTGTAGCCGCGAGCGATCAGCCGCATGACCTCCCGCTCGCGTGCCGAGAGCCGGTCCAGCTCGTCGTCACCCGTGGCCACGTCACCGGCCGCCGCGCCGAACGCGTCCAGCACGAACCCCGCCAACCGGGGCGAGAACACCGCGTCACCTCCCGCGACCTGGCGCACCGCCGCCGACAGGTCCGGGCCCGAGATCGCCTTCGTCACGTAGCCACGCGCCCCCGCACGGATCACCGCCACCACGTCCTCGGCCGCGTCCGACACCGACAGCGCCAGGAACCGCGTGCCAGCCAGCAGGTCGGCGCACGCGTGGATCACCTCCGCACCGCCACCGCCCGAGCCACCGGGCAGGTGCACGTCCAGCACCACCACAGGGGGTTGCAGCGCCCGCACCAACGTGATCGCCGAGTCCACGTCGTCGGCCTCACCCACCACGTGCACCGACTCGTCCAGCGACGCCCGCACCCCGGCACGGAACATCAGGTGGTCGTCCACCAGGACGACGTCGATCGGACCGGCCTCCGGTGTCATCAGTGCCCTCCCTCGTGCTCGGACGTGGGCAGGCACAGGTGCACCTCGGTCCCACGCTCCGGGTCGCTGCGCACCGTGGCCGTCCCGCCACGGCGCGTGATGCGCCCGATGATCGACTCTCGCACGCCGAACCGGTCCACGGGGACCCCGGCGAGGTCGAAACCCTCACCCCGGTCGCGTACGAACACCTCCACCCGGCCCGACCCGGCCTCCAGGTACAACGACACCGGCGGACGACCGTGCGTCACCGCGTTCAGCAGTGCCTCCCGCGTCGCCTGCAGCAACGCCTCCGTCGCCGCGTCCGGCACCACGTCGCCCACCACGACCACCTCGATCGGGACCCCGCGCGCGTCCTCGACCTCACCCACCAGCGCCCGCAGCTCGGCAGCCACCGACGTCCCGGGCGTCGGACGGTCGTCGTACAACCACGCCCTCAGCTCACGCTCCTGCGCCCGGGCCAGGCGCGCGACGACCTCCTGGTCACCGGCACGGGCACGGATCAGAGCCAACGTCTGCAGCACCGAGTCGTGCAGGTGCGCGGCGATGTCCGCGCGCTCGGACTCCCGGGCCCGGGCCGCACGCTCGTCACCCAGCTCGTTCACCAGCCGCAACCACCACGGGGCCAGGACCAGCGCCGCACCGGTGAGCACCGCGAGCGCAGCCAGCGCCGAGCGCATCAACGCGTCCAGGGGCGCGTCCTGCCCCACCAGGAGCAGCAGACCCAGCCCGGCCAGGACCACTCCCCCCAGCAGCCGCACCACGCTGACCGGTGTGCGGCCCCCCGCGTGCGAGAGCATCCGGTCACGCTGGACCCGGTCGAGCTGGCTCCACGCCAGGGCCGTCCCACCCAGGACGATGAGCACCGGCACCAACCACGAGTAGTCGATCCGCGCCCCCGCACGCACCGCCACCAGCAGACCCGCGGCCACCAGGAGCAGCAGACCGAAACCGATGTCGGTCAGGGGGACCCGTCGGTCCGGGTCACGCAGCCGGGGTGCCAGGCGCGCCAGCGCAGCGGGACGGGCCTGCTCGGCGGCCCCGGCAGGGTCCCCGGCGGGCACCACCACCCAGAACCACACGTACAGCAGCACGCCCACGCCGGAGAACGGCGCGAGCAGCAGGAACAGCAGGCGGACCGTCACCACCGGCAGCCGCAGGTGGGCGGCGAGCCCCACAGCCACTCCCCCCACCCAGGCGCCCGCCCGGGGACGGCGCAACGGAAGCCGACCGACGTCGGCGCTCTGGGTGGTCACACGAGCATCGTCACACGTCAGGGGTGCCACCCGGCAGTGACCAGGGCAAGGATCAGGGACGGATCAGGGTCGGGTCAGGGCACCACCCGATACCGCGACGGCCCGTCCCGCGGCAGGCTCGAGGCATGGACTCCACGACACCACCACCACCGGGGCCGGGCAGGACCTCCGCAGAGCAGCAGAACGGTCTGGACGGCTTCTTCGACAGCGTCCGGCGCGCCGGCCTGGTCCGGACCGACGACCGCTGGGTCGCGGGCGTGTGCGGGGGCCTGGCCCAGCGACTGGGCGTCGACGCCGCGCTGGTCCGTGGCCTGGTCGCCGTGACCGTCCTGTTCGCCGGCGTCGGGCTCGTGCTGTACGGGCTCGCCTGGGCGCTGCTCCCCGAGCAGCGCGACGGCAGGGTCCACCTCCAGGAGCTCATCGGAGGCAACTTCGACATCGCCGTCCTGGGCGCGTTCGCCGTGTTCCTGGCCGGCCTGTCCGTGCCCGGGGGGCGGTTCCCGGGCCTGTGGTGGTGGGACGGACCTGGCGGGGCGTGGACCGGGTTCTGGTGGCTCCTCGCGCTCGCGGTGATCGCCGTGCTCGTCGTGACCTCCATGCGGGGCCGCGCCCCGGGCCAGGGCCCCACGACGGCGCTGCCGCGGCACGACCCGTCGTCGGCGCCGGGCACCACCTCACCGGGAGCCGCCCAGCACGGACCGCCGGCAGCCCCCGTCCCGCCCCACTTCGACCGAGGAACGACCATGAGCCAGGCACCTGCACCCGAACCACCACCGGCCCGGCCCGGGCCCACCCCCACCACCTATGCGCCGCCCCCGGGTGGGGCCACGCCCACAACGGCGCTCCCGAGACAGCCACGCCCGCGACCCGGCGGACCGCGGACCGGGGTGACGACCGGTGTCCTGGCCGTCGGGCTCCTCGTCCTCGCCGGCCTGATGTACGCCGACCGGATCGGGGCGTTCACCGGACCGGTGCTGCTCACCGCCGGTGCGGTGACCGTGGTCCTGACGGGTGTGGCGATCGTGGCGACCGGCATCCGGGGACGCACCAGCGGAGCGCTCGGCGGGGTCGCCGTCATCGCGATCCTCGCCCTGCTGCCCGTCGCGGCGGTGGAGCGCAGCCCGTGGACGTGGCAAGGCACCACCACACCCGTCGGTGAGCTCTTCCACACCCCCAGCACGGTCGTGGAGGCCGAGCGGGGGTACTCGTTGGGCGCCGGGGAGGCGCGGATCGACCTGACCGGGCTGGCCCTTCCCCGGGGCCGGACCGTGGAGGTGCCCGTCAACGTGGGCGCGGGTGAGGTGACGATCCACCTGCCCCGGGACGGGGCGTACTCCGCCCGGGTCCAGGTGTTCGCGGGTGAGATCGACTGGCTGGGCGAGCAGGTCGTCCGTCGCGGCGGGGGCGGGCCCGCGCGCCTGTTCGAGTCGCAGAGCGTGCAGGAGGGCGCAGTACCCCGGATCGAGCTGCAGGTCGTCGTGGGCGCCGGGACCGTCCGCGTGGTCGAGGGGTGAGGCGCCCATGACCACCTCCAGCACACCGCCGGGCCGACCAGAGGAGACCATGATGGGAAGCACCGAGTACGACGCGCCTGACAGCACCGACGACACCGGCGCGGACTCCGCACCACCCCGGCGCCCGGTGAGGATCGCCACGATCGTGTGGGGTCTGGTGGTCGTCGTCGTGGGGGCGGGGCTGCTCGCCGCCGCCGTGGGGGTGGTGTTCGACGTCGAGCTGGCAGCCATCGCCGTCCTCGCGCTCGCCGGCGCCGGCCTGCTGGTGGGGGCCGTCATCAACGGCGCTCGCCGACGTCGCGGCTGAACCACGGGCCCCGGCGGTGAACGACCACGCACCGGGATGCAGAACGGCGGTTGACCCGGCGTAGTCGTCGGGTCAACCGCCGTGAGTCGTCGCCGCAGTGGGGTGGGCGTCGCGGCGACGCGTCCGAGACTCCCAGGGCACCGGTCCACCGGCATGGGCCGATGGTCCCGAACCGGGACGGAGCCGCTCAGCCGGGGCGCTGGGCCCGCGCGCGGTCGTACAGCTCGTGGGCCCGCAGCACGGTCATCGCCCGGTCGAAGGGCGGGGGCTCGGCTCGGGAGCGCTCCAGCAGGCGACGTCGCAGCCCCAGATCCGTGGTCAGGTGGACCAGGGCCCGTGCCATCGCGGCGTCGTCGTCCACGAGCAGGCCGTCGACCCCGTCGGTGACGAACTCCTCGATGCCCGTCCCTGCCCGGGCCACCACCACCAGGCCCGTGGCACGGGCCTCCAGTGCGGCGATGCCGAAGGCCTCCAACGAGGCGGGGGCCAGGAACACGTCGGCCTCGTCGTACAGCTTGCGCACCTCCAGCCGGTCCAGACGGCCGTGCACCGTCACCACCGAGGACATGCCACGACGGCGCACCCGCCGCCCGATCGCCGCGCGCTGCGGCCCATCACCCACCAGGTCCAGGTGCAGAGCCCCCGGCCCCAGCTGCGCCGCGGCGTCGGCGACCGTGTCGATCAGCGCCAGGCCCCGTTTGCGCGGGGCCAGGCGCATGGTCGCCACGCACCGCAGCGCACCGTCCGAGCGTCGCGCCGTCGGGCCCCACAGCCGCATGTCGGTGCCGTTCGGCATCACCGCGACCGGTCGACCGAAGACCCGCTCGACCCGCGCCGCCGCGGACCTGCTGACGGCGCTCAGCGCCACCGGCGCACCACGCCACCGCGACCTGCGCACCACCGCGCGCAACGCCGGGGTCCACCCGTCCAGCATGCAGTGCCAGGTGATCGCCAACGGGACGCCGGACTCGAGCGCGACCCGGGCACCGTCGTAGGCCACCGGTGAGATCACTCCGGCGTGGACGTGCACCACGTCCGGCTCGAGCCGAGCGATCAGCTCACGCATGCGCCGGGGGGCGGTCGGGCTGACCGGAAGGTCGCCGGGCATACGACCGCCCAACCGGTGGACCACGACCCCGTCGTCGTCCTCGGTCTCGCCGTGGCGCTCACCGTCCGCACCGGTCGTCGCCGTCAGGACGTGCACCTCGTCGCCGGCAGCCACCTGAGCCTTCGCAAGATCACGCACCTGCGTCTCGATACCGCCGGTTCTCGGGGCATAACAGTCCGAGACATGGAAGATTCGCACGCCTCAGGCTAGACCTCTTACATGAGCAACTCGGCGCCGAGGGACCCGGCCCACCCCCGACCACCCGACCGTGGCCGCCCGCTCCTCAGCGCGCAGGCCACCCACCTGGGATTCGTGGCACTCGCCGGGACCCTGCTCGTGGCACTGCTCTCGACCGAGGGGCAGGCCCGCGACTGGGTGGTCACGGCCTCCGGGGTGCCGCCGGCGATCGCTGTCGCGCTCGCCCTGCACCGCCGCTACGTCCAGGACCGCCGACCCTGGCAGACGCTGCTCTCGGGGCTCGTCGTCCTCAACGTCTACAACGTGTGGTGGATGGTCGAGCACTACGCGCCCACACCTCCGCCGAACCCCGGGCTCGTGGTCACCGTGGGCCTGCCGATCGGGTACCTGCTGCTCCTCGCAGGGACGATCATGCTCATCCGCAGACCCCTTCGCCAGGACGCCGGGGCAGCCGTCGACGCGGCGATCCTGGGGCTCAGCATCGCGTTCCTGCTGTGGGTGGCGATCCTGGAGCCCCAGATGGGCCGGGACGTGCCGCTCGCCGACCGGATGCGCACCATGCTCATCCTCGTCGCGATCAGCGCCATCGCGGGTGCCCTGGGCCGGGCGGCCGTGGTCCTCCCCACCCGTCGCCCCACACTCATCTACATGATCACCACCGTGGTGGCGATCCTCGGTGGCACCGTGGTGCGTGAGCTCACCACGACCACGACGCAACCCGGCGGGGTCTGGTGGGTGGGGGCCTTCTGGATCGTCGCGTTCACCGCCGGGACGGCCGCGGCGTTGCACCCGTCCGCCGAGCTCCCGATCATCCGGTACCCCCGGGCCCGGGTGCTGAGCCCCCGGCGGCTGCTCGCGCTCTCCCTCGCCCTGGCGCTGAGCCCGTTGCTGCTCGCCGCCGACCTGGTCACGGACATGGGCACGGACCTGCGCCTGGTCGTCGCGGCCAACCTCGGCATCGTGGGCCTGGTGGTGCTGCGCCTGAGCCAGATGGCGGACCGGCAGATGTACGCCGAGGACCGCCTGGCCTATCTCGCCCAGCACGACGACCTCACCGGGCTCGCCAACCGCAGCACGGCCCAGGAACGCGTCCACCGGTGCCTGGGGCGGGTCGCCTACGGCGTCACACCGGGCGCGGTGATCACCTACCTGGACCTGGACGGCCTGGCGCGCATCAACGTCGAGCACGGGCACGAGGCGGGCGACGCCCTCCTGCTCAAGGTCACCGAACGCATCTGCGACACCGTCCGCGACGGGGACGTCGTCGGCAGGGTCGGCTCCGACGAGTTCGTGCTCATCCAGGAGGGCGAACCCGACGCTGTCACCGACGGGCCCCTACGCGCCGTCCTGGACGCCCTGGACGCCCCGTTCGACCTGGACGGCACCCCCGTGAGCATCGGTGTCGCGCACGGGTCCATGCAGGTCCACCGCGGGCGTCACCTCACCGCCGAGACGGTGCTGCGGGAGGCCGAGGCCTTCCTCATCGCCGACAAGCACCGGCGTCGGGCCGCGGCCCGCGACCGCGAGCTCGAGGGCTGAGGGCCGAGCCGGCCCTCACTCCCACTCGATGGTGCCCGGGGGCTTGCTGGTGACGTCCAGCACCACCCGGTTCACCTCGGGCACCTCGTTGGTGATCCGGGTCGAGATCGTGGCCAGGACGTCGTAGGGCACCCGGGACCAGTCCGCGGTCATCGCGTCGTCCGAGCTCACCGGCCGCAGCACCACCGGGTGGCCGTAGGTGCGCCCGTCACCCTGCACGCCCACCGACCGCACGTCGCCGAGCAGCACCACCGGGCACTGCCAGATCTGCCGGTCCAGACCGGCCGCGGTCAGCTCGGCCCGGGCGATCGCGTCCGCGGCACGCAGCAGGTCCAGGCGCTCGGCGGTCACCTCGCCGATGATCCTGATGCCCAGGCCGGGGCCCGGGAACGGCTGCCGCCACACGATCGCGTCCGGGAGACCCAGCTCCAGGCCCACCGCACGGACCTCGTCCTTGAACAGCGTCCGCAACGGCTCGACCAGCTCGAACTGCAGGTCGTCGGGCAGCCCGCCCACGTTGTGGTGGGACTTGATGTTCGCCGCGCCCTCGCCCCCGCCGGACTCGACCACGTCCGGGTAGAGGGTGCCCTGGACCAGGAACCGGACCTCCTCCTCGTGCGCGCCGGCCTCGGCGACCACCTCACGGGCGGCGGCCTCGAACGTCCGGATGAACTCCCGGCCGATGATCTTCCGCTTGGTCTCGGGGTCCGTGACCCCCGCGAGCGCACCCAGGAACTGGGCGCGGGCGTCGACGACCTTCAGCTGGACGCCCGTGGCGGCCACGAAGTCGTCCTCCACCTGCTCGGCCTCCCCGGCGCGCAGCAGGCCGTGGTCGACGAACACGCACGTCAGCTGGTCCCCGACGGCCCGTTGGACCAGGGCTGCGGCCACCGCGGAGTCGACCCCTCCGGACAGCCCGCAGATCACGCGCGCGTCACCGACCTGGGCGCGGATCCGCTCGACCTGCTCGGCGACGACGTTGCCCGCGGTCCACGTGGGCTCCAGGCCCGCGCCGCGGTACAGGAAGTTCTCGAGGGCGTGCTGGCCCAGGGGTGAGTGCTTGACCTCGGGGTGCCACTGCATGCCGAACAGACGTCGCTGCGGGTCCTCGAACGCGGCGACCGGCGAGCCCGCGGACCGCGCCAGGACGGTGAACCCCTCCGGCGCCTCATGAACCGCGTCGCCGTGGCTCATCCACACCGACTGCTCGGTGGGCGAGCCGGTCAGCAGCACCCCGGAGTCGTCGACGTCCACGTGGGTCCCGCCGTACTCGCGGGTCCCCGTCTGCGCGACCGCCCCACCCAGGGCGTCGGCCATGGCCTGGAAGCCGTAGCAGATGCCCAGCACCGGAACCCCGGCGTCGAACAGGGCCGGGTCGACGGCCGGTGCGCCGTCGGCGTAGACGCTCGAGGGGCCGCCGGACAGGATCACGGCCGCGGGTTCCTTGGCCAGGATCTGCTCGACGGGCGCCGTGTGCGGGACGATCTCGGAGTACACGTTCGCCTCACGCACCCGACGGGCGATCAGCTGGGCGTACTGGGCCCCGAAGTCGACGACGAGCACAGGTCGGTGCGCGCCCGGCTGCCCGGGCTCCTCGGTGTGGGTCACGCGTCGAGTCTAGTGAGGCCCTCGTCGTCGGCCGGTTCCGGTCCGCGGACGGCGGCCAGGTCACGGACGGCGTGCTCGTGGACCCGTCGCTCCACGACGAACGACATCACGGGCACGACACCCCCGAGGATCATCGCGACCAGTCGCCGGTAGCCCCAGCGCATGGTCGACCACAGGTCCACCACGGTCACCAGGTACACCACGTAGATCCACCCGTGGACGAACGGCACCCACTCGATCCAGCGCATCACCTCCGGACCGGCCTGGAGCACGTACTTGATGACCATCTCGACCACCAGGATCAGGAGCATCACCCCCGTGATCCATGCCATCACCCGGTAGCGCCGCAGGGCGCGCCCGCCCTTGCCTGCCAGGTCCTCGGTCGTCGTGCTCACGTCGTCCTCCACTCGTCCCTGGCGGTGTCGCGCACGATCCGCCCCCACAGCAGCACCGCGAACCCGCCGAAGATCCACCACTGCAACGCGTAGGCCAGGTTCTGCACGTTCAGGCCCCCGCCGCTGGTCGTGGGCAGGGGGAGCCGCTGCGGCACGGCACCCGGGGCCGGCTCCACCTCGCTGACCACGAGGTACCCCGAGTACGTGGGGCCGCCCCACCTGTTGACCAGCACCGCAGGGCTGATCGAGTCGGTCATGCCCGGACCTGCCCCGCCGTCACCCGCGGACTCCCCGGCCTGCAGGTACCCGGTGACGGTCACCGGCCCCACCGGGGCAGCCACCCCGGACGCCTCGTCCTCGGTGGCGACCCACCCCCGGATCACTGCGAGCACCGGGGCTCTGCCGTCGGCGCCCGCGACCCCGTCGACCCGCAGCGGGCTCAGCACGAGGTACCCGGTGCGCCCGTCCAGTGCCCGGTCCACGACCAGGAGCTCGTCGTCCTCGAACGTGCCACGCACCTCGACCTTGCGCCCGACCAGCTCACCACGGAAGGTCTGCTGGGGCCCCAGGACCTCCCCCAGGGGCACCGGCGCGCCCTGCACCGCCTCCGCCACACGTGCCTCGGCGTCGTCGCGGCCACGGATCTCGGCACGGTCCAGCTGCCACATCCCCAGGCGCACGCACACCGCGGCCGCCCCGAGGAGCAGCACCAGCAGGACCAGCATGCGTGGGGTCAGGGCGGTGCGCAGGTACTCGGGGCGCGCGCTGGTGGGGGCCGGGGCGCTCACCCCTCCACGGTACCTCCCGCGACGGCGGGACCGGGCCGGTCGGCGGCCTCGCGCAGGC
>NZ_AXCZ01000067.1 GCF_000767165.1 Cellulomonas bogoriensis 69B4 = DSM 16987
CGCGGCATCCGAGGTCACGGTCGTGGCCGGTGCGGACGCGGCTCGGCGGCGTCGGCGGGGGGCAGGCGCCCGGTCCTCCCCGGTTGTGCCGCGCCCCTCGGAGTCGTTCGTCGATTCGTCTGTGCTCACGAAGGTGCTCCTGGCCCGGGGGGCCGTCCACACTCGCCGACCCTCGGGCGGTCTGTCGTCGCGCGGGCGCGTGCACCCGACGACGGAAGTCGTCATGGCGTTCTGCCGGACGGGCGGGCTGCGCCAGCGCCTGCCCGACCGCGCTGGTGAGCGCGGTGGCGGCGCACGGCGAGCCTCGGACCGTGCCCGGCCAAGATCGTCGTGGCGGACATGCCGGTGTGGCGACCTGTCCTTCCGCGCCAAGTATCGCACAGGCAGCACGGGCCGCCCCCCGACGCGCCGGGCCGGGCGCAAGATCGATGTGACGACGCGTCACGAAATGGGGACCAAGGTCCCGGGTCGTCCCATGACATCTTTCCTACCGTCGATACCAGCACCCACACGTCACGCTGCCGCTCGAGGAGACCCCCGTGGACGCACTGGAACTGGCCCGGTGGCAGTTCGGCATCACCACCGTCTACCACTTCATCTTCGTGCCCCTCACCATCGGGCTCGCGCCCCTCGTGGCGATCATGCAGACGTTCTGGGTGCGGACCGGGGACGAGAAGTGGCTGCGGCTGACCAAGTTCTTCGGCAAGCTCCTGCTCATCAACTTCGCGATCGGCGTCGCGACCGGCATCGTGCAGGAGTTCCAGTTCGGAATGAACTGGTCGGAGTACTCGCGGTTCGTGGGCGACGTCTTCGGGGCGCCGCTGGCCATGGAGGCCCTGGCCGCGTTCTTCATCGAGTCCACCTTCCTGGGACTGTGGATCTTCGGGTGGGACAAGCTCCCCCGGCGCGTCCACCTCGGGTGCATCTGGGCCGTCGCCATCGCCTCCAACCTCTCCGCCTACTTCATCATCGCCGCGAACTCCTGGATGCAGCACCCGGTCGGCGCGATCTTCAACGTCGAGACCGGCCGGGCCGAGATGGTCGACATCGTGGCGGTCCTCACCAACTCCACCCTCCTGGCCGCCTTCCCGCACACGATCGCGGCCTCCTTCCTCACCGCGGGCACGTTCGTCGCCGGCATCGCCGCGTGGTGGATGGTGCGCTCGGCACGCAAGGGCGACCTCGCCACCGCCCGCGAGGTGTACCGCCCGGCCGTCGTCCTGGGCATGATCACGATCATGTTCTCCGGCGTCGGGGTCGCGGTCTCCGGTGACATCCAGGCCAAGCTCATGTTCCAGCAGCAGCCCATGAAGATGGCCGCGGCGGAGGCGCTGTGCGTGACCGAGGACGGCGCGGCGTTCTCCATCCTCACCGTCGGCGACCTGACCAACGACTGCGAGGGCGTCCGCCACCTCATCGAGATCCCGGGACTGACCTCGTGGCTCGCCAACGGCGACTTCACGTCCACGATCACCGGGGTCCAGGACCTCCAGGAGCAGTACGAGGCGCAGTTCGCCGAACACTTCGGGGAGGGCATCGACTACACCCCGAACCTCGCCGTGACCTACTGGAGCTTCCGGCTGATGATCGGGTTCGGCATCGGCAGCGCCGCCCTCGCGGCCGCCGCGCTGTGGCTGACCCGCGGCAACCGGGTCACCGACAAGCGCTGGTTCGGGACCCTCGGTCTGGTCGCCATTCCGATGCCGTTCCTCGCCTCGATCTTCGGCTGGGTGTTCACCGAGATGGGCAGGCAACCATGGGTCGTCCACCCCAACCCCGACCCGTCGGGTGTCGACGGGGTCTGGCTGCTCACCATGCGGGGGGTCTCGACCTCGGTCGGCCCCGGCACCGTGCTGACCTCGATGATCGCCTTCACCGGGCTGTACGCCGTGCTCGCGGTGGTCTGGTTCCGGCTCATGCGCCGCTACGCCAGTGAAGGTGTGGCCGAGACCGAGCACGACCCCAGCCCCGATGCGCGCCGCGACGATCCTGACGACGACAGGCCCGGGGGCCCCGAGGACCCCGACGGCACACCCGACCGCCCGCTGTCCTTCGCGTACTGACAGGAGCCGACATGGACCTGCCTCTGCTCTGGTTCCTGCTCATCGCCGTCCTGTGGACGGGCTACCTCGTCCTCGAGGGCTTCGACTTCGGCGTCGGGATGCTGCTGCCCGTCCTGGGCCGCAACGACAAGGACCGCCGGACCCTGATCAACACGATCGGGCCGGTCTGGGACGGCAACGAGGTGTGGCTCCTGACCGCCGGGGGCGCGACCTTCGCGGCGTTCCCCCACTGGTACGCCACCATGTTCTCCGGCTTCTACATCCCTCTGCTGCTCATCCTGCTCGCCCTGATCGTGCGTGTGGTCGCCTTCGAGTGGCGCGGCAAGATCAACGACGACGGGTGGCGGGCCTGGGCCGACCGCGCCATCATCTTCGGATCCGTGACGCCGGCGTTCCTGTGGGGTGTGGCGTTCGCGAACCTCGTCCGGGGCGTCCACCTGGACGCCGACCACCAGTACGTGGGAACGCTGCTGGACCTGCTCAACCCGTACGCGCTCCTCGGTGGCGCCACGACGCTGATGATCTTCCTCACGCACGGGACCGTGTTCGTGGCACTCAAGACCGACGGCCCGATCCGCCACCAGGCCGGGAAGCTCGCCACCCGCCTGGCGGCCCTCACCGTCGTCGTGGCGGGGTCCTGGGCGGTGTGGACCCAGATCGCCTACTCCACGACCTGGACCTGGGTCGCCACGGCCATCGCCGCCGCGGGCCTGGTCAGCACCGTGGCCGCAACCCGGCGCGGGCGGGAGGGTTACGCGTTCACGGCCTCGGCGGTGGCCATCGTCGCCGCCGTCGTGCTGATCTTCGGATCGATGTTCCCCGACGTCATGCCCGCCGTCGACCCCGCCAACTCACTCACCATCGAGAACGCCTCGTCCTCGGCCTACACGCTGCGCATCATGACCTGGGTCGCAGTCATCCTCACGCCCTTCGTCCTGCTCTACCAGGGCTGGACCTACTGGGTGTTCCGCAAGCGCATCACCAGCGCCCAGATCCCCGACCACACCGGCCTCACGTTCACCCGCAGGTGAAGCCGCTCGACCCGCGCCTGCTCCGACGAGCCCGCGCCGCCCGGCGCTACGTCGTGCTCACGGCGGGCACCGGCGCGCTCACCGCCGCACTCGTCATCGCCCAGGCGCTCCTGCTCGCCCACGCCCTGGCACCCGTGGTCACCCGGGAAGGTGACTGGCCCGACGTCGCCCCCACGGTCGGGTGGCTCGCCGCGGTCGTCGCTCTGCGCGCACTGCTGACCGGCGCCCAGGAGCGCTACGCACACCGGGCCGCGACCAGGACCGTCCAGCAGCTCCGACGCGCACTGCTGACCCACGCCGTGGCCCTCGGGCCCCGCGGGGCCGGCACCGAGCAGTCCACCGCGGTCGCGACCCTCGCCACCCGGGGCCTGGCCGACCTGGAACCGTACTTCGTCCGGTACCTGCCCCAGCTCCTGCTCGCCGCCACCGTCACGCCCGCCACCCTGGCCGTCGTCCTCGGCCTGGACTGGATCGCCGCACTCACCATCGCCGTGACGCTCCCCCTGGTGCCGCTGTTCATGGTGCTGGTCGGGTGGCTCACCCAGGGGTACGCGCGCCGACGCCTGAGCACGATGGCGCGCCTGGGTGACCAGGTCATGGACCTGCTAGCCGGTCTGCCCACCCTCAAGGCCCTGGGTCGCGAGACCGGACCGGCCACCCGTGTCCGCGCACTCGGGGAGTCCCACCGGCGGGCCACCATGGGAACCCTGCGGGTCGCGTTCCTGTCGGGCATGGTCCTGGAGCTCCTCACGACCCTCGCCGTCGCCCTCGTCGCCGTCGGTGTCGGGTTCCGCCTGGTCTACGGCCACCTCGACCTCACCACCGCCCTCGCCGTCCTCGTCCTGGCCCCTGAGGTGTACTTCCCCCTACGCCAGGTGGGAGCGCACTTCCACGCCTCGGCGGACGGTGTGGCGGCCGCCGAGCGCACCTTCGAGGTGCTCGACCGCCCCGTACCCGCGCCGGGGGCCGCCCCTGCACCGGACCTGAGGACCGCCACCCTCACGCTCCACGACGTGAGCGTCACCGCCCCCGAGCGCGACACGGTCGCACCCGCCCACCTGGACCTCGTGCTGCGACCCGGCGAGGTGCACGCACTGACCGGGCCGAACGGCGCGGGCAAGTCCACCGCCGTCGCCGTCGTCCTGGGCCTGCTACGGCCCGAGACGGGCTCGGTCACCGTCACCGCAGCGGACGGCACACGCACCCCGCTGCACGACCTGCAACCCGCCACCTGGTGGAACCAGATCACGTGGGTGCCCCAACGAGCCGTGCTCGTGCCGGGCACCCTCGCCGACCTCGTCGACGACGGTCGCCGGATCAGTGCCGTCGCCCGCACCCACGCCGCGACCCTCACCGGGCTGCAGGACGTCGTCGACCGTCTCCCCCACGGCTGGGACACCTCCCTGGGCCACGGCGGTCACGGACTGAGCCTCGGTGAGCGCCAACGGCTGGCGCTCACACGCGCCCTTCTCGCGCGCACCCCCCTGGTCGTGCTCGACGAGCCGACCGCACACCTCGACCACGACGCCGAGGACGTCGTGGTGCAGGCCGTCCGGCGGCTCCGGGAGTCCGGACGCACCGTCCTGCTCGTCTCCCACCGGGCGAGCACCCTCGCGGTGGCCGACCGCGTCACGCCCTGCACCGCAGCCAGCAGCCGGACCGAGCCCGCACCGGCCCGCCCGTGACTCCCCACCGCGACCCCCTGGTCCAGGCCGTGCACCTGCTCGACATCTCCTGGCGGCGTGTCGCGCTCGCGACCGTCACCGGTGCCGGGGCGCTGGGCAGCGCCGTCGCCCTGGCCGCGGTCTCCGCGTGGCTCATCGCCCGCGCGTCCCAGATGCCCCCGGTCATGACCCTGTCCATGGCAGCCGTCGCCGTCCGCATGTTCGGGATCACCCGAGGCCTGCTCCGCTACCTCGAACGTCTGCTCTCCCACGATCTCGCCCTGCGCGGGATGGCGACCCTGCGCACACGCATCTACACGCGCCTCGCGGACGGCAGCGCCGACACCCTGATGCGACTGCGCCGCGGCGACCTCCTCGCCCGCGTGGGCGCCGACGTCGACATGATCGGCGACGTCGTGGTGCGAGGACTGATGCCCCTCGGCGTCGCACTCGTCGTCAGCACCGGGAGCGTGGCGCTCCTGGCCGCGTTCTTCCCGGCCGCGGGCCTGGCGCTGGCGGCGTGCCTGCTGGTGGCGGGAGCAGTGGCGCCCTTGCTGGCCGTGCACGCGGTCCGCACCGTGCAGCGCGACACCGCCAGGGCTCGCGCCGAGGTGTCCGCGGTGAGCCTCACCCTGCTCCATGGTGGGCCCGAGCTCACCGTCTCAGGACGCACCGACGACGTGCTGGCCGAGCTCGACGCCGCCGAACGGGCCCTCGCCCGCGCCGAGGACCGGGGCGCTGCACCCGCAGCGGTCGCTGCGGCCGTCCTCCCCCTCGCGACCGGCCTGGCGGTCCTGTCCGCACTGGTGCTCGGCACGCCCGCGACGACCGCCGGGACGTTGGACCCGGTCCTGCTCGCCGTGGTCGTCCTGACACCGCTGGCCGCGTTCGAGGCCGTGTCGTTGCTTCCGGCGGCCGGAGTGCAGGTCCTGCGGTCCCGCGAGGCCGCGCGTCGCATCATGGAGCTCGTGGACGGGCCGACCACGACCACCGACGAGACCGTGCCGGCCCCCGGGACCGGGGGTCGCCCCGTCCTGCGGGCCCGCGACCTGCGGTGCGCCTGGCCCGGGGGCCGGTCCCTCCTCGACGGGTTGGACCTCGACCTCGAACCCGGACGCTCGCTGGCGATCGTCGGGCCCAGCGGCGTCGGGAAGACGACCCTGCTGCTGACGCTCGCAGGGCTGCTCCCACCGGCCTCGGGCACGGTCGAGGTCGACGGCCGACCGGCGACGGCGCGCTCACGGCCACCGGCCGTCAGCCTCACCGCCGAGGACGCCCACGTGTTCGACACCACCGTCCTGGAGAACCTGCGCGTGGCGCGCGGGGACGTCACACCCGCGCAGGCCCGTGCGGCCATGGCCGCCGTCGGGGCGGGCCCCTGGCTCGAGGCGCTGCCGCTGGGGCTAGACACCGTCCTCGGCAGCGACGCAGGCAGGATCTCGGGCGGGGAGCGTCGCCGCCTCCTGCTCGCCCGGGCGCTCCTGGGTCCCTCTCCGCTCCTCCTGCTGGACGAACCCACCGAGCACGTCGACGAAGGCGCGGCGGACCTGCTGGCCTCGCTGCTGCGAACCGACGACGGTCCGGCGGTCGGGCGCGGCGTCCTGGTCGTGACCCACCGCCTCGACGGACTGGAGCACGCGGACGAGATCATCGTCCTCGAACCTGACGGCAGCGTTCGAGAGCGAGGGTCTCCTCGTGCGATCCTCGGGAGGTCGGCCCCCACGGCGACCAGCGGCCCAGGAGCACCACCCGAGGGAGAGGACCGCCCGTGACCCCGATCGTGCGCGAGCACCACGACAGCTCGCTCGCCGCCGCCGACCTGCTGCAGGCGGCCCTCGGCCTGGCCTCCGACCTCGACCTGCCGACCGTCCTGCAGCGGTTCGTGCAGGCGAGCGCCGACCTCACCGGAGCCCGCTACGCCGCGATCAACGTGCTCGACGCCCGGGGCCGGTCGACCACCTTCGTGCACACGGGGGTCGACGAGCAGATCGCGGCACTGCTCGGGCGTGCACCCCACTCCACCGGCGTGCTGGCTGCGATCCCTCCGCACGGGACGTTGCGGCTGACCGACCTGACCGAGCACCCCGACTTCCAGGGGCTGCCGTCCGGACATCCCCGCATGGGCGCGTTCCTGGGCACCGCCGTGCGTGTGCGGGACCGGATCTTCGGGCACCTGTACCTGTCCGAGAAGAGCGGCGGCTTCACGTCCGAGGACGACGAGGCAGTCATCACGCTCGCCGCGGCGGCGGCCGTCGCGATCCAGAACGCCCAGCTCTACGGGCAGGCCGCCCACCGCGAGGAGTGGCTGCGAGCCGGGCAGACGATCACCACGATGCTGCTCCAGGGCGCAGACGAGGAGGAGGTGCTCCTGGAGATCGCCCGGTCCTCCCGGCAGGTCGCACGCGCCGACACCGCGGCCCTGGTCCTGCCGAGCCTCGGTGACACCATGGTGATGGAGATCGTCGACGGGGTGGGCGCGGAGGAGCTGCTCGGCACCGTCATGCCCCCCGACGGCAGGGCGCGGACAGTGCTGCGCGACGGCAACGGCCTGGTGGTGGACTCCCTGTCACGCGCCCGTGCGATGCGTGTGGCGGCGATGCGCCAGTTCGGGCCCGCCATGTACGCACCCATGCACGCCGACGGGCGTGGGGTGGGCGTCCTGGTCCTGCTCCGCCGGGTCGGGTCCCCCCAGTTCGACCCCAGCGACCTCGCCACGGCCGAGTCCTACGCAGGCCAGGCCGCGATCGCGCTCGTCCTGGCCGAGGCACGACACGCCCAGGACGTCGCGGCCCTCCTCGACGAGCGTGAGCGGATCGCCAGGGACCTCCACGACCTCGCGATCCAGCAGCTCTTCGCCACCGGGATGCAGCTGGAGACCGTCCGGCGACGAGCCGCGCGCGGCGTCGACCCCGCAGAGCTCACCGGCATCGTGGAGGACGCCCTCGACAACGTCGACTCCACCGTCCGTCAGATCCGCTCCATCGTCCACGCGCTCCGGGACCCCGACGCCAGCGCCCCCCTCGCCGAGCGTCTGCGCCGCGAGGCCTCCCTGGCCCGGACCGGGCTGGGCTTCGCCCCGTCGCTCGTCATCCACGTCGACGGCCGGGTCCTGGACTCCGGGGAGTCCCTCGACGGTGACGCCGGTGTGATCGACGACCGCGTCGGCGAGGACATGGCCGACGACATCGTCGCCGTCGTGCGGGAAGGACTCGCCAACGCGGCGCGCCACGCGCGTGCCTCGTCCGTAGCCGTCCTCGTCGCGCTCCACGGAGACGCCCCGTCGGGTCGGATCACCGTCGAGGTCCAGGACGACGGGACAGGCCTCCCGGACGACCGTGAGCGGCGGTCCGGGACGGATAACCTCGCGGCGAGGGCCCGCCGCCACGGCGGAGAGTTCACCCTCGGGACCACCAGCGAGGGTCGGGGGACGCTGCTGACCTGGCAGGCACCGGTCAAGGGCAGGGCCCGCTGACGACCTCAGCCGCTAGTCGCCCGACTCGGCGCGCCAGGCGCTGCGCTTGTGCCCCGCGACCCACGCAGCAGCCTGGGTGCGCCGTTGCAGGCCCATCTTCGACAGCAACGACGTGATGTGGTTCTTCACCGTCTTCTCCGCGACGCCGAGGCGCTCGGCGATCTCACGGTTGGACATGCCCTCACCGATCAGGTCGAGCACCTTGCGCTCGCTGGGCGTGAGGTCCTCGGTGGGGTCGTCGTGCCCAGCACGACGCCGGGTCACCGTCCGCTCGTCCAGCAGGGTGCGTCCCGCCGAGACCGACCGGATGACGTCGGCGATCTCGGCCCCTCGTACGCTCTTCAGGACGTAGGCGGCCGCACCTGCCTGCAACGCTGCGGCGAGCGCGTCGTCGTCGTCGAAGGACGTCAGCACGATCGCACGTGTATCGGGCAAGGTATCGCGCAGGGAGGACATCAGGTCGATGCCGGTGCCGTCAGGGAGCTGCAGGTCGACCAGCATCACCTGCGGGCGGACCAGGTTGGCACGCCGGATCCCCTCGGCGACCGAGCCGGCCTCCGCGACCACCGACATGCCCTCGGTGCGATCGATCACCTCCGCGATGCCGCGCCGGACGACCTCGTGGTCGTCGACGATCATGACCGCGATCTCTGCGTTGGGCCCGGACGCGGCGGGCGTAACTGTGGCTGCCACGGGTCGATCCTAGGCAGTGGTGCGGGCCCGGCGGGACAGGCGCTCCGCAGATGGACGCCGCTGGCACCGCGGGCAGGTGAACGAGGAGCGGTTCATGAAGGGGTCGCGCACCACCGTCGCGCCGCAGCGGGGGCACGGACGCCCGGCCTGCCCGTAGACCGCCAGCGAGCGGTCGAAGTAGCCGGAGGCGCCGTTGACGTTCACGTACAGCGCGTCGAAGCTGGTGCCGCCGGCCAGCAGCGCCTCGGACATCACCTCGTGCGCGGCCCGCAGCAGTGAGTGCGCACGGGGACGGCTCAGCCGGTCGCACGGGCGGGTGAAGTGCAGACCCGCGCGCCACAGCGCCTCGTCCGCGTAGATGTTCCCGATCCCGGACACGACCGTCTGGTCGAGCAGGACCCGCTTCACCTCGCGCCCGGTCCTGCGCACACGTCCGACGAGCAGCTCGCGGTCCAGCGCCGGGTCCAGCAGGTCCCGCGCGATGTGACCCACCGGCACCGGGACAGCGGCCAGAGGACTCCCCCGCCCACCCGGTGCCCCGTCGGCGGTGGGGACGAGCTCGGTGACCGCGAGGTGGCCGAAGGTGCGCTGGTCCACGAATGACAGGGTGAGAGGGCCGCCCGGGCCCTCGAGCGCGAGGGTGGCCCTCGTGTGCCGGTGCGGGGCGGGTGCGGTCGGTGGCCCGGCCACGGACTCCCCCTGCGCGACCAGCAGCTGGCCGCTCATCCCCAGGTGGGCCATGAGCGCGGAGTCGTCATCGAGCAGGAGCCACAGGAACTTGCCGCGGCGGACCGCGGCCGTGATCACCCGTCCTCGTAGACGGTCCGAGAAGTCCCGGGGTCCTCCGTCGTGTCTCCGCACCGCGGAGTCCCGGTGGACGGTCACGGTCCGGACCGTGCTCCCCAGGACGTGCCGGGCCAAGCCGTCACGGACGGTCTCGACCTCGGGAAGCTCGGGCACCGGTCAGCCGTGGGACGCCTGACCCTGCGGGGACCGCTCCAGCAGCGTCCGGTAGGCGGCGGCAGCGGCACCCTGCTCGGCGATCTTCTTCGCCGGACCGACGCCGGACCCCTGGACCTGACCGGCGAGCACGACCTGAGCGGTGAACGTGCGCGCGTGGTCCGGGCCCTCACCCAGCACCTGGTAGGCCGGAACGCCGAGTTCCAGGCGCGCGGCCAGCTCCTGGAGCGAGGTCTTCCAGTCCAGGCCGGCACCCAGGTCTGCGGCGCGCGTGAGCGTCGGGTCGACGAGCCGCTCGACCAGGGCCCGCGCGGGCTCGAGCCCATGGGTGAGGTACACCGCGCCAAGAAGGGCCTCGAGGGTGTCGGACAGGATCGAGTCCTTGTCGCGACCACCGGTGGCCTGCTCACCCTTGCCGAGCAGCAGGTAGGCCCCCAGGTCGAGCTCGCGAGCGATCGCGGCGAGCGCACGCTGGGACACCGTCGCGGCCCGCATCTTCGCGAGCTCGCCCTCGGACAGGTCCGGGTGCCGGCGGTACAGGGCCTCGGTGACGACCAGCCCCAGGACCGTGTCGCCGAGGAACTCCAGGCGTTCGTTCGTGGGGATGCCCCCGGCCTCGTGGGCGAACGACCTGTGTGTCAGGGACAGCACGAGAAGCTCGGGGTCCAGGTGGACCCCGAGCTTCTCGGCCAGGAGTGCAGCGGGTGCGAGCTCGCCCGTTCCACGGTCTCTCATCGACCGCTCACCAGCGGCTCGCCCACGACGTCACCGGAGGACGGTCAGTTCGACTCGTGCTCGGTACGCAGCGCCTCGACGTACTGCCGGCTCTTGTAGGCCCCGCACGCCGGGCACGCCTGGTGCGGGCGGGCCTGGGCAGAGCACCGGGCGCAGGTGGTGAGGGTCGTAGCGGTCGTCTTCCACTGCGACCGACGCGCACGGGTGTTGCTGCGCGACATCTTGCGCTTCGGAACAGCCACGGCTAGCTCTCTCTCTTCTCGTCGAACACGTTCTTCAACCGGTCGAGCTCAGCCCACCGGGGGTCCAGGACGTCGTGCTGGTGATCGGCGTTCTCCGGGTCCGCCAGCCTCGCCCCGCACTCGGAGCACAGGCCTGGGCAGTCCGTAGAACAGACCGGGCGGAACGGCAGCGCTGGCACCACCACGTCCCGGACCGCGGGCTCGAGGTCGACCAGGTCGCCGACGAGCTCACGGCTCTCCTCCTCGTCGTCGCCTTCCTCGGCCGCGGCACGCGCACGGTCGGGGTAGTAGTACAGCTCCTGGAGGGTGGCGTCGACATCGACGACGACCTCCTCCAGGCACCGCACGCACTCCCCGACCGCGCGGACGCGGACGTCTCCGGAGATGAGGATCCCCTCCATGACGGACTCGAGCCTCACGTCGAGGTCGAGGTCGTCACCGGTGGGGACACCGATCACGGCGGTACCGAGATCCTCCGGCGCTGGCACGGTCCGTCGCACCGCTCGCATGGTCCCCGGCCGCCGCGCGATCTCGTGCGTCTCCAGCACGAGCGGTGAACGGGGGTCCAGGGTGATGCGGGGCTCCACGAGATCGGTCCAAGGTCGAGGGGTCTCGGTCCACGCCATGAGCGGCAGGACCAACGAGAGATGCTACGGCATCGGCGTGCCCTTCCCAAACGCTGACGTGGTGCCCTCAGGTCGGCGGGTCCTCGACAGGGGTGTCCCCGAGGCGGCCGGCCAGCTTGGCCCGCCCCGCCTGGACCTGCGCCAGGACCTTTCCCAGGTCGATCTCGAAGTCCGCGAGCCGCCGGTCGCAGTAGTCGTCCGCGTCACGGCGCAGCTCCCCTGCAGTGGCCTCGGCCGCGTCGACCACCTCCTGCGCGCGGTGCGTCGCCGCTCGCAGGACGTCCTCCGCCGACACCAACCGCGCGGCCTGCGCGCGTGCCTCTGCCACGATGCGCGCCGCCTCCTCACGCGCCTCGGCCTGCACCCTGTCCACCTGGGTGAGCAGGTCGTCGGCCCGGGCGAGCTGGTCGGGCAGCACCTGCCGTGCCCGCTCGAGGAGCTCGAGCACCTCGGGCCGGCTCACCAGCACCGAGGACGACATCGGCATGGCCCGCGCACCGGTGACCACCTGCTCCAGCTCCTGCAGCACGACCTCCAGGCCCTGCTCGGGCTGGGACGCCTGCTCCTCTTCGCCGTTCACGGGCTGCCCCCCTCCCTCTTCGCGAACGCTGCCCGGACCGCCGCGGCGACGCCCGGCGGCACCAGGTCGTCGATGGGCCCTCCGTGCCGCGCGACGTCCTTGACCAGCGACGAGGCGATGTGCGCCACACCACGGTCGGCCGGCAGGTAGACGGTCTCCACCCCCGCCAGGTGCCTGTTCATCAGCGCCATCGGCAGCTCGGCATCCAGGTCGGCTCCCCCCCGGAGACCCTTGACCAGGGTGGCCCGGCCGAGCTGTCGGCACAGGTCGACGAGCAGACCCCGGACCGCCACGACCCGCACCCCGGGCAGGTGGGCGACGGCCCGCCCGACCAGGTCCACGCGCTCCTGGACACCGAGCAGGGGGGACTTGGCGGCGTTGCTCGCGACGGCCACGACCACCTCGTCGAACAGGTGGCTGGCGCGGGTGATCACGTCCACGTGCCCCAGCGTCACGGGGTCGAAGGAGCCGGGGCACACCGCTGTCCTCACGCCCTCACCCTAGGCCTGGTCCCGGGTCGTGGCACCCCGCGGCGTCCGGTGCGACTCCGGCGAACCACAGGCGGGTCTCGCCGTAGCGCCGGTCACCCTCACCCACGAGCCGCCCGTCGCCGGGCACGTGCGGCCACCGTGGTTCCGGGCTGCGGGCCGACCTCTCGACCACCACGAGGGCCGCGGGTGCCAGGTGCGGCAGCAGTGCGACCAGGACGTCGGCGAGCCCGTCCTCGTCCATGTCGTAGGGAGGGTCGCAGAACACCAGGTCCGCAGCCTGGTCAGGCTCCCGGCGCAGGTATGTCACGACCTTCTCGCACACGACGCCGACCCCGTGCAGCCCGAGAGTCCTGACGTTGCGCTCGCACGCCCGGGCGGCTCCCCGGGCCGCGTCCACGAGCACCACGCGGCGCGCGCCCCTGCTCGCGGCCTCCAGCCCGAGGGCCCCCGACCCGGCGAACAGGTCCAGGACGTGGGCCCCCTGCACCGCGCCCAGGTGCTCGAGCCGGGAGAACAGGGCCTCGCGCACGCGGTCGCTGGTGGGTCGGGTACCGGCCGGCGGGACGACCAGGGACCGACCGCCCGCCGAGCCCGCCACGATCCGTGTCACACCCCCAGCCTAGGGCGGCGCGATCAGGCCCGTTCCAGGAACTCCTCGCGCCCCGGGTCGAGCACCGCCGCGATGGCGCGTCGGAGCTCGGGGTGGCCGGTCAGCTCGCGGTCCTGCTCGATCACGGCACGTGCGTCCCGTCGCGCCTCGGCGATCACCTTCCCGTCCCGTGCGACGCGCAGGAGCCGCAACGAGCTGGTGGCACCGGACTGCGCCACTCCCAGCACGTCACCCTCACGGCGCAGGTCGAGGTCGACGGCTGCGAGCTCGAACCCGTCCGTCGTGCCCGCGATCGCCTCGACCCTGCTGCGCGCATCGGTTCCGTCCACAGCCCCGGACACCAGCAGGCACAGGCCCGGAGCCGCGCCGCGACCCACCCTCCCCCGCAGCTGGTGCAGCTGGGAGAGCCCGAAGCGGTCCGCGTCGAGGACCACCATCACCGTCGCCTCGGGCACGTCGACACCGACCTCGACGACCGTCGTGGCGACCAGGACCTGCACCTCGCCCGCGGCGAACTGGGCCATGACCCGGTCCTTGTCCGCCGGGGCCAGTCGGCCGTGGAGCACCCCCACCTCCACCCCCGCGAGCGCGGGGTGGTCCTGGAGCTCGTCGGCCACCTCGACGACCGCGCGCGACGGGCGGGTCCCTGGGCCCGGGGGCTCCTCCTCCACGGGCGTCCCGGCGTCGTCCTCCTCGGGCGTGTCGTCGGGGGCGATGCGGGGGCAGACCACGTAGGCGCGGTGGCCTGCGTCCACCTCCTCCCGGACCCGCTGCCACATACGGGCGGTCCACGCCTGGTTGTCGGCCGGGACGACGTGGGTGGTGATCGGTGACCGTCCGGGCGGCAGGTCCCGCAGGACGGAGGTCTCCAGGTCACCGAAGACCGTCATCGCGACGGTGCGCGGGATCGGGGTGGCGGTCATGACCAGCAGGTGCGGTCGCGTGCCGTCCGGTCGACGCAGGGAGTCGCGCTGCTCGACGCCGAACCGGTGCTGCTCGTCCACGACGACGAGCCCGAGGTCGGCGAACTGCACCTGGGGGCCCAGCAGTGCGTGGGTGCCCACCACGATCCCGGCCCTGCCACCGGCGGCGTCGGCCAGGGCCTCGCGCCGCGCACCGGCGCCGGCGGACCCGGTCAGGAGGGCGACG
>NZ_AXCZ01000068.1 GCF_000767165.1 Cellulomonas bogoriensis 69B4 = DSM 16987
CGGCCCGCTCCGCAGCACGCCTGGGCCTGCCGCGGACCGCCGGCGCCCCCGCCGTCATCGACACCGTCGCCCGCGCGACCGGCAGGCCTCCCGTCGAGGTCGAGGCACTCCTCTACGGACCACCACCCCCGGACGACACGGGCCTGCTCCAGCTGGCCCGTCGGCTCGACGAGCTCGAGAGCGAGGTTCACCGCACGTGACCGACCAGAACTGGACCACCCCACCGCAGCAGCCGGACGGCGAGCGCCCCCCGGCACCCGAGGAGACCCCGGCCCAGGCGCCACCCGCACCCCCGGGCCTGCCCGCGACCGAGCAGGCCCCCGTGCCCGCACCCGTGCCCGCATCTGTGCCCGCACCTGTGCCCGCACCTGTGGAGCCCACGGGTCCGGGAACGGACGACGGTCCGGCTCACGTGCTCACCCCCTCCGAGGAGCTGCGCCAGGGTCTGGCTGCGCTGCGCGCCGAGGTCGCCAAGGCCGTCGTCGGGCAGGACGCAGCCGTCACCGGGCTGGTCATCGCGCTCCTGTGCCGCGGGCACGTGCTGCTCGAGGGCGTGCCCGGGGTGGCCAAGACCCTCCTGGTGCGCACCCTGAGCGCCGCGCTGGACCTCGACACCAAGCGGGTGCAGTTCACACCCGACCTCATGCCCGGTGACGTCACGGGTTCGCTGGTCTACGACGCGCGCACAGCGGAGTTCTCGTTCCGCGAGGGACCGGTGTTCACGAACCTGCTCCTGGCGGACGAGATCAACCGCACACCCCCCAAGACCCAGGCGTCCCTGCTGGAGGCCATGGAGGAGCGTCAGGTCTCCGTGGACGGCACCCCCCGCGCCCTTCCCGACCCGTTCGTGGTCGTCGCCACCCAGAACCCCGTCGAGTACGAGGGCACCTACGCGCTGCCCGAGGCCCAGCTCGACCGGTTCCTGCTCAAGCTCACCCTCCCCCTGCCCGAGCGGGAGCACGAGGTCGAGGTCATGAGGCGCCACTCCCAGGGGTTCGACCCCCGGGACCTGGCCGCCGCCGGGGTCCGCCCCGTGAGCGACGCCGACCAGCTCACCCGCGCCCGGGAGGAGGTCGCCCGCGTCCAGGTCGCAGACGAGGTCCTCGCGTACGCGGTGGACGTGTGCCGGGCCACGCGGCAGTCCCCGTCGCTGTCCCTGGGCGTCTCACCCCGAGGGGCCGCGGCGCTCCTGGCGGCCGCCAGGGCGTGGGCGTGGTTGTCCGGGCGCGGCTACGTCACACCCGACGACGTCAAGGCGCTCGCCCACCCCACCCTGCGCCACCGCGTCCAGCTGCGTGCGGAGGCCGAGCTCGAAGGGGTGACCGCCGAGAGCGTCCTGGACACCGTCCTGGCAGCCGTACCCGTCCCCCGCTGAGACCGCCGATGACGATCACCTGGAGGGCCGTGGCCCTCACCGCACTGGGCGCGGTCCCGGTGCTGCTGCTGCCCGTGCCCCTCGTGGTGGTCGGCTGGGCGCTGCTCGTGGTCACGCTGTGCGTGGTCGACGTCGCTCTCGCTGCCTCACCGCGCCAGGTCCAGGTCGAGCGCACCGTGCCCACCTCGGTGCGGCTCACCGAGAGCACGCGGTCCACACTCACCGTCACCAACCTGGCCGCGCGCCGCCTGCGGGCCCTGGTCCGCGACGCGTGGCAACCCTCGGCCGGGGCCACCGGCAACCGCCACCCGGTCGACCTGCCACCGGGCGAGGCGCGACGCCTGGTCACGCCCCTGCTCCCCACCCGCCGGGGCGACAGGGCTGCCGACCGCGTCACCCTGAGGTCCTTCGGCCCGATGCGGCTGGCCGCACGGCAGGTGTCCCTGGACGTGCCGGGACGGTTGCGGGTGCTGCCGGAGTTCGCCTCCCGCCGTCACCTGCCCAGCCGCCTCGCGCGCCTGCGCGAGCTGGACGGGCGCACCGCGGTGCAGGTGCGGGGCTCGGGCACCGAGTTCGACTCGCTGCGGGAGTACGTGATCGGGGACGACGTCCGGTCCATCGACTGGCGGGCCACCGCACGACGGTCCGAGGTCGTGGTGCGCACCTGGCGGCCCGAGCGTGACCGCCGCGTGCTGATCGTGCTCGACACCGCCCGCACGTCCGCCGCGCGCATCGGCGACCTCCCCCGCATCGACGCGTCGATGGAGGCAGCCCTGCTCCTGTCGGCGCTGGCCGCCAAGGCCGGGGACCGGGTCGACCTCATCGCGTTCGACCGGCGCGTGCGCGCGCAGGTCGCCGGGACGGGCGGCGGGAAGCTCATGCCGGCACTCGCGGACGCGATGGCACCCCTGGAACCCAACCTGGTCGAGACGGACTGGCCGGGGGTGGTGGCCGCCGTCCGCGAGCGCCTGTCGCAGCGGGCCCTGGTCGTGCTGCTGTCAGCGCTGGAACCCGCGGCGGTGGAGTCCGGGCTGCTGCCGGTCGTGGGTCCCCTGGCCCACGACCACATGGTCGTGCTCGCCTCCGTCGCGGACCCTGAGGTGGCCGAGCTGCGGGCCCGCCGCGGTGACGTCGCCGAGGTGTTCGACGCCGCGGCGGCCGAACGCACCGAGCTGGAACGGTCCGCGGTCACCCTGCAGCTGCGCCGACGTGGTGTGGAGGTGGTCGACGCGCTGCCGCACGACCTCGCGCCCCGGCTCGCCGACACCTACCTCGCGCTGAAGGCCGCCGGACGCCTGTGAGGGACGTCCGGCGGCCTTGCCGCCATGGGTGACACTGGTGGGGTGAACCGACGCCCCTCCGTCCTGGAACGACGCCGCCGTCAGGCGCGCACCATCGCGATCGTCGTCGCGCTCGCGTTCGTCGCGACGCTGGCACTGCCCTACATGGCCCTCGTCATGTGAGGCGGCCCCGGGTCCGGCGGACCCGAGGGCACCGACCCGGCTGCGTCGACCCGTCGTCTCAGACCCGGTGGGCCTTGAGCGCCCGGTTGCCGATCCAGCGGGCGAGCACCGTGAGGACAAGCACGATCACCAGGAGCGCCAGCGCACCGCCCCAGGCGCGCTCGATGCCCGGGGCGAACGGCTGGCGGGCACCGTTGTAGATCTGCAGCGGCACCGCGCCGATCGCGACGTTGAACAGGTCGGTGATGATGTTGATGTTGCCGAAGGCCGTGAGGATCAGGGGCGCGGTCTCGCCCGTGGCCCTGGCGACGGCCAGCATCGCGCCCGTGGCCAGGCCAGGCCCTGCCGCCGGGAGCACGACCTTCATCGTCGTCTGCCACTTGCGGGCACCCAGGGCGAAGGCCCCCCGTCGCAGCTCGTCGGAGACGGTCTTGAGGACCTCCTCGGACGAGCGCACCACGATCGGGAGCATGACGATCGCCAGGGCCACGGCACCCGGGAACGCCCCGAACGAGATCTGGCCGCCCGAGCCCACGATCAGCAGGGCGTAGACCGCGAGGCCCACGAACACCGACGGGATGCCGGTCATGACGTCGGTGAAGAACCGGATGACCGTCGCGAACAGGCCGCGCCCGTAGTCCACGAGGTAGACCGCGGCCGCCAGGCCCACGGGCAGTGCCATCGCCGTGGCCCACAGGACCATGATCCCGGTCCCGACGAACCCTGCCGCGTAGCCACCGCCCTCGCGCGCCGGTGGGGCCTCGCGCTCGGTGAGGAACTCCCAGGAGATGACGCCGAGCCCGCGTTGGGCGACCTGGGCGACGATGAGGACCAGGGGGATCGCCGCCAGCACCATGACGATCATCAGAAGCACCTTCAGGGTGCGGTCGGCGAGGGTGCGGCGGGCCGCACCCCTGCCCCGGACCGTGAGGCGGGGGTGCCCGGAGGCGGTGAGCTGCTCGGGCGTCAACGACGTCAGGGGCCCGGTGCCGCGTCGGTCGAGGGTCTGTGTCACAGCGCGTCTCCAGCTCCTGCGGTCTTGGCGAACCGCCACACGATGAGTCGGGCGACGATGTTCACGACCATCGTCACGATGAACAGCACGACGCCGATGCCCATGAGCGCGACGAGCGTCTCCGGCGAGGCGTCCTGGAAGGTGGCCGCGATGTGAGCGGCCAGGGTGTCCCCGGCGAAGAACAGGCGGGTGTCGAACCGTTGGGAACCACCCACCAGCATGAGGACGGCGATCGTCTCGCCCAGGGCCCGCCCGAGGCCGAGCATGGTCGCCCCGACGATGCCCCCGAAGCTGCGGGGCAGCACCACCTTGCGCAGCACCTCGGACTTGGTGGCGCCGAGCCCGTAGGCGGCCTGCACCTCGTCCACGGGGGTGGTGGCCATGACCTCACGGGTGACGGCCGTGATGATCGGCAGGATCATGATCCCCAGGACCACACCGGCGTGGAAGTAGTTGACGTTCGGGACGCTGCCGCCGAAGAACGGCAGGAACCCCAGGACCGAGTTCAGCCAGATCGAGAACGGGTGCAGGACGGTCGGCACGAACCACAGCAGGCCCCACAGCCCGAAGATGATCGAGGGGACCGCGGCGAGGATCTCGACCGAGTACGACATCAGCTGCCGGACCCTGCTGGCGGCGTAGAAGTTGATGAACAGTGCCACCCCGATCGACATCGGCAGGGCGATGCCCACCGCGATCAACGAGGTGTAGATGGTGCCCCACACGAACGGCCAGGCGCCGTAGGTCCCGGTGAACTCCTGGCGGCTGAAGCCGGCGTGCCACTCCGTGCCGAACACGAAGCTGAAGAACCCCTGGTACTGGAACACGGGCAGGGCGTCGCTGACGGTGCGCACCACCATCGCACCCAGGACGAGCAGGACTGTGGCGCCTGCCGCCCACAGCATGATCGTGAACGCGCGGTCGGAGTAGCGCGCGGCACCGCGGGACCGCAGTGCACTGGGCTCTTCGACGGGCGTCGTGGACGCCCCGGCGGACGGCCCGGTACCGGGGGATGCGCTCGAGCTCATGGTCACCCTTCGAGGACGGCACGGGACGAGGGTGGCCGGCCGGCACGGCCCGCCACCCTCGTCACCGTCGTACGGTCGGTCAGGGCTCAGCCCTGGCTGTTGATCCGGTCGATGGACTCCGCGACCCGTGCGCGCAGGCCCTCGCCGAGGGGGGCGTAGCCGAGCTCCTCGGCCAGGTCCCGGGCCTCGTCGCTCTGGGTCGCCCAGGTCCAGTAGTCGCGCAGCATCGCCCCGGTGTTCTCGTCGTAGCCGCACTCCCAGACGAAGATCCAGTTGGCCCCGGCGATCGGGAAGCCCTCACCGGCGACGTCGAGGATGTCGAACTGGAAGTTGTCCGGGATATCCAGGACCTCCAGCGCCTCGGTGGTGGCCTCCAGGGTGGCACTGACGGCGTTGCCGTCGTCGTTGATCACCCGTGCGGTGGGCAGGTCCTCGACCAGGGCGTACGCCTGGTTCACGTACCCCACACCACCGGCGTTCTGCTGGATGCCCTGCGTCACGCCCTCGTTGCCCTGCCCGCCGATGGTGTCGGCCGGCCACTGCACCTCGGTGCCGGCACCCAGCTCCCAGTTCTCGGCCGTGTGGTCCAGGTAGGTGGTGAACACCGAGGTGGTGCCCGAGCCGTCGGACCGGTGCACCGGGATGATCTCCATGTCCGGCAGGTCCATGTCGGGGTTCAGCTCGGCGATCGCCGGGTCGTTGTAGTTGGTGATGTCGCGCTGGAAGATCCCGGCGATCGCCTCGGCGTCCAGGACCAGGTCGGCGAGCTGCTCGTCGCCGAACGCGATGGTCACCGCGCCGAACAGGACGGGGAACTGGATGGCCTCGCAGCCGCGGGCCTCGGCGGCCTCGTCCAGGTCCTCGTCGCGCAGGTAGCGCTCGGAGGACCCGAAGTCCACGGTCTGGAGCAAGAACTGCTCGATCCCCCCACCGGAACCGATCCCTTGGTAGTTGATCGACACCCCGGGCTGGACCGAGCCGGAGTACTCGAACGCCCAGTCCTGGAAGACCGGGTTGGGGAACGTCGCGCCGGCGCCGTCGAGCGCGCCGGAGAGCTGGTCACCGTCCGCGGCGTCGCCGTCGTCCGTTGCGGTCGCACCGGGGGCGGGAGCGTCCGGGAGGTCACCGTCGCCGCCGCACGCGGTCAGGACGAGGGCGGAGGATGCGACGAGCGCCGTGACGATGCTGCTCTGACGCGTGATGCGCATGGGATGTGTCCTTCGACAAGTCGGGGTCCTGCTCTGTCGCCCGAACGCTCCCAAGCCCAGGTGGACCCGTCCCGGATGAACGGTGAACCGCCGGTGAACGGTCGGGCAACGCTCACCTCACCCGAAACGTCCGGAGATGTAGTCCTCGGTGCGCTTGTCGTGGGCGCCGGCGAAGATCGTCGCCGTGGTGTCGAACTCGACCAGGGCTCCGGTGCGCTCCCCCACCTCGTCGTCGATGTCGACCGTCAGGAACGCGGTCATGTCCGACACCCGGGCCGCCTGCTGCATGTTGTGGGTGACGATGACGATCGTGTACTCGTCCTTCATCTCCCGCATCAGGTCCTCGATCTTGAGGGTCGCGATCGGGTCCAGCGCCGAGCACGGCTCGTCCATGAGGATGACGTCCGGGTCGACCGCGATCGCACGGGCGATGCACAGGCGCTGCTGCTGACCACCGGAGAGGGAGAACCCGCTCTCCTTCAGCTTGTCCTTCACCTCGTCCCACAGGAACGCCTTGCGCAGCGACTCCTCGACCAGGTCACCCATGTCGCCCTTGTAGCCGTTGAGCCGTGGGCCGAACGCCACGTTGTCGAAGATCGACTTGGGGAACGGGTTGGGCTTCTGGAACACCATGCCGATGCGGCGGCGCACCTCGACCGGGTCCACGTCCGGGGCGTAGATGTCCTCGCCGTTGTACATGATCTTGCCGTCGACCGAGGCCCCGGCGATCAGGTCGTTCATGCGGTTCAAGGACCGCAGCAACGTCGACTTGCCGCAGCCGGACGGCCCGATGAGCGCCGTGATCTCGTTGCGGGGGATGTCCATCCCCACGCCCTTCACGGCGGTGAAGCTGCCGTAGCGGACCGTCGCGTCGCGCAGCTCGAAGACGGGTGCGCCGACAGGCTCACGGGTGGGGCGGTTGGGGGCGGCGACGCTCACCGCGCCGGCTGCCTGCGGGTCCATGCTCTCCTCCGGGGGCTGAGGTGCCCACCTGAGTCGTCAGGCTCCACGCACGGGACGCAGCGGCACCAGGCACCGTCAGGATGGACACGAGCGGTGAACGCCCGGTGAACCCCGGAGGTCCTGACCCTGTCGGGAACCCGACGGGTGGGTGTCCACCGCCGGGGTCGCTCAGGCAGCCAGCGGGACCGCGTCCACGTTGTGGTCCGCGCGCAGGTCACCGGTCTCACCGGCAGCCGCGGCCCGGCCACCCAGGACCAGCGTGTAGACCCAGTACCCCGCCAGCGCGATCGCCCCGATGACGATCTTCAGCCACCAGGGCATCTCGGACGGGGTGACGAAACCCTCGATGAGCCCCGCGAGGGCCAGCACGCCCACCAGGCCCAGCGCGACCACGAACAGCGAGCGCCCTTCCTCCGCGACCGCCCGGCCGCGGGGACGACCCCCCGGTGAGACCAGGGTCCAGAAGATCTTCAGGCCCGCTCCGCCCGCGACGAAGATGGCGGTCAGCTCCAGCAGACCGTGCGGCAGGATCAGCTGGAAGAAGATCCCCAACCCGTCGTGCAGCGCCATGATGCCGCCGGCCGCGCCGACGTTCACGGCGTTCTGGACCAGGACGTACACCGGCCACACCCCGCTGATGCCCAGGGCCACGCTCTGGGCCGCGATCCACGCGTTGTTGGTCCACACCTGCGCCGCGAAGCTCTCGCCCGGGTGGTTGGTGTAGTAGTTCGCGAACTCCTGCTCGGCGTACTGCTGCAGCTGGCTGGGTGGGCCGATCGCCGCCTGGGCCTCGGGCGACTGGTACACGTGCACCCCCGAGACCACCGCCAGGAGGCAGAACGCGACCATGACCGCGACCGTCCACCACCGCACCCGGTAGAACGCGACGGGCACCGTGACGACCACGAACCGGGCCACGTCCCGCCACGACGGCTCGTGCGCGCCGGCGATCCGAGCCCGGGCCCGGGACAGCACGTCGGACAGGTGCGCCACGGCGGCGGGGTCGGGCGCCGAGGACCGCACCGTGGACAGGTGGGTGGCGGTGGTCTGGTACAGACGCACGAGCTCGTCGCTCTCTGCCCCGGTGAGCCGACGGCGGCGCGCGAGCTCGTCCAGGCGGGCCCACGTCGGGGCGTGCACGGCGGAGAACGCGTCGAGGTCCACGCCCGGTAGCCTGCCACAGCAGGCCCCGAGCGGGGCGAACCGACCGCAGGAGAGCCAGTGAGCGACGAGATCGTCATCGGTGAGGGCGTGGTCCTGGACCAGCGCCCGGCATCCTTCGCCACGCGGGCCGTCGGTGCGGTGATCGACCTGCTCGCGCTCGCCGCTGTCGGGCTCGTGGCGGTGCTGATCGGCGCACCGTTGATCACCAACGTGGATCCGGCCGCCGCCGCGGCCCTGACCATCGCCCTGGTGGTCACCGTCCTGGTGATCCTCCCGGCCACGGTCGAGACCCTCACCCGGGGCAGGTCCCTGGGCAAGGTCACCATGGGCCTGAGGGTCGTGCGGGACGACGGTGGCCCGGTGCGCGTGCGGCACGCCACGATCAGGTCGCTGGTCGGCGTGGGCGAGGTGATCCTGACCGTCGGGTCGGTGGCCCTGATCGCCTCGATCGTGCACCCGCAGTCCAAGCGCCTGGGCGACATGCTCGCCGGGACCTACTCCGTGCGGGTCCGTGGCGGCCAACGTGCGCTGCCCCCCCTGGTGATGCCACCCGAGCTGGCCGCGTGGGCCGCCGGGACCGACATCCGTCGGCTGCCCGACGGGCTGGCCCTGTCCGTACGCCAGTTCCTGGGCCGGGCCACGACCCTGCACGTGGCGTCACGGATCCGGCTGGGGCACGACCTCGCCGGAGAGGTGGAGCGCTACGTGGCGCCGGGCCCCCCGCCAGGGACCCACCCAGAACGGTTCCTCTCGGCGGTGCTCGCCGAGAGGCGCGAGCGGGAGTTCGCCCACTCCTCCCGCGCGGCGGACGCCGCCGCCGCCGAGGCCAAGGCCGTACGGCGGCTACCCCACGCGGTCCCGGACCCCGCGGACTGACACCGGACCCGGGACGGGCTCAGACGGTGCCCGAGACCGGCCTCGCCTCGTCCACGAGCAGGACCGGGATGCCCTGGCGGACCGGGTAGCCCAGGGCGCACGTGCGTGCGGTGCACACCAGCTCCTCGCCGCCGTCGGGCGCGGTCCCGTCCGCGAGCTCGCCGTGGCAGGCCGGGCAGCGCAGGGCCTGCCGCACCCAGGGGCTGAGGTCGGTCACGGTCACTCCTGTCCCTGACGCACCAGCGCCAGCACGTCGTCACGAACCTTGATCATGATGTCCTCGTCCGCCGCCTCGACGTTGAGCCGGAGCAGGGGCTCGGTGTTGGAGGCCCGGAGGTTGAACCACCACCGGGGGTGGTGGTCCCAGTGCGAGACCGTCAGGCCGTCGAGCTCGTCGACCGTCACCGGTCCCCCACCTTCGCGCCTCACGTAGGCCTCGACCACCCGCTCACGCGCCGCAGGCACGTCGGCGACCCGCGAGTTGACCTCACCGCTGGCGACGTAGGGCTGGTACGCCTCGGCCAGCGCCGACAACGGCACGGGCCGCCCGTCCGGCGTGACCGCCCCGCCCAGCGCCGCCAGCACGTGCAGGGCCGCCAGCATGCCGGTGTCGGCGTGGAAGAAGTCCCGGAAGTAGTAGTGGGCCGAGTGCTCGCCCCCGAACACCGCGCCCTCGCGCGCCATCTCGGCCTTGATGAACGAGTGGCCCACGCGGGTCCGGACGGTCCGCGCACCGGCCGCCTGCAGCAGGTCGGGCACCACCTGGGACGTGATCAGGTTGTGGATGACGACGGGGCTGCCACCGGCGGCCTTCTCACGCTCGACCTCGCGCAGCCCCACCAGGGCGGTGATCGCCGAAGGGCTCACCGGGGCGCCCAGCTCGTCGACGACGAAGCACCTGTCGGCGTCCCCGTCGAACGCCAGCCCCAGGTCGGCCCCGTGGTCGACGACCGCCGCCTGCAGGTCGCGCAGGTTCGCCGGCTCCAGGGGGTTGGCCTCGTGGTTCGGGAACGACCCGTCCAGCTCGAAGTACAGGGGCACCACGTCGACGGGCAGCTCGGCGAGACCCGCGGCGGACCCGAGGACCGCGGGAACCGTCAGGCCCGCCATCCCGTTGCCCGCGTCGACCACGACCTTCAGGCGGCGCACCCCACCCAGGTCGACGAGCCCGCGCAGGTAGGTCGCGTACTCGGCGAGGGTGTCGCGGTCCCGGACGGTACCGGGCTCCGCCGCGGGGGCCGGCACCCCCTGGGCCAGGAACCGGGCGGTCAGCTCCCGCACCTCGGCCAGGCCCGTGTCCTGCCCCATGGGGCGCGCACCGGCATGGCACAGCTTGATCCCGTTGTACTCGGCGGGGTTGTGGGAGGCGGTGAACATCGCACCGGGCAGCCCCATCGCGCCCGAGGCGTGGTAAAGGCCGTCGGTCGAGCACAGACCGATCCGGACCACGTCCGTCCCCACCCCACGCACACCGTCGGCGAACGCCTCGACCAGAGCCGGCCCGGAGGGACGCATGTCACGGCCCACCACCACCGCCGGCACCGGGTCACCGGCCTGGGCCACCACCCGTGCGAACGCAGCGCCGATCGCCCGCGCGACGGTGGGGCTGAAGGGGTCGGGGACCACCCCACGCACGTCGTAGGCCTTGATCAGGTCATCCAGGTCCGGCACAGGGCCAGAAGGTGTCGACGTCACAGCGGCAGCCTAGAGCCCCCACGCAGAACCCGTGCCCCGCCGGGCTCCCGCCGTCACCGCCGACGGCGCTCGGCGCTCTTCAGCACCGTCTCGATCGGCAGGCCCTCCCACCCACCGTCGGCAGCCTGGCGGTACCAGGCCCGCGTCTCGCACACCTGGCACGAGACGAACGTGACGTCCGTCCCGTCGGTCAGCACCATGGGAAGGCGCGTCAGGTTCGAGCTGCCGCACGTCGCACACGCCTCGACGCCATCCCCCCGGGGTGCCACGGCTCAGGGAACCTCTCCGCGCAGCACCCGCAGGTGCCCTCGACGGGTGATCTCCGACGCCTCCGGCTCGGCCGGGGCCTGCTCGACCTTCGCCCGGCCCGCCTCACGGACCGCGTCGGCCAACGCCACCAGGTCGTCCGGGCTGGGACCGGCAGGCACGAACTCGGGAGTCAACCTGACGACCTCCCAGCCCCGCGGGGCCGTCAGCCTGCCCGCGTGCTCGGCACAGAGGTCGTAGGAGTGGGGCTCGGCCAGGTTCGCCAACGGCCCCAGGACCGCGGTCGAGTCCGAGTACACGTAGGTGAGCGTCGCGACGGCGGGCCTCCCGCAGGCGCTGCGTGAACACTGACGTCCGGACCTCACGAGACCTGAGCCTACCCGCGACCACCACCGGGACGGCACCACCACGCCGGTGCCGGACCTACAGTGAGGGGGTGGCCAGACCAGACACCGCCCCGAGCGCATCGGGGCGGCCTGCACCCGTGCTCGGCCCGCGTCGTCGCGACCGCCGCGGACGAGGGCTGCGCGGGCCCCTGCTCCCCCCCTCCCTGCCCGGGCACCGCACCCGCGCCGCACGCTTCGACGAGCTCGTCCTGGAGGCCGTGGGACGCCTCGAACGGCGATGGGGCCCGCAGATCGTCGGGACGGAGTTCGCGGTCGAGGACGTCCCGCCCTCCGAGCCCGCGCCGTGGGAGACCGGCGGGGTCCCCCTGGGTCGGTGCTTCCCCGGCGACGTCGGCCAGCCCGCACGTGTCGTGGTCTACCGGCGACCGGTCGAGACCCGCGCCGTCGACGAGGCGGACCTCACCGACCTGGTGCGTGACGTCGTGGTCGAGCAGGTCGCCCACCTCCTGGGCCGGTCGCCCGACGACGTCGACCCCCGGTTCGGCGGCTGACCGCACCAGGGGGACGCCTCACCGCACCCGGACGGTGATCTCGGGACGGTCCGGCGGCGACGGGGGCGGGACCAGCACCGAGACCAGGACCCCCTCGTCCGTGCCGGCCTCCAGGACGGCCGCCCAGGCCACGTCCGGCGACGCGGTACGGACCACCACACCGGCGACCCGGGCGGGGTCGAGCTCGTCGGCGCCCTCCGCCATGTCCACCAGTGCCGGGACCGTCAGGGAGGTGGTGCGGCCGGCGACGGTCGACTCCACCAGGGCCAGGACCGCCCCGTCCGCGTCGCGCAGCTCGAGCTCCACCCCCGCCGGGCGCCCGACCGACGCCAGGACCAGCCGCGCATCGACACCGGGCGGGAGCGCCAGCACGCCCGAGGCGTCCTCGGAGGGGTGCACGCTCGCGACCCACGCACGCTCCACCGGACCCGCCGGCCCGGTGGTCGGGCCGTCCTCCTCAGCGCCCACGTCGAGCCCCTGGTCACCACCACGCGTCACCATGCCGGCAGCGACCACAGGCGCATCCGCCTCGACCACGACCGTGTAGTCACCGGCCGGCAGCCCCCCCACCGGCACGTCCAGCACGGACCCGGCCTCGAGGTCGACCGACGTCGCGCCCGGCAGCTCGACCTCGCCCTCGACCCCCAGGAGCCTGATCTCGACCGAGGCGTCCTCGTGCGGGGCCAGCAGTCTCAGCACGGCCACGTCCTCGCCGTCCGCACCCGACTCCTGCACAGCAAGACCCGGCACCACCTGACGCCCCGCGGGCATCGCACCGGCAGTCACCAGATCGACCCCTCGGGGGATCAGGCCTTCCAGGCGGGAGTCCTGCAGGTAGGCGGTCACCAGACCCCCGGACGCCACGAGGCCCACCACGATCCGACGCTGCTCGGCGGCCAGCCCCTCCAGCAGGACGACCCTCTCCGTCCCGGCCGGCACCAGGAACTGCGGTGCGCCGGCAGGCTCGACCGGGCCCGTCGGGCCCCACAGCGACAGGTCCACCGTCGCTGCGGTGCTGCCGGGGTTCTGCAGCACGAGCCGGGCACTGGACCCCAACGACGTGCTGCCGCCCACGAGCCACGACTGGGCCGCGGGCGCACGGCAGGCCCCACCCACCAGCCCGCGGAGGTCGCCCTCGTCGGCCCGGGTCAGGGTGGTTCCAGCAGCCCAGGCCGCACCGTCACCGCCAGGCCCGGCACGCAGGACCGTACCTGCGACCGGGTCCGTCGTCGGATCGACCCCGTCCGGGTTCTCGGCCTCTGCGCCCAGGGTCCGCGCGGTGAGGGGGACCGCACCCACGGAGAGCGCCGTGACGCCCGTGGTCCCCTCCTGCGCCGTGGGGTCGAACTGCGGGTCGTAGGCGACGTCCTCGGTGTCGTCCGGGGCCGTCGGCAGACGCGCAGGGCCCGGGCACACCAGGGTCGTGACAGCCGGTGGGACCGGGACCGAGACCTGCTCCACCTGTCCCCCCGACCGGGGTGGCGTCAGGGAGCCGATGGTGACCACAGCCGCGGTCAGGCCCAGCACGCCGGCCCCGGTCGCGGCACGCACCAGCACCCGCCCCACCCGACCCGCCCGGTGCACGGGCTCAGGGTCCGGCGGCAGCACAGGGTCGGTGGAGGTCACCACCGCGCACCTCCTCGACGTCGACGCACAGGGACGGCCAGCAGGAGCGAGGCGAGCAGCACCGTGCCCTGCAGCACGAGCCACGGTGCGCGGGCCTGGGGCTCGAAGTCGACCACCAGGCGCCCGCCGTCGCCCCCGAGCTCGAAGGCCTGCTGCCACGGCGTCTGGACGGTGCGCAGCGGCCGCCCGTCCAGCCACGCCCGCCAGCCGGGGTCCGCCCGCTCGGTCAGGACCAGGAGCCGGTCGGGGCCCGGCTCGATCACCGTGTCCACCCGACCGCCCCGGGCCGGGACGACGCCCCTGACCTCGCCGCTCGTCCCGCCGGCCGCATCGACCAGCCGGGCCCAGGCGGTCACCGTCCCGACCTCACCCGCCGCGACACGCCAGATGATCCCGGACTCGGTCTCGGTCATCCGCTCGAGCGCCAGCGTCGCGTCCAGCCGACCGACGAGCTCGGCGTGGGCCGCGACCCAGCCCTGGTCGCCGTCGTGGTGCACGTCGACCGGCGCGACGTGCACCGCACCGACGGCGAGGTCG
>NZ_AXCZ01000070.1 GCF_000767165.1 Cellulomonas bogoriensis 69B4 = DSM 16987
AGGCGGCGCCGGCGGGGGCGTCGCGGGGTTGGGCGCCGTCGAGGTGACCGGAGCGGTCGTACGCACCGACTGGCGCTGGACGTAGGCAGGGACGACCGACCGGGCGTCGAGCTCCTCCTCGGTGAGCGAGGGGTCAGGCCTGGCCGCGCCGGAGGCGTCGGTCGCCTTCGCGGACGGGCCCCGGTCGGCCGGGTCCGTGTCGGCCGGGTCCGTGCCGACTGCGTCCGTCTCGGCTGCGTCCTTGTCGGCCAGGTCCTTCTCGGGCACCGGGTCGCTCCCGTCCTCGGTCGTCTGGTCAGGAGGAGCGGCGGGCGACTCGAAGGCGGACTCGTGCCCCTCGGGTGCCCAGGTGTCCTCGCCGGTCACCTGGTGCTCGGTGATGGCCGCCCGCCACTGGGACGCCGCGTCCAGCGCGCCGAACAGCTCCGGTGCGGCGATCTCGGCCCACGGCTCCAGCTCGCGGACCAGCTCCCCGGGGGTGTGCGGGCCGTCGTCGTGCGGGCCCAGTGTCACCGCGCACAGCGTGTCCAGGTCGTTCGGGACGCCGGGCGACAGCTCGGCGGGGGCCACAGGGGCTCCCAGGACCACGGGCGCCGACGTGGCACCCGGGTCCTCGGACGGGCTCTCGGGCCAGCGACCGGTCAACGTCAGGTACAGCAGGCGCACCAGGCCCACGGTGTCGGTGCGGGTCGTGGCCAGGGCGTCCGTGGGCACCTCGCCGCGCAGCTCCCCGTCCAGCGCCAGCCCGTTGACCACCACGGAGCCGTCGTCGGTGACGGTCACACTCGTGGGGCGCAGGGCCAGGTGGTGCACGCCGCGCCGACGGGCGACCTCGAGCGCCACGGCTGCCTCGCCGACGATCGCCCGGGCCTGGTCGGCGGGCAGAGGACCGTGCTCGGTGAGCTCGGCGAGGTCCCTGCCGGCCAAGGGCTCGGTGACGACGTAGGGCACACCCTCGTGGCGGCCCACGTCCAGGACCCGCAGCAGCCGGGGGTCGGAGACCAGCGACGCGCGCCGTGCGGCGTCCATCGCCTCCGCGACCCGACCCTCGCGCAGCACGACCGCCCGGACGGTGCGGTCCAGGATGTCGTCGTGCGCCGTCCAGCACTGGGCGCCGGGAAGATCGGACTCGACGGGGTCGACCAACCGGTACCGACCGGCCAGGCTCGTCCCGCGCCCGATCACCATGCCGTCCAGACGATCACCTCCGGGTCCGCTGCCACCACCGGGAGGGGGCTCAGGGCCTTGGTCCCCCGGGGTCCTCATGGTACGGCCCAGCCGCCGCAGCAGGGGGGCGAGCAGGTCGTCGAGCTCACGTACCCCCAGCAGGCGCAGCATCGCGACGTACACCACGACCATCACGGGGGCGACCACCACGCAAGCGGCCAGCGCTCGACCGGGGGACGCGGCCACGTCCCCGAGCAGCAGGCCCAGCGGCCACCCGACCGCTGACGCGGCCAGCGCCGCGAGCGCCGCCCGCAGGTGCACCCCCACGACCCCACCACCCAGCGGACCCAGCCGGCGCCGGACCGCGAGGATCCCCCGCACCGCACCGAGCACGTAGGACGCCGCGATGGACGCCCCGGCGGCCACGGTCCACCAGCGGGGGGCCAGGAGCCACGAGCCCGCGAGCGTCCCACCGGCCACGACCAGGGCCATGGGGACCTGCAGCCAGAACAGGTCGCGGGCGGCCTCGAACGCGTAGTGGACCCGCTGCACCAGGGACCACACGCCGAGCGCGACCAGGCCGGCCAGCAGGGCGAGGACCACCGCGGCCAGGGCCGAGACCTCCTCGGGGGTGACCGTCAGGACGACCAGGCGCGACACCGGCACAGCGAGGACCATGAGCACCGCGGTCGCCAGGACCGTGAACACCCCCATGACCCGGAGCCCGTAGGAGGTGTCGGCGCGCACGCCGTCCACGTCGCCGTCGGCGGCGTGCCCGGACAGCCGCGTGAACAGGGCCGTCAGCAGGGACACCGTCACCAGGGAGTGCGGCAGCATGAAGATCAGGAACGCGTAGTTGTAGGCGTTGTTGCCGGCGAGCTCCAGCCCCGCCCCACCGGCGTCCCGCACCGAGGACGTGACCCGCACGACCATGAGGATCGACAGCTGACCGACGACGAGGGCGGCGAACGTCCAGCCCGCGACCCGGCCGGCCGAACCCAGGCCGGCGTCCCGCCATCCCAGGCGCGGGCGGTAGCGGAACCCGCTGCGGTACAGGGGCACCACCAGGACCAGGGCCTGGGTCGCCACACCCAGCGTGGCCGTGCCCGCGAGCAGGGTGACCTGGGGCACGTCCCACCCGCCGAACGCGAGCGGGGCGCCCTCGTCGTAGCTGCCGTACACCCCGATGAACGCGGCCAGGCCGGCGATCGCCACCACGTTGTTCACCACCGGTGCCCACATGTAGGGGCCGAACACGCCCTTGGCGTTGAGCACCTGACCGAGCAGGGCGTACACGCCGTAGAAGAAGATCTGGGGCAGGCACCAGAACGCGAACGTGGTGGACAGTCGGATGAAGTCGGGGTCGCTGGAGTCGGTGGCCAGGCGCACCACCAGCGGCGCCGCTGCGGTGACCAGCACCGACACGCCCAGGAGGATCACCCCGGCAACGGTCAGGAGCCGGTCGACGAACACCTGCCCCTGGTCCGACCGGTAGGCCCGCACCACCTGCGGCACCAGGACCGCGTTGAGCACGCCCCCGGCGATCAGCATGTAGATCATGTTGGGCAGCCAGTTGGCCAGCCCGAACGCGTCCGCGGCACCGACGTTCAGGCCGATCGCCGCGGCCAGGACGGTCGCCCGGGCCACGCCCAGCACCCGGGAGGTCGCCGTCCCGGCCGCCATGACGACGGTGCTGCGGCCCAGCCCTCGGGAGGACCCCGCGTCGGCGCTCACCAGGTGCCCTCCTCGGGTGACAGGTCGTCCGGTCCGGCCTCGCTCTGCGGTTCGGCGCGGGTCCCGGTGCGCCCGCGCCGCACGGTGCGGATCACCCCGATCACCAGCCCGAGGCCCAGCAGGACGCCGATCACGGCGGTGCCGATGCCCTCCCACTCGGCGCGGACCCGGACGGTCATGACGGTCGAGTCGTCGATGACGTCACCGGTGGGGGTGCGCAGCTCGACGGTCGTGACGACGTCGGCGGTCTGGATGCCGTGGACCGGGACGGCCGCGGTGGTCTCCCCCGAGCCGGGCACCGTGACCTCGACGTCGGTGTCGGCGCGCAGCCGGGAGTCGTCGGGGCGTAGCCCGACCCGCACGGTGACGGGCTCCGGCCAGGCGTTCGTGACCCGCAGGCGGAGGTCACCGGTGGGGGAGATGAGGTTGATCGGCCCGCCGGCCACGACGGTCACGGAGTCGCGCAGGGTCGCCGTCGCCGACGTGGTCCGGGCGATCATCTCGCTGCGACCCACGGGGTCCTCGCGCCATGCGGCGGACGCGGGTGCCAGACGCTCGACCGCGGTGGCGGCGAGCAGCGTCTCGGGGTCCTCGAGCATCGAGGCGTAGCGCTCCCGCTCGTCGACGGCGCCCGACACCAGGGCGAGCTGGTCGGCCGGGATCTGGGCGGGGTGCCGCATCCGTTCGGGCAGGGTGCCGCGGTCGACGGGGGCGTCCGAAGCACCCACCAGCGTGCCCAAGGGCTCCAGCACCACCCAGGGGGCGGCCTCCAGGGCGGTGAGCTGGGCCCGGGTGACGGCGGGGTCCGGGTGCCAGTCGCGGGTGGTGGTCACCAGCAGGTGGCGGGGGTCCGCCGGGCGTTCGCGGGTGATCACCGCGGTCTCGGCGAGGAGGTCCTGGGCCGCCGCGGCCGGTGACAGGGTGCCGGTGGTGTCGTCGGCCGGCGTCCACGCCATGGACCCGTCCTGGACGGCACGGGACAGGCGCAGGTCGGGGGTCAGGACGGTGACGTCGCGCCCCTGGGCGGTGATGGTGGTGCGGCCCGTGGGCGTGTAGGTGAGGATCCCGGGCGTGGGCAGCGCCCCGGGCGCCACGACCAGGGGGTCGGCTCCGACGAACGCGGCGGTGGCGAGGTCCGGAAGGGGGTCGACGGGCCACGCGACCGACACGACGGCCTCCGGGGGTAGGTACCCGTCGGCCGCACGCCCCGCGGCGTGGTCGCGGGCCAGGTCCAGCAGGTCCCAGGCACCGGCGTGCGCGAGGGCCGCGACGTCGGGGTCGGTGTACGGCAGCAGGTCGACCTCGTGGCCCTCGGCGGCGTCCAGCAGGTCCAGCGCCCAGCGGCGGGCGTGCTGCTGCGTGACGCCCGCGAGGCTCCCGGACGTGGCGTCCACGAGCCACGGGTCCACCACCCAGGTGACGCCGGTGTGCTCGGCGGTCGCCGTGAGGACGTCGCGCAGGCGGCCCTCGGGGCCGGTGAGGGTCTCGAGCTCGTCGACCCAGGCCTGCGCGGTGCCGTCGGGTCGGGCGCCAACCAGGGGGGTCGCGACGCTCAGGTAGGTGGTGCCCACGTCCTCGACGGGCAACCAGACCAGGAACGTGCGGACCACACCCAGCCGGGCACGGGCGGGGTCGGCGACGTCCACCACCTGGGCGCCCAGGCCGCGTGGCCCCCAGGAGGCCTGCCCGGTGCGCAGACCGACGGTGGTGGCGGGCACGTCGACGACGACCTCGACGCTCGCGCCGGGGTCGAGCGGCTCGTCCAGGTCGTGGTTGACGATCGCGGCACCCAGAGGGCCCTCGGGGTCGGCGCCGCGCCACCGGTCCAGCGAGCTGCGGGAGATGAACGAGCCACGGTCCAGGTGGACGACGACGCGCGGCTCCTCGAGCGTCGTGGCGCCGGTGTTGGTGAGGGTCAGGTGCACGCGCAGGTCCTGGCCGGGTTCCAGGACGGGGGGGTCGAGCTCGTCCAGCACCACGTCGACGGGGTGCGGCGGGTCCTCGGGGTCGACCAGGGTGGCCTGGGCAGGTGCGGTGAGCACCACCATGGTGGCCATGAGTGCGAGCACGGTGCCGAGCAGGTGGGCGGCACGGGGGCGGGCGCTCATGCCTCGCCGGACAGCACCGCGCAGGCGGTGATCGCCAACCTGCGCTCGTTGGGGTACGCCAGGCGGTCCGGCAGGTCGACGACCGCGATCCAGGCGACGTCCTCGGCCTCACCGTCGGGGTCCCCCTCGACGGTGAGGGTCCCGCCCGTGGCGGCGAGCAGGAAGTGGTGGACGACCTTGTGGACCCGACGGTCGTCACCGGTGAACCAGTAGTCGATCGTCCCCAGCGACCGGACGACGCGGCCCTGGATGCCGGTCTCCTCGGCGATCTCCCGCACCGCGGCCTCCGCGGGGGTCTCGTCCCCCTCGAGGTGCCCCTTGGGCAGGCACCACTCCAGCCGTCCGGCCCGGTTGCGTCGGGCGATGACGGCGGCGTGGGCCATGCCGGCCGACTCGTCGATGACCAGCCCGCCCGCCGACGTCTCGTCCACCACGGGCAGCGACCGGGTGGTGCGCCGGGCTCGGTGGGGGTCGATGTGCAGCGCGTGGCCACCCGGTGGCGTCGGGACGGGGCCCGGCCGGGGTCGGGGGACGGCGCTGGACATGCGGCCACTGTAACGACCATGGCTGCACGTGCCGGGGCTGTGCCCCCAGGCCCGGGGTGGCGCGGGTGCCGCCGCTGATCTGGCACGCTGGTCTGCCGTGGCGACGACTGGTGGACCTGGCGACCTGGTGGCGTTGCAGCGCCGTGCCCTGAGCGTCCTGGCGGGCCTGACCCCCGACGTCCTGGAGCTCGGTGAGCGGTTCGCCCGCGCGGGTCACGAGCTGGCTCTCGTGGGTGGCCCGGTGCGGGACGCGTTCCTGGGTCGGGTCAGCGCAGACCTGGACTTCGCGACGTCCGCGACCCCGGACGTCACCCAGGAGGTCCTCGCGGGGTGGGGCGACGCGCACTGGGACATCGGCAAGGCGTTCGGCACGATCGGTGCCCGCCGCCACGCCCGGCCCGCGCGGGACGGCTCCCCGGCCCGGCCGGACGTGGTGGTCGAGGTCACCACGTACCGCACCGACTCCTACGACCCGACGTCGCGCAAGCCGGAGGTGGTGTTCGGCGACACCCTCGAGGGTGACCTGTCCCGGCGGGACTTCACCGTGAACGCGATGGCGGTGCGGCTGCCGGACCTGACGTTCGTGGACCCGTTCGACGGGTTGGCCGACCTGGCACGCCGGCGTCTGCGCACACCCGTGACCGCCGAGCAGTCCTTCGACGACGACCCGCTGCGGATGATGCGGGCGGCGCGCTTCGCCGCCCAGCTGGGGTTCGACGTCGCGCCCGAGGTCCACGAGGCCCTGCACGCCATGGCCGAGCGGATCACGATCGTCTCGGCCGAGCGGGTGCGGGACGAGCTCACCAAGCTGCTCCTGGCCCCGGCTCCCCGGGCGGGGCTGGAGGTGCTGGTGGAGAGCGGTCTGGCCGACCACGTGCTGCCCGAGCTGCCGGCGCTGCGCCTGGAGATCGACGAGCACCACCGCCACAAGGACGTGTACGAGCACTCCCTGATCGTGCTCGAGCAGGCGATCGACCTGGAGACCGGCACCCACGAGCAGCCCACGGGCCCGGTGCCGGGCCCGGACCTGGTGCTGCGCCTGGCCGCGCTGCTCCACGACATCGGCAAGCCACCGACCCGCCGGTTCGAGCCCGGCGGGGGGGTGAGCTTCCACCACCACGAGGTCGTGGGCGCCAAGATGGTCGCCCGCCGGCTCAAGGCCCTGCGGTTCGACAAGGAGACCGTCAGGGCCGTCGCGAGGCTCACCGAGCTGCATCTGCGGTTCCACGGGTACGGCGACGGGGGGTGGACCGACTCGGCGGTGCGCCGGTACGTCACCGATGCCGGCCCGCTGCTGGAGCGTCTGCACCGGCTCACCCGCTCGGACTGCACCACCCGCAACCGGCGCAAGGCCGAGCGGCTGTCCTTCGCCTACGACGACCTGGAGAACCGGATCGCCGAGCTGCGGGAGAAGGAGGAGGTCGCCAGGATCCGTCCCGACCTGGACGGCGAGCAGATCATGGCGGTCCTGGGCCTCGGGCCGGGCCCGGTGGTCGGCAAGGCGTACCGGTACCTGCTCGAGTTGCGCATGGAGCACGGCCCGCGCAGCCCGGAGGAGGCCGAGGCCGCCCTGCGTGCCTGGTGGGAGCAGCAGCAGGGCTGAGCGGTCAGGGCCTGCGTACCACCAGCAGGCAGGTGTCGTCCTCGCGCACCGGCTCCACGAACCGCCCCACGAGGTCGTCGCGGACCTGCTCGGCGGTGCGGTCCGGGGGGATGGTCGCGAGCAGCTCGGAGAGCTCGGTGATGCCCTGGCGCAGGGTGCGCCAGCGTCGTTCGACCAGCCCGTCGGAGTACACGACGAGCAGGGACCCCGGTGGCATGTCGGCGTGGACCTCGTCGCCGGGGGCGGTGACGTTCGGCACCCCCACCGGGGTGCTGAGGCCCCCGTTGAGGACCTCGACGCGGCCGTCGGGCAGGCGCAGCAGGGGAGGGGGGTGCCCGGCCCGGGCGTAGGTGAGCCGGTCACCGTTCAGGCGCAGGTACACGACCGTGCACAGGTCGCTCATCCCCAGGCCCTGGACGACGTCGTCCAGCCGTGACATGACCTTGCCGGCGGGTTCCCCGCCCCAGGCGTAGGAGCGGAGCATCGAGCGGAGCTGCCCCATGCACGCCGCGGCGTGCAGGTCGTGGCCCACGACGTCACCCACGACCAGGCCCACGGACCCGTCGGGCAGGGGCAGGACGTCGAACCAGTCACCGCCGATCTCGGAGCGGGTGAGGGCCGGCAGGTAGCTGGCGGCCAGGTCCAGGCCCTCGACGTCGGGGACCTCCGGGACGAGGCTGTGCTGGAGGGTGCGTGCGGCGGCCTGCTCCCGGGCGTAGAGGCGGATGTTGTCCAGACCCAACCCGGCCCGTCGGCCCACGTCGGTGACGGCAGCGACGTCCTCGTCGGTGAAGCCGTCCGGGTGCGCCAGGACGAGCACCCCCAGGGTCCGGTCCCGTGCCAGCAGCGGGACGACCAGGGCCACACCCCGGTCCAGGCCCTCGGGGCAGGAGACCGTGACCGCGTCCGGGCCGGGCAGCGCCTCCACGGGTGTGGTGAAGGGGCGCCGCACCGACTCGTCCACCAGGGCGGTGCGCAGCGCCGGTGACCGGACCAGCCATCCTGAGACGTCGAGGTACACCGCCCCGGCCTGCGTGGTGCCCTCGGGCGTCGTGGCGCCGGGCCCACGCCCGTCGCCGTCACCGAGCACGACGTGGACGTGCTCGGGCCTGCGCCGGTCGTCGGTCACCGCGATGAAGCCCCACTGCCCGAGGGCGGGGACGACGATCTGCGCGACCGCGCGCACCGCCGCGCCGTAGTCGAGGGTCTGGGCGAGCTCCTCCCCGAGACGGCCGAGCAGCGCCAACCGTTCCCCGTCGCGTCGGGCGTGGGCGAGTGCCTGCTCCCGGTCCAGCTGGGCCTGGACCCGCTCCGTCACGTCGACCTGGATGCCCAGGTGGTGCGTGATCCGGCCCTCGGCGTCCGTGACGGGGCTGATGACGAGCTGGTTCCAGAACGGTGTGCCGTCGGCCCGGTAGTTCAGGAGCGTGTCGGCGACACGGTGGCCCTGCGCCAGTGCCTCGCGCAACCGGCGGACCGCAGCAGGGTCCGTCCCCGGCCCCTGGAGGAACCGGCAGTTGCGTCCCAGGACGTCCTGCGCCCGGTAGCCGGTGGTCTGCTCGAACGCGGCATTGACCCAGACCAACGGGTGGTCCACCGCCATGGCGTCGGACAACGTGACCGCCAGGGTGCTCGTCATCGCAGCCCGCAGGTGGACGTCGGGCATCCCGGACAGGGGCGAGGCCGGGGCGTCGTCGGTGTGGGCGCTCACCAGGTCAGCGTAGGGCCCTGACCTGGTCGGACGACACCCCGTGAGAGGTATGAGTGCAGGTCACGGCCACGACAAGGCGGACATCAGACGTTGGAACGGACCTGCCTGGGCTCGGCGGGCGTGGCGCGGAACGCGACGGCGAGCACCAGGTGCCCGGCCGCGAGCCCGAGGAGCACACCACGGGACCACCCGGTGTCGGGCAGGGCGAGGGCCGCGAGGGCGGCTGCGGCCACGAACGCCGCGTTGTAGAGCATGTCGTACAGGGAGAAGGCCCGGCCCCGGTAACCGTCGTGGGAGTCACGGTGGACGATCGTGTCGACCGCGATCTTCGCGCCCTGGATGCTGAGGCCGATGAGGACCGCGGCGCACACGACCACCCAGAACCCGTACCCGGTGGCGAGCACCAGCTGGCTGGCCGCTCCGAGGCACAGGCACACCACCACCCAGGTCGCGGGGCTCATGCGCTGGTGGGCCAGAGGGGTGAGGACGATCGCGAGGCCGTTGCCGCTGAACGAGATCGCGGTCAGGAGCCCGAACATGGCCAGCCCGGCGTCCGCGTCGGCGGGGTCGACGAGCAGGTTCCGGGAGATGAGGATGAGCGCGATGAAGTTCACGCCGTACAGGAAGCGGTGCAGGGCCATGACGGTCAGGGCGGCGCCAGGGGTGCGGCGGGCGACCAGGTAGCGGGCCCCGTCGAGCAGGTCCCGTGCGGTGGCGCGCAGATCCTGCAGCAGGTCGGCGCCGGGGGCGTCCGGGCCGAGCTGGTCCCGCCCGAGCCGTAGGGCGAGGGCCGACGCGGCGGCGAAGAACAGCCCGGCCACCACCACGACGAGGCCGTCCTGCAACGGTCCCACCGGGACGAGCAGCCCCAGGGCGATCCCGAGCCCGGCGCCGACCACCGCCGAGATCGCCCCGAGCGTGGGCGTCAGGGTGTTGGCCATGAGCAGCTGGTCGCGCGGGACCACGCGGGGCAGCCCGGCTGAGAGCGCGGCGAGCAGGAACCGGTTGACGGCCAGGGTGACCAGTGCCAGCACGTAGACGGCCGGGCCGACGCCGACGGTGATCAGCGCGACAGCGGTGGCGGCGGCGAGCACGACCCGGGTGGCGTTCCCCAGCAGGAGCACCTGCCTGCGTCGCCACCGGTCCAGCAACGGTCCGACGAACGGGCCGACCACGGTGAAGGGGAGCAGCAGCACCGCGAAGGCCACCGCCACGTCCGAGGCGGTGGCCATCCGCTCGGGCGAGAAGAAGAACAGGGTCGCCAGGCCGATCTGGAACATGCCGTCGCCGCACTGGGAGACGAGCCGCACGGTGAACAGGCGCCGGAAGCCGCTGTGGACCGCGACCGTGCGGAGGTCTCCCAGGACGCTCACGTGGCACTCACCAGGGAAGGGTACGCGCCGGTCCGGCCGGACGCTCCTGTGGACAGCGGGGCGGCCCCGCGTGCGAGGCGGCACCCTAGGACGTCGGCGTGCGGCACGTGGGTACGAGGGTCGGTCCGCGACGGCCGCGTCGAGGAGGCTGACGATGAGGCGGGTCCTGACGTGGACGGCGGCGGTGACCGCACTGGCGGTCGTGGCCGGAGGCGGTTGGTACGGCTGGAACGAGGGCTGGTGGCAGGAGAGTGCCCCGGTGGAGCCGGTCGCGGCCGCGACCCCGGACCGGGACCGGCCACCGGCCCGTGGCCAGCTGCCCACGGGCGGTGACGGCCCGGTGCAGCAGGGGGCCGGACTGCCACCGTTCTACGAGCTGCGGCCGTCGTTGCTGGGGGACCTGGGCCCGGGGTGGGTGCTGACGGTGCACCGGCCGGCCCGGTGGGACGAGGACCAGTGGTGGGAGAGCTCGTCGGCGACGGTGTTCGTGGTGTCGCCCGAGGGGCGCCACTACCGCGTCGCGGAGGTCGACGACGGTCTCGACGTCGCGCCGGTGCGCTGGGTCGCCGGGGAGCGCCGGGTCGCGGTGCTCGTCGAGGAGGGCGGCCGCGCCTCGGGCGAGTACAGGTGGCACGGGGGTGTGGTGACCCCTGGGTGGTTGGACCTTCTGAGTGGCGAGATCGAGCTGGACGAGGATGCCCTCCTCGTCGGCGACGGGCCGTGGACCTGGGGCCGTCCGCTGACGTCACCGGACGGCAGACGTGTGGTCGAGCGGTCCAGCGGGGCCGAGGTGGTGGTCTCCACCGGTCGCAGGGAACGGATCGTGGAGCACGGCTTGCGCGGCAGGTCCTGCGCGCCGGTCGGCTGGTCGGACGAGGACTCGGTGCTGCTCCTGTGCAGTCGCGCTCCAGGGGACGAGGAGGAGGACGGCTCAGGTTCGGGAGGGTCCGCGGACGAGGAGTGGGACCCCACCCCGGTCCTGTTCGCCCTGGACGTGGACGAGGAGAGCGCCGAACGGGTGCGTGCCTACGACGAGGGCGAGCCCCAGCCTCTGCCGTGGTCGGGGACCCCGCTTGCCGGTGGGGGCGTGGCCTACGTGGTGGAGTCGCGGCCGACGGGCTGCGGCGAGGGCGTCGAGGTGTGGGACGGCGACGGGACCCGTGCGGTCCAGGGGTCGGGGCCCAGGGGGGACAACAGGTTCTCGGTGGAGGTCGCCGACGGCGCCCTGTTCGTGGCGTCGAGCCCCGGCTGTGGTGAGGCGGCCGCCGTCGAGCTGACCCGGCACGACCTGGGGTCGGGGCGGTCGCGGGTGCTGTCCGCGGTGGTCGGCGAGCCGTGGGTCCAGGGCCTGGTGGGGTGGGCCGTGGCCGAGGATCTGCAGGACTGAGCCCGTTCGTGTGGCTGGACGGGTGGGGGCCGGGTGCATCGCACCCGGCCCCCACCCGTCGTCCTACCCGCAGGTCACACGCCGGTCAGCGCTCGCCCTCGCCGGCGATGAAGGCCTCGAGCTGCGCGCGGCCCTTCGTGTCCTCCATCTGCACCGGGGGGGACTTCATGAAGTACGTCGATGCGGACAGGATCGGGCCACCCACGCCACGGTCCTTGGCGATCTTCGCGGCGCGCAGGGCGTCGATGATGATGCCGGCGGAGTTGGGGGAGTCCCACACCTCGAGCTTGTACTCCAGGTTCAGGGGCACCTCGCCGAACGCACGGCCCTCGAGGCGGACGTAGGCCCACTTGCGGTCGTCCAGCCACGCCACGTAGTCCGACGGACCGATGTGGACGTTGCGGTCCTCCTTCTTGCCACCGAGGGGGCCCTCGAGGTTGGAGGTCACGGCCTGGGTCTTGGAGATCTTCTTGGACTCCAGGCGGTCCCGCTCGAGCATGTTCTTGAAGTCCATGTTGCCGCCGACGTTCAGCTGGTAGGTGCGGTCCAGCACCACGCCGCGGTCCTCGAACAGCTTCGCCAGGACGCGGTGCGTGATGGTCGCGCCGACCTGGGACTTGATGTCGTCGCCGACGATCGGCACGCCCGCGGCCTCGAACTTCGCCGCCCACTCGGGGTCGGAGGCGATGAACACCGGGAGTGCGTTCACGAACGCGACGCCCGCGTCGATGGCGCACTGGGCGTAGAACTTGGCGGCGTCCTCGGAGCCGACGGGCAGGTAGCAGATCAGGACGTCGACGCGGGCGTCCTTGAGGGCCTGGACCACGTCGACCGGCTCGGCGTCGGACTCCTCGATGGTCTCGGCGTAGTACTTGCCGATCCCGTCCAGGGTGTGGCCGCGCTGCACCGTGACGCCCAGCGGCGGCACGTCGGCGATCTTGATGGTGTTGTTCTCGCTGGCGCCGATCGCCTCGGAGAGGTCGAACCCGACCTTCTTGGCGTCGACGTCGAACGCCGCCACGAACTCGATGTCGGAGACGTGGTACTGGCCGAACTGGACGTGCATCAGGCCTGGCACCGTGCTTTGCGGGTCGGCGTCCGCGTAGAAGTGGACGCCCTGGACCAGCGATGCGGCGCAGTTGCCGACGCCCACGATGGCGACGCGGATCGAACTCATCCTCGCTCCTCAGATCTCTCTCGGTGCTGCGACGTGACGTCGTCAGCGTGCTCGGACGCGGTCGGTCGACCGGTCCGTGGTGCCGGGTCGCGGCGGTTGCCGCGCTCGTTGTCGATCAGTCCGTCGAGCCACCGGACCTCGCGCTCGACCTGCTCCAGGCCGTGTCGCTGCAGCTCCAGGGTGTACTCGTCCAGCCGTTCGCGGGTGCGGGCGGCGGACTGGCGGACCTGGTCGAGCCGCTCGGTCAGGCGGGTGCGCCTGCCCTCGAGGATGCGGATCCGGGTCTCGGCGTCCGTCTGCCCGAAGAACGCGAAACGCACGTCGAAGTGCTCGTCCTCCCAGGCCGTGGGGCCGGAGCTGGACAGGACCTGGGCCAGGTGCTCCTTGCCGTCGGCGGTGAGCTCGTAGACGATGCGCGACCGCTTGCCGCTCAGTGCGTGGGGCGGGGGCGTGGCCGAGGCGTCGCTGCCGGTGATGAGCCCGCGGCGGACCAGGTCCTTCAGGCACGGGTACAGCGACCCGTAGGAGAACGCCCGGAACGAGCCGAGCATGAGGTTGAGGCGCTTGCGCAGCTCGTACCCGTGCATGGGCGCGTCGTGGAGGAGGCCGAGGACGGCCACCTCCAGGACTCCCGAGCGACTGCGCACCCCGCTCCTTCCGCTGACCCGCACCGAGGGACTCGATGTATCGGACTGATACATCGGAGACTAGGAGGGGGTGGGTGTCGGCCGCAAGTGCGGCTGCCCGTCGGGTCGATCTCCGCCGATTCCCCTGTCGTCGCGCACACGACGTCCACACGGATGCCCACATACTTGGACAGGGTCGGTCGACGTCCCGGCCCCTTGATCCGTACCCTCTGCTGATCCGTACCCACTGCGGAGGCTGACCCCAGCCCAGCAGGCTCGTCGTCGAAAGGCACAGCGTGGCACCGGGCACAACCCCCACCCCCCTCGGCGGGCCCGCGGGCGCAGCACCGCAACGACGCAGCGTGGTCGGCGGCGCGCCCGCAGCCACGCGGACGGGTACCGGCCAGACG
>NZ_AXCZ01000071.1 GCF_000767165.1 Cellulomonas bogoriensis 69B4 = DSM 16987
CGCCCCCCACCCCGGCCCCCTGGCCGGGTGGCGGGTCCTGGTCCCCCGCGGAGGCCCCTGGGGCCGTCGCGTCGCCCGCATGCTCAGCGAGCGCGGGGCCGAGCCGGTGGTCGTCCCGTTGATCGAGTTCGCGCCCCCGCAGGACGTGGCCGCCCTGGACGGGGCGCTGGTGCGGGCGGCGGGCGGTGGGCACACGTGGGTGGTGGTCACCAGTGCGACGACCGTCGGGGCGGTGACCGGACGGTTGCCGCACCTGCACGCCCAGGGACTCACGTCGGGCGACCGGTGGGGCGAGGTCCTGGGTGGGGTGCGGGTGGCGGCCGTCGGGCCGGGGACGACGCGGGCGCTGACGGAGACCGGGGCCCGGGTCGACCTGGAGCCGTCCGGTGAGCGGTCGGCGCGGGGGCTGGTCGCGGAGTTCCCCCGCCCGCCCCGGGGCCCGGGGCCGTGGCGGGTGCTGCACCCGAGGTCCGACCTCGCGGACGCGACGCTGCGGACGGGTCTGACGGCCCTGGGCTGGGAGGTCGACGACGTGGTGGCCTACCGGACGGTGCCGGGACCGCCGCCCCCGCCCCAGGTGGGTTCGGACCTGACCGGTGGCCGGGTCGACGCGGTGCTGCTGACGTCGGCGAGCACCGTCACCCACCTGGTGCAGAGGGTGGGGGTGCCGGCGGCGGGGACGGTCGTGTGCTGCATCGGGCCCCGCACCCGTGAGGCCGCCGTGGACGCGGGGCTCGGTGTAGACGTGGTGCCGGGCGCGGCGTCCGCCGAGGAGCTCCTCGACGCGCTCACCGCCCACGCCCTGGACAACCCCCGTCACCGGGCCGGTGCGGGCACCCCGATGGGAGAACGATGACGACCATTCGCCCCCGACGGTTGCGGGGCACGCCCGCGATGCGCCGGTTGACCGCCCAGACGCACGTGGACCCGGCCCAGCTGGTGATGCCCCTGTTCGTGCGTGAGGGGTTGACCGAGCCGGCGCCCATCACCTCGATGCCCGGTCAGGTGCAGCACACACGGGACTCGTTGCGGCGGGCGGTGGCCGGTGCCGCGTCGGCGGGGGTCGGTGGGGTGATGCTGTTCGGGGTGCCGGCGGTGCGGGACGCGACCGGTACGGCGGGGTGCTCGCCCACCGGTGTGCTGAACACCGCGATCGCCGACGTGGTCGCGGAGGTCGGCGACGAGCTGGTGGTGCAGGCGGACCTGTGCCTGGACGAGTTCACCGACCACGGGCACTGCGGGGTGCTGGACGCCCGGGGGCAGGTCGACAACGACGCGACCCTGGACGTCTACCGGCAGATGGCGGTGGCGCAGGCCCGGGCCGGGGCGCACCTGCTGGGCCTGAGCGGGATGATGGACGGGCAGGTCGCCGCGGTGCGTGAGGCCCTGGACGGTGAGGGCCGCACGGACGTGGCGCTGCTGGCGTACGCGGCGAAGTACGCGTCGGCGTTCTACGGGCCGTTCCGGGACGCGGTCGAGTCGACGCTCACCGGTGACCGCCGCACCTACCAGCTGGACCCCGCGAACCGGCGTGAGGGTGTGCGTGAGGCGCACCTGGACGTGGCGCAGGGCGCCGACGTGGTGATGGTCAAACCGGCCCTGGGGTACCTGGACGTCCTGGCCGACGTCGCCGCGACCAGCGCGGTGCCGGTGTGGGCGTACCAGGTGTCCGGGGAGTACGCGATGATCGAGGCCGCCGCGGCCCACGGGTGGATCGACCGGCGGGCGGCGGTCACCGAGTCGGTGCTGAGCATCCGGCGGGCGGGGGCGGACGCGGTCCTGACGTACTGGGCGGTCGAGCTCGCGGGCTGGCTGCGAGAGGAGAGGTGATGGGTACCACTGGCGGCACGGCACGGTCCGAGGAGCTGTTCGAGGAGGCGCAGCGGACGATGCCGGGTGGCGTGAGCTCCCCGGTGCGGGCGTTCGGGTCGGTGGGGGGAACCCCACGGTTCATGGCGTCGGCGTCCGGTGCGTGGCTGACGGACGTGGACGGCAACGAGTACGTGGACCTGGTGGGCTCGTGGGGGCCGGCGATCCTGGGGCACGCCCACCCGGCGGTGGTCGCGGCCGTGACGCAGGCCGCCGCGCAGGGGCTGAGCTTCGGGGCCCCGACCGGCCGGGAGACCGAGCTCGCCCGCGAGGTCATGGCCCGGGTGCCGGCCGTCGAGCGGCTGCGCCTGGTGTCGACGGGCACCGAGGCGACGATGACCGCGGTGCGGTTGGCGCGCGGGGTGACGGGCCGGCCCCTGGTGGTGAAGTTCGGGGGCTGCTACCACGGGCACCTGGACGGGTTGCTGGCCTCGGCGGGGTCGGGGGTCGCGACGTTGGCGCTGCCGGGGTCCGCCGGTGTGACGGAGGCCGTGGCTGCCGAGACCCTCGTCCTGCCGTACAACGACGTGGACGCGGTGCGGGCGGCGTTCGCGGCCCACCCGGGCCGGATCGCGGCGGTGGTGACCGAGGCCGCGCCGGCGAACATGGGTGTGGTGCCGCCGCTGCCGGGGTTCAACCGGGAGCTGCGTGAGCTGTGCACCGCCGAGGGTGCCCTGCTGGTCCTGGACGAGGTGCTCACCGGGTTCCGTGCCGGCCCCGGGGGCTGGTGGGGCCTGGAGGGCGCCCAGGAGGGGTGGGCCCCGGACCTGCTGACCTTCGGCAAGGTCATCGGTGGTGGGTTGCCGGTCGCCGCGGTGGGTGGTCGGCGGGACGTCATGGACCACCTGGCACCGTCCGGTCCGGTCTACCAGGCGGGCACCTTGTCGGGTAACCCGGTGGCCACGGCCGCGGGACTGGCGACGTTGCGGGCCGCGGACGCCGACGTGTACGCCCGGGTCGCGCACGTGGCCGACACGGTGGCCGGGGCGCTGTCCACGGCCCTGACCGCCGAGGGCGTCGCGCACTCGATCCAACGGGCGGGCACCCTGTTCAGCGCCGCGTTCGTCGACCCGGCCGACGGCCCCGTGACCGACTACGCCCGGGCGCAGTCCCAGGACGTGTTCCGGTACCGGGCCCTGTTCCACGCCCTCCTGGACGCCGGGGTCCACGCCCCGCCCAGCGTCTTCGAGGCCTGGTTCGTCTCGGCCGCCCACGACGACGCAGCCGTCACCCGGATCCTGGAGGCCCTGCCCGCCGCGGCACGCGCCGCCGCGGCAGCCACACCCGACTGAGGACCGGGTGGCCAGGTCACCAGGGCGGGCAGTTAGGTCACCAGGGCAGGTAGTAGGTGAGGACGTCGGCCGTGAGCCTGGGGAACAGGGCCCGGTCGACGTCCTCGCCGGGGCCGGGAGCGACGTCCGGACGGGTGGCGCTGAGGTCGTGGAGGCTGCTGGACCCCAGGAGTGCGGTGGCGAGCGCGTCGGGCGCGACGGCGGTCGCACCCGCGTCGGTGGGGTCCTGCATGGTGCCGCCGGTGCGCACCGGCCCCAGCCCCTCGGGGGTGACGGCCATCCGGTGGTGACGGGCGTAGGTGCAGATCACGACCTCGTCGCCAGTGCGGTCCAGTCCGGCTGACGCCAGGCGCCGGTCCAGCTCGGGGCGCAGCGCGTCCAGCAGGGCACCCTCGTCGGGAATCCGCACGTAGTACTGGTACGCCCGGCGCGGGCCGGTGGCCGGGACGTGCGGTCCTGAGCGTCAGCCCGTCAGGCAGCCGCACCGTCGCGGAGATCTCCATGGCACGAGCGTCCTCGCCCCCACAGCAGTCGATCAAGGGATCTCCGGCTGACGGCCCGCGGCAAGAGCCCGCCCACCGTCCGCGTCATGCCCTCGTCGGCTGGATACCGTGGGGCACCCCGGACGGAAGGTGCCACGTGACGCGGCAGGCCCTGGAGAAGCACCAGGTGTGGGTCTACGTCGCGGCGATCGGGCTGGGACTGGGGGTCGGTACGGTCGCACCCGCGGTGGGGCCGGTCGCCGAGCGGGTGTTGTGGCCGGCGCTCGCGCTGCTGCTGTACGTGACGTTCGTGCAGGTGCCGCTCCTGCACCTGCGGGCCGCGCTCGTCGACGCGCGGTTCACCGGTGCGGCACTCACCGGGAACTTCGTGATCATGCCGCTGGTCGTGTGGGGGCTGGTCCAGGTGCTGCCGGCGGACCCCGCGGTCCGTGTCGGTGTGCTGCTGGTGCTGCTGGTGCCGTGCACCGACTGGTTCATCACCTTCACCCAGCTGTCCGGCGGTGACACCGCCCGCGCGATCGCCGTCAGCCCTGTCAACCTCCTGCTGCAGCTCGTCCTGCTGCCCGTGTACCTGCTGGTCATGGCCCCGGCAGAGGTCAGCGCGGTCGTCGACGGGGACGTGGTGTGGCCGGCGCTGGTCGTCGTGCTGGGTCCGCTGGCGGCCGCGGCACTGACCGAGCGCTGGGTCGGGGACGCGCCGGCTCGGGCCCGGTGGCGTGACCGGTCCGGGTGGGCCCCGGTGCCGTTGCTCGCGCTGGTGGTGCTCCTCGTCGCCGCGGCGCAGGCCGGGACGGTGCTCGACGCCGTCGGCCTGCTGCCCGTCCTGGTGCCGGTGTTCGTGGGGTTCGCGCTCACCGCGGTGGTGGTCGCACGCGGCCTGGCGTCCGCGTTCTCACTTCCGGACAGGCAGGCGCGCACCCTGACGTTCGGCCTGGTCACCCGCAACTCGTTCGTCGTGCTCCCCCTCGCGCTGGCCCTGCCCGGGGACCTGCAGGTCGCGGCCGTGGTCGTGGTGGTCCAGTCCGTCGTCGAGCTCCTGCTCGTCGTCCTGCTGCTCCCCTGGGTGGGACGCACCCGACGCCGACGGGCCCCCTGACCGACCCGACGGCCCGCCCGGCGCAGGGTCAGCCGGCGCAGGGTCAGCCGGCGCAGGGTCAGCCCGTGCAATGGGGAGCACATGGTGCACATGCCGCACCAAACGCTCCCCGTTGCCGGACCTCGGCCGCGCGGGAGCGCCTGTGGGGAGCAGGTGGTGCGCCATACGCACCAGGCGCTCCCCGGTACGTCGGGCGGGTGCGTCGGGGCGTCGTCCCGGTGGGGTGGGACCTAGGGCCGTGACAGGGGTACCCTACGGGGGTATGGTTTTTCGGGGCCGGACCGAGGAGGACCACGATGGCGAGCTACAGCGGCAGCAAGGACGACTACCTCAAGCGCCTGCGGCGCATCGAGGGCCAGGTGCGCGGGATCGCGCGCATGGTCGAGGACGACAAGTACTGCATCGACGTCCTGACCCAGGTCGCGGCCGTGACCAAGGCGCTGCAGGCCGTCAGCCTGGGGCTGGTCGAGGACCACATGGGCCACTGCGTGGTGAACGCGGCCCGCGAGTCCGACGAGGCCGGCGACGCGAAGGTCCGCGAGGCCGCCGAGGCCATCGCCCGCCTGGTACGCAGCTGACGCCACACCCCGGCACAACACCCGACACGACGCACGACGACGCACCCGACGAACCAGCCACACGGAGGAACCATGAGCACCCAGACCATCACCATCGGCGTCCAGGGCATGACGTGCGGCCACTGCGTGCGGTCCGTCGACGAGGAGCTGCGCGCCCTGCCCGGCGTCACCGACGTGAAGGTCGACCTGGTCACCGGCGCGACCTCGCACGTGACGGTGACGTCCACCGAGCAGCTGAGCGACGAGGCGATCGCCGAGGCCATCGACGAGGCCGGGTACACGATCGCCCCCACGGAGGGCTGAACCATGGCGCGCACCCACCCACCGAGCGCAGCCACGGACGGCACGGCGTCCGACGTCGTCCCCGTCACCCCGGTCGCCGTCCTGGACCTGGCCGTGGGGGGCATGACCTGCGCGTCGTGCGTCGCCCGCGTGGAGAAGAAGATCGGCAAGGTCCCGGGCGCGCGCGCCGTGGTGAACCTCGCCACCGAGACCGCCCAGGTCGAGCTCACCGACGACGTCGACCCGACCACCGTCGTCAAGGCCGTCGAGGCCGCCGGGTACACCGCGACCGTCCTGCGTGACAGCCGCGCCACGGAGGCCGCGCTGTCCGGCCACGGGCCCCAGCACGACGACGACGTCCACGAGGACACCTCCGCACCCACCCGCGAGCGCGGGGAGGACCTGTACCGGCGGGTGGTGGTCTCGGCGATCCTCACCGCACCGGTGCTGGTGCTGTCGATGGTGCCGCCGTTGCAGTTCCCCGGGTGGCAGTGGGTCGTGACGGCCCTGGCCCTGCCGGTGGTGACGTGGGGGGCGTGGCCGTTCCACCGGGCCGCGGCCCGGGCGGCACGGCACGGGTCGTCGACCATGGACTCGTTGGTGTCGATCGGGGTGACGGCCGCGAGCGTGTGGTCGCTGTGGGCGATCACCCTGGGTGGCGCGGGCGAGATCGGCATGCGCATGGAGCCGGTGCTGATCCCCCGGATGGCCGTGGGCGAGATGCACATGCCGGAGATCTACTTCGAGGTCGCAGCCGTGGTGGCCACGTTCCTGCTGCTGGGCCGGTACATCGAGCACCGGTCGCGGCGCCGTGCGGGTGACGCGTTGCGCACCCTGCTGTCCATGGGCGCCACCGAGGCGACGCTCCTGGTGACCGACGACGCGGGGCGCCGGACCGAGAAGCAGGTCCCGACGGCGGCGTTGCAGGTCGGTGACCTGTTCGCCGCCAGGCCCGGGGAGAAGATCGCGACCGACGGGGTGGTGGTCGAGGGCACCAGTGCCGTGGACACGTCCCTGCTGACCGGGGAGCCGGTGCCGGTGGACGTCGGCCCGGAGTCGCAGGTCACGGGTGCGACGATCAACACCTCCGGGTACCTGGTGGTGCGGGCCACCCGCGTGGGCGAAGAGACGACCCTCGCCCAGATCGGTCGGCTCGTGGCCCAGGCGCAGACCGGCAAGGCCGCGATCCAGCGCCTGGCCGACCGGATCTCGGCGGTGTTCGTGCCGATCGTGAACGTGCTGGCCATCGGGACGTTCACGGTGTGGATGCTCGTGGGCGGTGGGCCGCAGGCCGCGTTCACGGCCGCGGTGGCCGTGCTGATCATCGCGTGCCCGTGCGCCCTGGGTCTGGCGACCCCCACGGCGCTGCTGGTGGGCACGGGTCGGGGCGCCCAGCTGGGGATCCTCATCAAGGGACCGGAGATCCTCGAGCACACCCGGCGCGTGGACACGGTGGTGCTGGACAAGACCGGCACCGTCACCGAGGGCCGCATGGACCTGGTGGACGTGCTGCCCGCGGACGGGGTGGACGCCGACGAGGTGCTGCGGTTCGCCGGGGCGGTCGAGGCCCGCAGCGAGCACCCGATCGCCCGGGCCATCGCCGCCCGCGCCCGCGACACCCTCACCACCGGGGGCGCCCCGGAGCCGGGGACCGCCAGCGACGTGCGGGTGGGGGCTGACGGGGTCGAGGTCGGCTCGGACCAGGTCGTGGAGTTCAGCAACGAGGCCGGGCGGGGGGTCACCGGTGTGGTGCGTACCGCGCACGACGGTGTGGGGCTGGGCCGCAGGGTCCTGGTCGGACGGCCGTCGTGGTTGCGCGACGAGGGCGTGGACACCACCGGCCTGGACCAGGCGTTCACCGGTGCGGAGTCCGGTGGCGCGACCGCCGTCATGGTCGCGTGGAGCGGGGTGGCCCGCGGTGTGCTGGTGCTGCGCGACCCGGTGAAGGCCACGTCGGCGCAGGCGTTGACCGAGCTGCGGGACCTGGGCCTGCGGCCGGTGCTGCTGACCGGTGACAACCGGGCCGCGGCGCGGACCGTCGCCGATCAGGTCGGCATCGAGGAGGTCATCGCCGAGGTGCTGCCCGACCAGAAGGTCGCCGCCGTCAAGGAGCTGCAGGACCAGGGGCGGGTGGTCGCGATGGTGGGCGACGGGGTCAACGACGCCGCCGCCCTGGCCCAGGCCGACCTGGGCCTCGCGATGGGCACCGGGACGGACGTGGCCATGCAGGCCGCGGACCTCACCCTGGTGCGCGGTGACCTGCGGGCCGCCGGGCAGTCGATCCGTCTGTCGCGGCACACCCTGCGGATCATCAAGCAGAACCTGTTCTGGGCGTTCTTCTACAACGTGGCCGCCATCCCCCTGGCCGCGCTCGGGTGGCTCAACCCGATGATCGCCGGGGCCGCGATGGCCGCCAGCTCGGTGCTGGTGGTGGCGAACTCCTTGCGCCTGCGCCGGGCGGGCTGACCGGGGGCGACGCCTGCGGCACGCTCGTCCGACCTACTCGGAGTCACCGATGTTGACCTGCCAGGTGACCCCGAACCGGTCGACGAGCTTGCCGTAGGCGTCACCCCACGGGGCCGTCTCCAGGGGGTGGACGACCACCGCGCCCACGCAGAGGCCGGTCCAGCACCGGCGCAGCAGGGCGTCGTCGTCGCCGTTCAGGCACAGGAAGTGGTTGTCACCGAGGGTCAGGCTCTCCTGGGTGCGGGCATCGGTGGCGCGGATCACGAAGCCGTCCGGGCTGCGCAGCACCCCGTAGAGCACCCGCTCCTGGTCCAGGGGGTCCTCGCTGGCCCGGTGCCTGCCGTAGGTCTCGATCAGCGGCTCACCGCCGAACACACCGGCGTAGAAGGTGAGCGCGTCGCGCGCCCGACCCTCGAACACGACGTAGGGGCTGAGGTCAGGTGTCACGGTGGGTTCCTCCCAGGGACCGTCCCTCGGCCCCTTCCGCGAGACTGACAGGCAAACATGACGTCTCGTGTCAGGTTCTCCTGGGAGCCTTGACCCGTGCGGGCGGACCGGTTGCTCTCGTTGCTGTGGATGCTCCGGGCGCGGGGTTCCCTGACCGCGCCCGCGGTCGCCCGCGAGCTCGGGGTCTCGGTGCGCACCGTCTACCGGGACGTCGAGAGCCTCTCGACAGCGGGCGTGCCCGTGTACTGCGTGCCCGGTCGGGGCGGCGGGATCCGCCTGGACCCGGGATTCCGCACCGACGTCACGGGCCTGACGCCGCAGGAGTCGCAGGCGCTGCTGGCAGCCGCGGCGGTCAGCGGTGCCCAGGACCTCGGTCTGCTGGAGGCCCTGACCTCGGCACGGCTCAAACTCACGGCCGCGCTCCCGGCCTCCACGCGCGACGCCGTCGACATGGTGACCGGGCGCGTCGTCGTCGATGCCGGCGGCTGGCTCCCCCACCGCACCCCGGTGCACCTGGACGCCCTGCAGCACGCCGTCATGGGCGACAGGCGCGTGCGGATCGGCTACCGCAGCAGGGGAACCGCACACACCCGAGATCGGCACCTGGACGCGTTCGGGCTCGTGTGCTCCGCCGGCACCTGGTACCTGGCGGGGGCGCAAGAAGGTCGGGTGCGGTTCTTCCACCTCGCACGGATCTCGTCCGTCGAGGTGCTCGACGAGCCCACCGACCGGCCCCCGGACCTGGACCTGCGCGGACTGTGGGAGGAGTCACGTGCCCGGTTCCGGGCACGGTTCACACCCGAGCCCGTCGAGGCGCTGGTCCGGCCGGACCGCATCGCCGAGCTGCTCACCCTGGCCCAGGCACTGGAGCCGCCCGGGCCGGGAACGAGTCCCGGGTACTCCCGCGTCCTGCTGCGCTTCTCGGACCGGTCGCACGCCGTGGAGGTGCTGCGCCGGTTCGGGCCGGATGCACTCGTCCTGGAACCGGCGGATCTCCGCGAGACGCTCCTCGTTGAGGCCAGGTCCACCTGCCTGGCGTACGAGCAGGTCAGCGGAAGCGCCGGCCCTCGTCGCGGCGGTAGGCCCATACCGCCAGGGACGCGAGCAGCACCGTCCAGGTGACCAGGACCACCACGTCGGCGACCGTCGCACCGGAGCCGGTGGTCGCGTGCACCACCAGGTCCCGGCCCGCGCGGGTGGGCAGGAACCCGGACGCGGTGTCCAGCCACGCGGGGAACATCTGGGGCGGGAGGAACAGCCCCCCGGCGAACGCCAACGGGAACAGGAGCACCTGGGCCAGGGGTAGCGCCGCCTTGATGGTGAAGGCGTACCCGATCGCCAGGCCGGCGAACAGGAACGGTGTGCCGGCGACCAGCACCGCCACCACACCCAGAGCCACACGGGCCGCGCCGGGGTCGGCGGCCGTCCCGATCGCCCCGATCAGCACCACCGGCACCAACGACGTCAGGGAGAACAGCCCCCCGGTCAGCAACCGGCCGGCCAGACGGGGCAGCGGCCCGGCGGGCAGGGTCCGCACGTAGGGGTCGAACGGCAGGGCACGGTCCTCGGCCACCCCCACCCCGTAGGTGAAGATGAACGTCGCGAGCACCGCGAACAGCGCCAGCTGGGACACCGCCTGCGTCGCGGCGACCGGGTCACCGGCGACCTCCCGCTGCGGCAGGACGAAGAACGCCAGCGCCAGTGCCGGGAACACCAGGTTCCCGATCAGCGCCACGGGCACCCGCACGGTCTCCAGCACCTGGTAGCGGGCGTGCAGCAGGGTCAGGTCGAGCTGACGGCGCAGGTCCGTGCCGTGGGTCGCAGTGGTCATCGGGTCGCTCCCGTCGGGATGGTGGGTTCGTGGGGCGCGTCGACGCGGGTCATGGCGAGGAACGCCTCCTCCAGGCTGGCGCCCGCGACGGTGATCCCCTCGAACGGGACCGACCGGGTGACCAGGTCGCGGACCAGGGCGTCGGCGTCGGCGGTGACCAGGTCGACCGTCCCGTCCTGGTCCTGCTCGCACCGGGCGACCCCGGGCAGGGCCGCGAGCGCCTCGCCGGTCGGTGCGGTGGTGCGGAAGGTGACGCGGCGCAGCTGCACGCGGGCCAGGACCGCGGCCAGGGTGTCGTCGGCCAGGACGCGCCCGTGGTCGATGACGACGACCCGCTCGGCCAGGGCCTGGACCTCTTCCAGGTAGTGGCTGGTCAGGACGACGGTGCCGCCGGTGGCGTGGTAGCTGCGCAGCACGTCCCACAGGTCGTGGCGGGCGTCGACGTCCAGGCCGGTGGTGGGCTCGTCCAGCAGGAGCAGGCCGGGTCGCCCGGCCAGGGCGAGGCCGACGGCCAGGCGCCGCTTCTGCCCGCCGGACAGGCCGCCGGTCTGGCGGCCAGCGAGGTCGGTGAGGCCGACGAGGTCCAGGAGCTCCCCGGTGGGCAGGGGGTCGGGGTAGTGGCCGGCGATGAACTCGACGACCTCCTTGACCTTGAGGGTCGGGGGCAGGCCGGTCTCCTGCGGGGTCAGGCCCAGACGGGTGCGGCTGGCCGGGTCGCGGGGGTCCCCGCCGTACAGGCGCACCACGCCGCGGTCGGGGCGCCGCTGGCCGGTGAGGAGGCTGAGGAGGGTGGACTTGCCGGCACCGTTGGGTCCCAGGAGCCCGACGAGCTCACCAGGACGGACGGTCAGGCTGACGTCGTCGAGGGCGACGGTGGCGCCGAACGTGCGGGTCACGTGCTCGACGGTGACGAGCGGGTCGGTGGTGTGGGTCATGACTGGTCCTCGGGGTCGTGGGCCGCGGTCCCGGACGGGTCGAGCAGGGCCCGCAGTGCGGTGAGGTACTCCTCGAACGCGCGCCGGCCGGCGGTGGTGGCCTGCACGTGGGTGGCGGGGACGCGGCCCCGGTGGCCCTTGGTGACCTGCACGTAGCCGGCGTCCTCCAGGCGGCGCAGGTGGGTGGAGAGGTTCCCGGCGGTGGCGTCCAGCAGGGACTGCAGGCGCGGGAACGTCAGGCTGTCGCCGGCCGGCAGGGCGGTGAGGGTGGTCATGATGCGCAGGCGCGCCTGGGTGTGGATCAGGGGGTCGAGCGGTTCGGCCGGGGGCGGGCTCACCGGTGCCCCTGGGGCAGGAGCGGCTGGGTGCGGGGTGCGGTGCCGCGGCGGCGGCGCACGTGCTCCACGACGGCCCCGACGAGCATGCCGCCACCACCGGCGAGGGCCATGACGAGCAGCATGTGCGGGTGCCCGACCACGCCGGAGGCGATCGCGGTCACCGCGATCCACGCCCCGAGGACGAACTGGTGCCGGTCCTGCCAGATCGCTCCCCCGGCCATGTACAGCGCGGCGACCAGCAGGACGGAGGTCAAGGTCATGGCGCTGGCGATGACGTCCGGGGACGCGTCGAGGCGCGCCAGGGCCAGGGCGAGGGCGCCGACACCCGCGAACGTGAGGAACCACGCCCACCCGTACATGGCGCCCTGGGCGGCGGACCCGCCCCGCAGGCCCGAGCTCCGCACCGCGGTGTGGATGGTGGTGACGACCATCGCGGCCAGGAGCACGGACCCGAAGACCGGGTAGGCGACGTCCTGGGACCAGGGGACGAGGGGCTGGTCCTGGGTGACCGTCCACAGCTGGCCGAAGCCCAGCAACCACGCCAGACCCCACACCCCGAACAGGATCCGGCCGTCGACGTCGGTGGCCTTCTCCAGACGGGCGCGCTGGGCGTCGATCAGCGCGACGGAACCCGCCGGGTCCAGGGTGGCGCCGTCGGGGTCGGACGTCGCAGGACCTTCCGGTTCGGTGGTCATGGGACACGCCTCTCAACTTTGTGACACAAACTTGTTTGCGAATCATGGCGGCGCACGCCCGGGCCGTCAACCCCGGGGCGCCGCCCTGCGGCGTCCGGGCGCCGGTCGCCGTCACGTAGCGTGAGCCCGTGGCCCTCGACCCGCCGGGAACCCCGACCCCTGAGCCGCCGACCCCCACCGCGCCCTCGCGGCGACGACTGGGGGTGGAGATCTGGATCGTGCTGGGCCTGTCCCTGGGCCAGTCGGCGCTCTACGCCGCCGTCCGGCTGTACGCGCGGTACACCGCCGACCTGCCGCTGGCCCAGCAGACCGCGACGCTCAACCCGACCCGGTCGGTGCGCCCGTACCTGGACCTCACCTACCAGCTGATGGCGATCGGGTTCGCACTGGTGCCGGTGGCCCTCGCGCTGTACCTGCTCTCGACCCCGGGGCGGTCGGCGCTGCGACGCATCGGCCTGGACCGGGCCCGGGTGGGACGGGACCTGGCCGTGGGCGTCGGGCTCGCTGCCGCGGTGGGTCTGCCCGGTCTGGCGTTCTACCTGGCCGGCCGCGCCCTGGGCGTCAACGTGCAGATCGACCCCGCCGGGCTCGACATGTACTGGTGGACGGTGCCCGTGCTGATCCTGGCGGCCCTGCAGAACGCCCTGCTCGAAGAGGTCGTGGCCGTGGGGTACCTGGTCGAGCGGCTCCAGCAGCTCCGGTGGTCAGTTCCCCTGATCATCGTGGCGAGCGCGCTGCTCAGGGGCACGTACCACCTCTACCAGGGGCCGGGCATGGCCGTCGGGAACGTCGTGATGGGGGTGCTGTTCACCTGGTACTACCTGCGCACGCGGCGGGTCATGCCCCTGGTGGTGGCGCACACCGCCCTCGACGTGGTGGCCTTCGTCGGGTACGCGGCCCTGCCCGAGCAGTGGCTCGATGCCCTCGGCCTGACCTGAGGCCGATCAGACCACGGGGGTGAGCGCCGTCGGCCCGGGACCCCCGGTCGCCCCGAGCACCACCGCGGGCTCCATGGGCACGTCGACTGCACAACGGGCCTCGCGGTAACGGTCGAGCAGCGCACCCACCAGCCGCGCGTCCCGCCCCACCGGTGCCGTCACCACGTCCGCCCCGCTCACGCGCTCCAGCAGCTCGTGCCCCGTGCCCGCCCCCAGGTGCACCGACGCCACCGCGACCCGTCGGGCGCCGGCAGCCCGTGCGGCGAAC
>NZ_AXCZ01000072.1 GCF_000767165.1 Cellulomonas bogoriensis 69B4 = DSM 16987
CGGCCGCGTCCATCGCCGCCCGCCAGCCCGCCAACCGGTCCAGGCCCGCGACCATGTCCTGCGGGCCGGCGATCGTCCCGATGCGCCGGCGGCCGGTGGACAGCAGGTGCTCGGTCGCGGCGCGGGCACCGCCCACGTTGTCGACGTCCACGTGCGGGACGCGCTGGGACCCCTCGGGACGCCCCTGGAACACGCACGGCACACCGGACCGCAGGATCCGGTCGTGGAGCCGGTCGTCCAGGTGGTGGGACGTCAGGACCGCGCCGTCGACCTGACCGGTCGTCACGTACCGCAGCACCCGCTCCTCGCTGCCGGGACGGGCGATCAGCAGCACCATCTGCAGGTCGTGGGCCTCCAGGGACAACGAGATCCCGTTGATGATGGCCCCGAAGAACGGGTCGGTGAACAACCGCTGGTTGGGCTCGGCGACCACCAGCGCGACCGCCCCGGTGCGCCGGGTCGCCAACGACCGGGCGGCACGGTTGGGGGTGAACCCGAGCTCGGCGATCGCCGACTCCACGGCCTGCCTGGTGCGTTCGCTGACCAGGTGCCCGCCGTTGATGACACGGGACGCGGTGGCCCGGGACACCCCTGCCGCGGCCGCGACCTGGCGGATGGTCGGCGCACCGCCGGCCGCGCGGGGGCCGGCTCGCGAGGTCACGGCGTCGGTCACTGCGTGACCGTACCGTCCACGTCCAGGATCGAGGTGCTCGCCACCCGGGAGTACACGCGGGCGCTCGTCTTGGGGGTGCGGCGCTGGGTGTCGAAGTCCACGTGGACGATGCCGAACCGCTTGGCGTACCCGTACGCCCACTCGAAGTTGTCCAGCAACGACCAGACGAAGTACCCGTGCAGGTCGACCCCGCCGGTCACGGCCTGGTGGACCGCGCGCAGGTGGCCACGCAGGTACGCGACCCGCTCCGGGTCGTCGACGGAGCCGTCGGCACCGACGGCGTCGTCGAACGCGGCACCGTTCTCCGTGACGTACAGCGGGACGCCCGCGGGGCCGGTCCAGTCCGCGTGCACCCGTCGCAGCAACCGTGCGAAGTCGTCGGGCTGGACCTCCCACCCCATCGCGGTGCGGGGCACGTCCCGGGGGACGGTCCGCACCTGCCCCACGCCGACCATCGGTTGAGCGGTGGTGCGGCCCGGCGGTGGGGTCGGCGGTTCGGGTGACGTCTCAGCGCTGACCAGGGAGCTGGTGTAGTAGTTGACCCCGATCATGTCCAGAGGGGTCGCGATGACGTCCATGTCGCCGTCGCGGACCGGGGGCGCGACGCCGACGGCCGCCCATGCGTCCAGCGCCGTCTGCGGGTAGCGACCGTGGATCACCGGGTCGAGGAACACCCGGTTCAGCAACGCGTCGTGACGGTCGACCAGGGCCTGGTCGGCGTCGCTGCCCGGGTCCGCGGGGTCGTACACCGACAGGTTCACCGTGAGCCCCACCTCGGCGCCGGTCCCGGCGGCCCGAAGGGCCCGGGTGGCGTGCCCGTGGGCCAGGAGCAGGTGGTGGGCGGCCGAGACCGCGGCCTGAGGCTCCTGGCGACCGGGGGCGTGCTGCCCGCCCGCGTACCCGAGGAACGCCGAGCACCACGGCTCGTTGAGGGTGGTCCACCGGGTGACGCGGTCCCCCAGGGCATCGTGCACGACCGTCGCGTACTCGACGAAGTGGTCCACGACGTCCCGCGACGCCCACCCGCCGCGGTCCTCCAACGCCTGCGGCAGGTCCCAGTGGTAGAGCGTGAGCCAGGGCGTGATGCCGCGCTCGAGCAGAGCGTCGACCAGGCGTGAGTAGAAGTCCAGGCCCTGGCGGTTCACGACCCCGGGCTCGGGGCAGATGCGCGACCACGCGGTAGAGAACCGGTAGGCCCCCAGCCCCAACGAGGCCATCAGGTCCACGTCCTGCTGCCACCGGTGGTAGTGGTCGCACGCCACGTCACCGGTGTCCCCGGCGGCCACCGCGCCGGGGACACGGCAGAACGTGTCCCAGATGGAGGGGGTGCGGCCGCCCTCGTCGACCCCGCCCTCGATCTGGTACGCGGCCGTGGCCGCCCCCCACACGAATCCCGGCGGGAAGACCAGCCCGGGCCCGCCCCCGGGCTCCGGGGAGGACGAGGAGGCAGAGGTGGGTGTGGTGGGCGTGGTGGTCATCGTCGAAGTCATCCCTTCACCGCTCCGTGCATGATTCCGGACACCAGCTGTCGACCGACGACGACGAACAGCACGACCAGGGGTGCGGTCGACACCACGACACCGGCCATGATCAAGGACATGTCCTTGAAGTGGGACGCCTGCAGCAGCTGGACCGCCACCGGTAGCGTCGGGTTGCTCGGGCCCAGCACGACGAACGGCCAGAAGAAGTTCGTCCACGAGGCCACGAACGTGAACAGGGCCAGCATCGCAGCCGCCGGCCGTGCCGCGGGCAGCGCCACGTGCCAGAACGTGCCGATGAGCCAGCAGCCGTCCACCCGTGCCGCCTCGATGAGCTCCTGAGGGAGTGCACTGTCCAGGTACTGGGTCATCCAGAACACCCCGAAGGCGGTCACCAGCCCCGGGACGATCACCGCCTGCAGCTTGCCCACCCACCCCAGGTCGGACATGAGGATGAACAGCGGCACCACACCCAGCTGGGTGGGCACGGCCATCGTCGCGATCACGAACACCAGCAGCGGGCGCCGCCCCCGGAACCCGAGGCGCGCGAAGGCGAACCCTGCCAACGTCGAGAAGAACACCACCGAGACCGCGGTCACGACGGCCACCACGGTGGAGTTGCGCAACGCGGTGAGGAAGTTGATGTCCGACCCGAGCACCCTGGTCACGTTCTCCAGGAAGTGGGGCCCGGGGACCAGGGACGGGATCGGGTTCTGGGCGATCGTCGAGGCGTCGGAGGACGCCAGGAGGAAGGCGTAGTACAGCGGGTAGGCGCTGACCGCGAGGACCACCCCGAGCAGCACGTAGGTGACCCACCCGGGGCGTCGCTCGGCGCCCGCGGTGCTGCCGCGCCGCCGGGCCGCGGCCCGTGCCGCACCCCGACCGGCGGTCTGGCGGACCGCCACCAGTGAGGGTTGGTGCCTGACCTGGGACATCACCGACCTCCCTTCCCGTCGGCACCGGCGGAGGCGATACGCCTGGTGAGGGCGAAGTTGATCAGCCCGATGACGACGATCAGCACGAACAGCAGCCAGGCGACCGCCGAGGCCCTGCCGAAGCTCTTCTGCGCACCCCAGCCCAGCTCGTACAGGTACATGGTCATGGTCATCCACTGGCGGTCGGCGCCACCCTGACCGAGCTGGTCGAACAGGCGCGGCTCGTCGAAGATCTGCAGGCCGCCGATGGTCGCGGTGACGATGACGAAGATGATCGTGGGCCGCAGCATCGGGACGGTGACGGAGAAGAAGGTGCGCACCCGGTTGGCCCCGTCGATGAGCGCGGCCTCGTACAGGTCCCGGGGCACGGCCTGCATCGCCGCCAGGAAGATGAGCGTGTTGTAGCCGGTCCAGCGGAAGTTCACCATCGACGCGATCGCGACGTGGCTGGCCAGGACGTCGGCGTGCCAGCGGATCGCGTCGATGCCCACCATGCCGAGCAGGGTGTTGATCATCCCGGACTGGTCGGCGAACAGCTTGGAGAAGATCAGCGAGACCGCGACTGGTGCCACGACGTACGGCAGGAGGACCCCCATGCGCCAGAACGTCCGGGCCCGGATGTTGGCGTCCAGGACCGCGGCGATCGCGATCGCCGCCACCAGCTGGGGCACCGCCGAGAGCAGGAAGATGCTGAAGGTGTTGCGCAGGGCGGTCGCGAACCGCGGCTGCTGCACCACGTCGACGTAGTTCTGCACGCCGACGAACTCCCCCTGCCCACCGATCAGGTGCCAGTCGTGGAGCGACACGTAGGCGGTGTAGGCGAGCGGGAACAGTCCCACCAGGGCGAACAGCACGAAGAAGGGGGCGATGTACAGGTAGGGCGAGACCCGGACGTCGAGCCTGCCGAGCCGGTCGCGCATGGGCGGCCGGGAGGGTGCGAGGGTGGCCATGGGTGTCCTTCCGTGGGCGCAGGGTCCGGGCGGCGGGTCGCGCCGCCCGGACCCCGGGACGTCAGTCCAGACCGAGCTCGCTGTAGGCCTGCACGGCCTTGTCCCACGACGACGCGGCGTCGTCGGTGTTGTCGGTGTCCACGCGCGTGATGGCGTCGGCGACCGTGGTGTGGATCGCGAAGTAGTTCGGGCCCTTGAACGGGCTCACGTCCACCGCGGCGGCCCGGTTGGCCAGGATCTCGCCCGTCGGCGCACCGTTGAAGAAGTCGTTGGTCTGCTCGAGCAGGTCAGGGCTCTCCAGCGCCTCGAGCTGGCTGGGGAACGTGCCCTTGGCGCGGAACGCCGCGATCTGCTGCTCCGGCGCCGTGAGCCACGCCGCCAGGGCGGTGGCCTCCTCGACGTGGTCACCCGTGGACGGCACGGTCAGGAACGAGCCGCCCCAGTTGCCGCCCCCGCCCGGGAACGCGTCGGCCAGGTCCCACCCGTCGACGCCGGCGGCGTTGCCCTCGATCACGCCGAGCATCCAGCCCGGGCACAGCATGGTCGCGAACCCGTCGTTCTGGAACGCGGACGTCCAGTCCTCGCTCCACTGGGTCAGGCCGGCCGACAGGCCCTCGTCGACGCCCGCCTCCAGGACCTGCTCGTACAGGTCCCGCACCGTGGTGTTGCCGTCCAGGGGCTTGTGGGTGCCGTCGGGGTTCTCGTAGGCGGCCTCGACCTGGTTGACCATGCCCTGGTAAACGGCGCCGGCCGAGTCGAACCACGGCACGTCCGAGGACCCGGCGAACGTCCGGCCCGCCTCGAAGTAGTCCTCCCAGGTGCTGCCGAGCATCGCGGCGACCTCGTCGCGGTCGGTCGGCAGACCGGCGTCGGCGAGCATGTCGGCCCGGTAGCAGATGCCCTGGGGTCCGATGTCCGTGCCGTACCCGATGAGCTTGCCGTCGGGCATGGTCGCCTGCTGGACCTTCCAGTCCAACCAGCGACCCTCGACGTCGGGTGAGGACAGGTCGGCGAACATGTCCGGGTACTGCATGAGCTCGGCCAACCAGTCGACCTCGATCGCCTGGATGTCGGCGTTGCCGGCACCGCCGGCCGCGAGGCGGGTGTTGAACGTGTCGCGGGCCTCGTTGGACGTCGCGGCCTTGCGGTGCTCGATGGTGATGTTCGGGTTGTCCAGCTGGTACTGCTCGAACAGCTCCTCGTAGCCGAACTCGTTGAACGTCGCGACCGTCAGGGTGATGTCGCCGGACACCTCACCGGGGGACGCCTCCGGCGAGTCGGCGCCGGTGGCGCACGCGGTCAGGGTCAGGGTCGCGACCGCCCCCAGGACCAGGGCCGGGGATCGCATCAGGATGGGGCGCACGGAGGACTCCTTTGTCCGAGGGAAGGCACGTGTGAGACCGGTCCCACCTTGCTCGTGGCTCTGGTGAGACCGGTCTCAGTGGGATGCCGTCATCGTGGCGCTGCGCAACCGACGGTGTCAAGACCCTGCACCCGCAGGGGCGAGAACAGTTCCGTGTCGGGTGTGCCCGGGCCCCCGGCACGACCGGGCCGGACCCATGAGCGCCCCCCTCGAGACCGACCGCGTCACCATCCTGCGACGCCGCGTGGGGCTGATCGTCACGGCCACCATCAGCTACAACGTGATCGAGGCCCTCGTCGCGATCCCCGCGGGTGCGGCGGCCTCGTCCGCGGCGCTCATCGGGTTCGGCCTGGACAGCATCGTCGAGGTGCTCTCCGCCGCGGCGATCGCCTGGCAGCTCGCCGGCGGGCGCGACCCCCGCGAGCGCGAGCACGTCACCCTGCGCCTGATCGCGTTCAGCTTCTTCGGTCTCGCAGTCTTCGTCAGCATCGACGCGATGCGATCGCTGGCCGGCCACGGCGAACCCGAGCACTCGACCGTCGGGCTTGTCCTCGCCTGCGTGTCCCTCGTGGTCATGCCCGCGTTGTCCCTGCTCGAGCGACGGACGGGACGTGAGCTCGGGTCGGCCGCGGTGGTGGCGGACAGCAAGCAGACCATGATCTGCGCCGCTCTGTCGGCGGTCCTGCTCGCCGGACTCGTCCTGAACAGCGCGTTCGGACTCTGGTGGGCGGACCCGGTGGGGGCGCTGGTGATCCCCGCGGTCGCCACCCGGGAAGGGATCGAGGCGCTGCGGGGGGACACGTGCTGCAGCCCGGTCACCAGGTTGCTGCAGGACGCCCCGCCCGGCGCCGGCGAGCAGAGCGGGGCGTGCGACAGCGACGTCAGCCCGCCGTGTACCTGCCCGGACGATGGTTCATGATCAGCACGGCGTTGAGCAACGCGGCGCCGGCGGCCGAGGCCAGCACGACCGGCCACGGGGTCAGCGCGAGCGCAGCCCCGATGATCAGGACGTCGAAGCCGAGCTGGACGTACCCCGCGCGGATCCCCAGGACCTCCTGGGCCAGGAGCGCCAGCGTGTTGAGCCCACCCATGCTCGCGTTGTGACGAAAGAGGATCAGCATGCCGAGGCCGGCCAGGAGGTTGCCGGTCACGGCGGCGTACACGGGCTCCAGGTCGCTCACGCGGAGCATCGCCGGGTGCGCCACCGTCCACAGCCCGACCAGGGCGATCGCGACCAAGGTCCGTACACCGAACGCCACGCCCTTGCGCCACGCACCCAGCAGCACGAAGGGCACGTTGACCGCCAGGAACAGCGCCGCGAACGGGATGCCCGTGGCGTAGCCGACCAGCAACGCCAGTCCGGCCGTCCCTCCTGTGACCGCTCCCCCTGCGTGCAGCAGAGCCACCCCCAGACCGGCCAGGTAGGTGCTGATGAGGGTCGCGACGACGTCCTCGACCCAGGAGTGGCGCACGCCCGGAGCCTACGGCCCCTGCGTTACGGGCAGATCACCCGGCCCCTGGTGGGCCGGGCGGGCCCGACGCCCCGGGGTGCCGGTCTCAAGGAGCTCACCTAGCGTCGAGGCATGGCGACGAACGACGACCACCGCAACCCCGTCCAGCAGGCGACGGACTCGGCGAAGAAGATGGTCAAGGACGTCGTGGGGGGCAGCGCAGGCGGCTCCGACGACGCCCTGACCATCCCCGGCGCGCCCGGCAGCCGACCCCCGACGCTCACCGAGCCCGACAAGCCCCAAGGCCCCCTGCCCCCGAAGGCCGACCAGCGTCCGGTGCGGCCGGTGTCACCCACGGGGAACCTGGACCCGTCCGCGGCCGACGCCCGCGCCCAGACCGGCGCCCACCTCACCACCGCCCAAGGCCTGCGGCTGGGCGACACCGACCACTCCCTCAAGGCCGGCCCCCGGGGGCCGGTGCTCCTGCAGGACCACCACCTGCGCGAGAAGATCATGCACTTCGACCACGAGCGCATCCCCGAGCGGGTCGTCCACGCCCGCGGCACCGGGGCGCACGGGACGTTCCGCTCGTACGGGACGGCGGCCTCGGTCACGCGAGCGGGGTTCCTCGGCAAGGGCGTCGAGACACCGGTGTTCGTCCGGTTCTCGACCGTGGTCGGCTCGCGGGGCTCGGCGGACGCCGTCCGTGACACGCGCGGGTTCGCGACGAAGTTCTACACGACCGAGGGGAACTTCGACCTGGTCGCGAACAACATCCCGGTGTTCTTCATCCAGGACGCCATCAAGTTCCCCGACGTCATCCACGCCGTGAAGCCCCAGCCCGCCAGGGAGATCCCGCAGGCCCAGAGCGCCCACGACACGTTCTGGGACTTCGTGTCCCTGCACACCGAGGCCCAGCACCACGTCATCTGGCAGATGTCCGACCGTGCCGTCCCGCGCTCCTACCGGACCATGGAAGGGTTCGGCGTCCACACGTTCCGCCTGGTCGACGCCGACGGCGGCACCACCCTGGTCAAGTTCCACTGGAAGCCCGTCCAGGGCGTGCACTCCCTCATGTGGGAGGAGGCCCAGCTCGTCAACGGCGCCGACCCCGACTTCCACCGCCGCGACCTGTACGACGCGATCGAGGCCGGCGCCCACCCGCAGTGGGAGCTCGGCATCCAGACGTTCCCCGACACCGAGGACCAGACGTTCGAGGGGATCGACCTGCTCGACCCCACCAAGCTCGTCCCCGAGGAGCTCGCACCCGTGCAGCCCATCGGGATGCTCACCCTGGACGCCGCACCCACGAACTTCTTCGCCCAGGTCGAGCAGATCGCGTTCCACCCCGGTCACCTGGTGCCCGGCATCGACGTCACCAACGACCCGCTGCTGCAGGGCAGGTTGTTCTCCTACCTGGACACCCAGCTCACCCGGCTCGGGGGCCCGAACTTCTCCCAGATCCCCGTCAACCGTCCGCACGCCCCCGTCAACGACATGCTGCGCGACGGGTTCCACCAGCAGGCCGACCACGTGGGCAACGCCCCGTACAAGCCGAACACCGTCGACGGGGGTTGCCCGTTCGCCGTGGGCGCCGGAGACGGGGCGTTCGTGGAGGTCCCCGAACCGGTGGCCGGGGCGAAGGAACGCAGCGCCCCCGCCTCGTTCGCCGACCACTTCAGCCAGGCCCGCCTGTTCTGGTTGAGCATGAGCCCGGTCGAGAAGGAGCACATCGTCCGGGCCTACACCTTCGAGCTCGGCAAGTGCTACGAGCAGGCCATCAAGGAGCGCCAGCTCCTGGCGCTGGCGAACATCGACCCCGTGCTGTGCCAGCAGGTCGCCCAGGGGCTGGGCCTGCCCGCACCCGAACCGACCGTCGTCCCCACCGAGGCCGCACCCAGCCCGGCGCTGTCCCAGGTGGGTGGCACCTGGCCCGTCGACGGACGCATCATCGGGATCGTCGCCGACGCCGCGTCCGACCTCACCGGGGTGCGCGAGCTCCGTCAGGCCGTGCACGCCGCCGGGATGGTGCCCCTGGTGATCGCACCGCACGGCGGGATGCTCGACGACGGGTCCGGTGAACCCGTCACGGTCCAGCGGACGTTCCTGACCGCCCGGTCGGTGGAGTTCGACGCGGTGCTCGTGGCCGGGGCGCCCGTGCCCGCCCCGGACGCCGCACCCGCGTCCGACGCGAAGGCCGGCGCCGCGCAGCCGCACGTGACCGCCGCGGCCGTCGACCCCCGCGTCACCCTGCTCGTCGCCGAGGCGTTCCGTCACTCCAAGGCACTCGGTGCCTGGGGCGACGGGGAGGCCGTCCTCCGCCAGGCCGGAGCCGCCGGGCCCGGCGTGGTCGTCGGGACGTCCGCTGGCGAGACCCTGGAGCAGATCGCCACCCTGCTCGGCGCGCACCGGGTCTGGGAAAGGTTCCCCGTGACCGTCTGACGCGTCGCGCGCTGCCCGTGTTGTCGCTGCACAACGCCAGAGGCCCTCCAGATCGGAAGATCAGGAGGGCCTCTGGACTGCTACTTCACAAGTAGCGGGGGCAGGATTTGAACCTGCGACCTCTGGGTTATGAGCCCAGCGAGCTACCGAGCTGCTCCACCCCGCGTCGGCTTCACCAACCTTACGGCACGGTGACAGACAGACCAAATCGACCCCCTCCGGCGGCCCTGCGACGGCGACCCCGGCGAGTGGGGAGCACCCGGTGCAACATCCGCACCACACGCTCCCCGATCCCGCAGGCAGAGGCCCCGGACGCGACAGTGGGGAGCGTCTGGTGCGGTATGCGCACGACATGCTCCCCACTGCCGTCGGGACGGGCGGGCACGAGACGGGCGGGGGGCGGTGGGGGCGGCTGGCGCGAGGCAAGGGCTGGAGACGGCGGAGGGGCGCACGGTCCGTGGACCGTGCGCCCCTCCGCCAGGGGTGGCTGGGATCAGCCGCCCATCTCCTCCTGTGCGGCGATCGCCGCGGACACCGCGGCCTCCAGGCGCTCCTGGGCGGCGCCGTAGGCGGCGAAGTCGCCGTCGGCGAGCGCCTCCTGACCGGCAACCAGGGCGTCACGGGCCTCGGCCAGCGCCGCGTCCAGGCGAGCCTGGGGCGTGCCGTCCGCCGCCGGCGTGGTCGGCTGCGGGGCCTCGGTCTCCGCCGGGTCCGGGGTGACGTCCTGGTCGGGCGTCTCCTCGGGCTCGGTCGGGGTCACCTCGACACCGTCGACCACGTCGTCCGGGGTCTCGCCCTCGACCGGGGCGTCCGGGACGTCCTCGACGTCCGCGCCCGGCTCCACGCCCTCGACACCGGCGTCACCCTGGAACACCTGGTCCAGGGCCTCCTCCAGCGTCTCGGCGAAGCCGATCTCCTCGCCGAAGGCCACCAGCACCCGCTGCAGCAGCGGGAACCTCGTGCCCTCCGAGGCCTGGACGTACACCGGCTGGACGTACAGCAGACCGCCACCCACCGGGAGCGTCAGCAGGTTCCCGCTGACGACCGAGGAGTTGCCGAGCTGCAGGACGTTCAGGCTCTGCGACACCTCCGGGTTGGACCTGAAGGCGTTCTGCACCTGACCCGGCCCGGGGACCGTGGTGTTGCGCGGCAGCTCGAGCAGGCGCAGCTGCCCGTACCCGTCGCGCCGCTCCCCCGGCTCGTTGCCCGGCTCGGCATCCACCGCGAGGAACCCGGTGAGCACGTTGCGGTCCGTCTGCCCGCCCGGGATGAACGTCGACGTCAACGAGAACGTCGGCTCGTCCTGGGTGGGCATCTGCAATGTCAGGTAGTACGGCGGCTGCTGCAGGCCCTCGGTGACCGGGTCCTGCGGGTTGCGCCAGAAGTCCTGGCCCGAGTAGAACTCCGCCGCGGTGTCCACGTGGTACTCGGCGAGCAGGTTGCGCTGCACCTTGAACAGGTCCTCGGGGTACCGCAGGTGGCTCATCAGGTCACCGGAGACCTCCGAGATCGGGGCCACCTTGGTCGGGAAGATCCCCTGCCACGTCTGCAGGACGGGGTCCTCCTCGTCCCACGCGTACAACGTCACCTCACCGCTGTAGGCGTCCACGGTGGCCTTCACGGAGTTCCGCACGTAGTTGACCTGCTGCGGCGCCAGCGCGGCGATCGCGTTGGACTGCATGGTCAGTGCGTCGGTGGTGACCTCCTCCAGCGCCCGCGACGAGGAGTACGGGTACTGGTCGGACGTGGTGTAGCCGTCCACGATCCACACGATGCGCTCGTCCACGACCGCCGGGTACACGCGGGTGTCCAGCGTCAGGTACGGCGCGACCTTGCCCACACGCTCACGGGGGTCACGGTCGAACAGGATCTGGGACTCGGAGGTCACCCGGTCCGAGAACAGGATCTGCTCCGAGCCGAACTTCACCGCGAACAGCAGCTGGTTCCACAGGTTCCCGATGCTCGGGCCGGCCTGGACCTCCTGCGTCGGGAACGTGGTGTTCACCTGGCCCGACGGGGCGTCGTCGTCCGGGAAGTCCAGCTCCCACGGCTCGGTGCCCTCCGGCGCCCCGACGATCGAGTACGACGGGCTCGACTGACCGAAGTAGATGCGCGGCTCGTAGGTGCCCAACGACCCCTCGGACGGGATGCCGCCCTGGTAGAAGGCCGGACGCCCGTCGGCGGCCGTGGTGTTGCCGTACGCGGCCACCACGCCGAACCCGTGGGTGAAGACCGTGTGGTCGTTGACCCAGCTGCGCTGGTCGGCACCCAGGCCCGCGAGGTTCAGCTCACGCACCGCGATCACCGTGTCGCGGCTCTCGCCGTCGATCGTGTACCTGTCCACCGACAACGTGTCCGGGAAGTTGTAGTACTGCTTGTTCTGCTGCAGCTGCCGGAACGACGGGCTGACGATCGCGGGGTCCAGCAGACGGATGCTCGCCGTGGTCTCGGCGTCCTCCCGCAGCGCGCCCCGCTCGGCGACCAGGGTCGCGTTGTACGGGGTGACCTCGACGTCGTCGATCCCGAACGCCGCGCGGGTGGCGTCGATGTTCCGTTGGATGAACTCCGCCTCCAGCGCCTGCGCGTTCGGCTCTACCTGGAACCGCTGCACGATCGAGGGGTAGACCGCACCCACCGCGATCGCCGAGACGACCATCAGACCCACACCGATCGCGGGCAGCCGCCAGGTGCCGCGCACCGCGGCGACCAGGAACAGGACCGCCACCAGGACGGCCACACCGGCGAGGATCGCGCGCGCCGGCATCACGGCGTTGACGTCCGCGTACGACGCCCCCGCCCGCACCACCGGCAGGTCACCGCCCTGCGGGTTGCTGCTCGTCAGCAGCGAGTACCGGTCCAGCCAGTAGTTCGCCGCGATCAGCAGCATGACCACCGCGGCGGTCACGCCGATCTGCACCCGGGCCGCGCGCGTGGTCATGTCACCGCCGCCACCCAGGCGCAGGCCCCCGTACAGGTACTGGGTGGCCACCCCGGCGATGCCGGCGATGATCGCCACGGCCATGAGGAACGACACCACGAACCGCAGTGCCGGCAGCGTGAACATGAAGAACGAGATGTCCATGCCGAACTGGGGGTCCGCCTGGCCGACCTCCACGCCGTTCAGGAACAGCTGGACGGTCTCCCACTGGGCCGACGCGGCGGTCCCGGCGAAGAAGCCCAGCACCAGCGGCGCAGCGATCATCACCAGCTTGCGCAGCGGCTCGATCATCTCCCGGTACTGGTCCAGGGACGCCTGCTCAGGAGTCGACGGGGCGTAGACCGGCCTGGACCTGTAGGCGACCGCGAGCGCGGCGTACACCGCCGCGGCCATCACCAGGAAGCCGGCGAGGAACAGCAGGCCCCGGGTGACCCAGGTGACCTGGATGACCTCGACGTAGCCGAGGGCGTCGTACCAGAGGACCTCGGTCCACAGGTTGGCCGTGATCATGAACAGGATCCCGAGCACGACCAGGACGACGATGGTGGGGCCCAGTGCCCCGCGACGCCGACCCGGGGGTCGGGACGCGCCTGGGGCGGGCCGAGGAGGCGAAGCGAAGGTCACGTTGTCTGTACCTCGATGACGGATCGGCGGGTGACGGGTCGACGGTCACGCTGCGACCCCCGGGCCTCTCGCCGTCCGGCCGGCACAGGGGTCAGCAGTGGAACGTGCGTGTCGGCCTCCAGGTTCCCATACGGTGCACCCGCCCGGGTGACGCGCCTCACCCCGGTGACCGGATCGTGACCACCTGCCACGATGGTCCCATGAGCCAGGACGCCAGCACCGGACCCGCCGCCCCGACCCCCGACCGTGCGACCGCCGCCCTCGCGGACGCGGTCCGTGAGATCGAGCGGCACGTGGCCGCCGGTGGCTGGGACGGGCCCGTCCGGGTGTTCGCCCTGGTGGGCACCGCGCGGGCGCTCGAGGCCGAACCGGACCTCGCGGGCCAGCTTCCGGCGCAGGTCGTGGCGGCCGCCGCCAAGGACCCCCACCACCTGACGTCGGTGGAGCAGGAGGGACTGCCGGACGCCCCGGCGCTCGAGGACCTCCTCGGGTCGCTGACGTGGCCGCCGACCGTCGACGGTGCGGCGGTGGTGGTCGAGCGGGTGGTGCTCCCGCCGTCGGCGGAGGAGGGCATGCCGAGCGACCCCGACGAGGCCCTCGCCTACCTGATGGGGCACCCGGAGCGCCAGGACGTGCGGCTGGCCGTCGCGGTGCTGCGGGACGGCCCGGCGTGGTGCG
>NZ_AXCZ01000073.1 GCF_000767165.1 Cellulomonas bogoriensis 69B4 = DSM 16987
CTCGCGCGTCGGCCAGGTGCGGGACGTGGTCGCGGTCGCCACCGCGAGGGTGCGGTCGGGGGCGGGTCCCGTCCTGGTCACGCTCAGGCAGCGGGGCCGGGTCGTGGGGCAGGCGGTGCGGGCGCAGGCCCAGCGCCCTGTGCCCACGGGCCCGACCACGGGTCGACGCTGGGGACGACTGACATGGCCCTTGCTGGCCCTGGTACTGATGGTGGTCTTCGCCCTTCTGGGGGCGGTGTTCGCTGAGAGGATGTTCGGGGCGTCGGGGCCGACGCACGACGAGCCCTCCAAGGGTGTCCACGTGGCGGTGGGCAACCCCGACGGCAGTGGTACGACAAGTGGGATGATCGGTGTGCGTCCCGGCACGGACCGGGCGCAGCAGACGACGACAGCGAAGGACCTCTAGTGGTGGACGCACCTCGGATCCTCGGCGGCCGGTACGAGGTCGGTGAGCTCATCGGGCGTGGTGGCATGGCCGAGGTGCACATCGGCCACGACACCCGGCTCGGACGCACGGTCGCGATCAAGATCCTGCGGTCCGACCTGGCCCGGGACCCCTCGTTCCAGGCACGGTTCCGCCGTGAGGCCCAGGCCGCGGCGGCCCTGAACCACCCCTCGATCGTGGCGGTGTACGACACCGGTGAGGACGTGGTGACCGAGCACGGCGGCGCGGTCGCCCACGTGCCCTTCATCGTCATGGAGTACGTCGAGGGCCACACGGTGCGCGAGATCCTGCGCGACGGGTCCGCCGTGCCCATCGAGGAAGGCATCGAGATCGCCGCCGGGGTGCTCTCGGCCCTGGAGTACTCCCACCACGCGGGCATCGTGCACCGCGACATCAAACCCGCGAACGTGATGCTCACGCCGACCGGCGCGGTCAAGGTGATGGACTTCGGCATCGCGCGCGCGATGGCCGACGCCGCGGGCACCATGACCCAGACGCAGGCCGTGATCGGCACCGCCCAGTACCTGTCCCCCGAGCAGGCCCGTGGTGAGGCCGTCGACACCCGCAGCGACCTGTACTCGACCGGGTGCCTGCTGTTCGAGCTGCTGACCGGCCGTCCCCCGTTCATCGGCGACTCCCCGGTGGCGGTGGCCTACCAGCACGCCCGTGAGGTCCCCCAGGCGCCCAGCGCCTACGCCTCGGACGTCCCGGAGGTCATGGACCGGATCACGATGAAGGCTCTGGCCAAGGACCGGAACGACAGGTACTCCACCGCGGCCGAGTTCCGGTCGGACCTGGAGTCCGCGGTGCGCGGCGGGCACGTGTCCGCCCCCGCAGTGGGAGCCATGGGCATGGCCGGGGTGCCCGGCGGGGACGCCACCCAGGTGATGGGTGCCCAGCCGGGTGAGACCCAGGTGATGCCCTGGGCGCAGACGGCGGTCACCCCCGCGCAGATCCCGCCCGGCGAGGAGCCCCCCACCGAAGAGGAGGAGGAGCGACCGGACCGGCGCAAGCTGATCTGGACGCTGGTGGCCGTGGCGGTGGTCGCGGTCGTGGGCATCATCATCCTCATCGCCCTGAACAGCGACCGGGAGCAACCGGTCGAGAGCGTGGAGATGCCGTCCCTGGTCGGGATGACCGAGGCGGACGCGCGCGCCGAGCTGGAGGCACTCAGCCTGGAGTTCGCACGTGAGACCGAGGCGGACGACACGGTGCCCGAGGGCACCGTCATCCGCTCCGACCCCCAGGGCCCCACGGAGGTGGAGGTCGGTGAGACGGTCACGGTGGTCGTCTCCCAGGGGCCGGACGCGATCGACATCCCTGACCTCGAGGGAGAGAACCGCGACACCGCACGTGACCGCCTGCAGGCGCTGGGCCTGACGAACATCCAGACGACGACCGAGGACCACCGCAGCATCGAGCGGGACGGTGTGATCCGCACCGAACCCGAGGCCGGGCAGTCGGTGTCCCCGGACACCGAGGTGACGCTGGTGATCTCGACCGGGCAGGTGCAGCTGCCGGACCTCTCCGGTCAGAGCGAGGAGGAGGTCCGCCAGACCCTCAACGACCTGGGCCTGTCGTTCGGGATCGACCGTGAGGAGAGCCGCGACGCCGAGCCCGGCACGGTCATCCGCCAGTCACCCGCGGCCGGGCCGGTGGCCCAGCGGTCGTCGGTGTCGGTGGTGCTGGCGACCGAGGCCGGCCCTGACGAGGTGTCCGTCCCTGACGTGTACAACCTGCCTCAGGACGCCGCCGAGGCCCGCATGGGCCAGAACCAGCTCAACACCACGGTCGAGTTCGCCTACGACGACACCGTGCAGGCCGATCGGGTCTTCCGGACGGACCCGGGGGCCGGTGCCAGCGTCCCCGAGGGTCACACGGTCAGGTTGTTCGTGTCGCGGGGCCCTGAGCCCGGCAACGGTGACGACGACGGTGAGAACCAGGGGATGCCCTGGCCGCCGCGCCGGGACCGGTGACCCCGGCCCACCGGGACCACCCTTGACGTGAGGAGGGGCTCCACCCGCTACGGGTGGAGCCCCTCCTCACGTCGTCCTGGTGGCGGTCAGGCGTGCGCGGTCTCCCGCACCAGCGGCGCCATGCCTGCCGAGGCTGCGACCGCACCGTCCAGCCCGCACACCTCGAGCCAGTTCGCGAGCAGCCGGTGGCCACCTTCGGTGAGCACCGACTCGGGGTGGAACTGCACCCCGTGCAGGGGCAGCTCCCGGTGCTGCAACCCCATGATCACCCCGGGGCGGTCGGTGGACGCGGTGCGGGCGGTGACCTCGAGCTCGTCGGGCACGGTGTCGTCGACGACCGCGAGGGAGTGGTACCGGGTCGCGGTGAAGGGGGTGCCCAGCCCGGCGAGCACCCCGGTGCCCTCGTGGCTGACCTCGCTGGTCTTGCCGTGCATGAGCTCGGCGGCGTGGGTGACGGTCGCACCGAAGGCCTCGGCCAGCGCCTGGTGCCCCAGGCACACCCCGAGCATCGGGGTGCTGGACTCGGCGCAGTCACGGATCACGTCCAGGCTCTGACCGGCGCCGGCCGGCGTCCCGGGGCCGGGGGAGATCAGCACCCCGTCGTACCCGGCACGGTCACGCGCCGGGGGGACGGCGTCGTTGCGGACCACGACGGTCCGGGCGCCGAGCTGGTCGAGGTAGCCGACGATCGTGTAGACGAACGAGTCGTAGTTGTCGACGACGAGGATGCGGGTCATGTCTCCACCGTGGTGTCGTTGAACGGCATGTACGGGGCGATCGCGGGGAACACCCACTGGAAGCAGACGACCAGGGTCGCAGCGATCAGCCCCAGGAGCAGGATCAGCCGGAACCACACCGGTCCGGGCAGCAGGCGCCACAGCAGTCCGTACATCACTCGCCCCTGTCCAGCGCTGCGGGGATGCCGTCCTCGACGTACATCCAGTGGTCCAGCTCGGAGTGCACGATGAACCTCTCGCGGGCCGAGAACATCGGGTGGCAGGTCGTCAGGGTCATGAACCGCTGGGTGGGTTCGGCGTCCGGTTCGTTGGGCACCGGGGCGATGACCTCGATCTGCGGCGGGAGCACCACCTGGGTGTCGGTCACCGTGAACACGTACCAGACCTCGTCGGTGCGCACGATCAGCGGGTCGCCGACGCGCAGCTCCTCGACCCGGTTCAGGGGCCGGCCGTAGGTGACGCGGTGACCGGCCACGGCGAAGTTGCCCACACCGCCGGGCATCGCGGTACCGGGGTAGTGGCCCAGGCCCAGGACGTCGAGCACGTCGTGCCCCACACCCTGGGTGATGACCTGGTTGTAGTCCTCACCCCACCGGGGCACCAGGAGCGAGCCGAACGTCGTGAGGTCGTCCGGCTCGTCGAGCACCGGCGGGTCGTCGTACCGTTCGGGTCCCACGGGCCCCTCGACCCGGGTGAACCCGAGCTCCTCGGCGACCTGCTGCTGCTCACGACCGGCGACGACGTCGGTCCACCACAGCTGCCACACCAGGAACAGGGCCAGGAACACCCCGGCGGTGATGAGGACCTCGCCGATGACACCCACGAGGACCGAACCGAAGGATCGGCGCGGGCGCGCCCGCCGGGTGCGGGTGGTGCGGGCCTGCTCGGTCGGGAACTCGGCGAACGGGTCGTGCGACGACGACCGCCGCCCCCCTGACGTCGTCGTCGCGTTCACGGTGCACCTCCGACGGACGCCCCTGCGCCCGGTGACTCGGTGACGGTCTCGGGGAACAACGGGACGCCGTCGGGAACAGAAGCATGCCGCAGCTCGAGCCCACCCTCGAACGGTGGTGCCTCGACCTCGTCCTCGACGGTCGTGGACCACCCCAGACCCACGATGTCGACGTAGTCCAGGTAGCGCTGCACGGCGTTGGACGCCATGAGCGAGGCCTGCAGCTCCTGCGGGTCGCCGATCGCCTGCACGACGTACGGCGGGGAGTAGTGCCTGCCGTGGAGGAGCAGCACGTTGCCCACGCAGCGGAACGCGGTGGTCGACACCACTCGTTGGCCCTGCAGGGTCATGGCGTCGGCACCCCCGGCCCACAGCGCGTTGATGACGGCCTGCAGGGCCTGCTGGTGGACGACGAGGTCGTCGTTGACGACCCAGTCCGGTTGCGGGGTGTGGGCGGGGGCGTCGGTGAGGGTGACGGTCAGGCCGGGACCGGAGAGCCCGACCCTGCCGGCGGCGAGCTCGACCATCCCGTTGTCGGGCAGGGGGTGGGCGCTGGTGCTCGCGTCGGTGAGCCGGTCGACCTCGCTGCGCAGCTCCTCGACCTGCTCGGCGAGGTCCTCGGCGCGGTCCAGCTCGGTCTGCACCAGGCTGGGCAGGTCCTGGGGGTGACGGGCGTCGACACCACCCTGGATGCGCGCGTTGGCCACGAACAGGAACCCGGCGAGCGCCAGGACGACGACCACGCCGATCGCGCTCCACAGCGGCGGCCGCTCCAGGACGAGGCCCTCGGCGTGCGGCGGTTCGGGCGCGCGACCGTCCCGGGGCGGGTCCTGCCCCGATGGTGTCGTCATCGCGTCCTCCCAGGAGCGGTGCAGCGGGCCGGCGGGTTCGGGCCGGTCCGCGCACGGAGTGCCCACTACGCTAGTTGACGAACGACGGGCGCCGTTGGTGCCCGCGCCCGCCTGCCCAGGACGAGATTCTCCAGGAGACGGACCGTGCCCGAGTCGAAGCCGCGCAAGAAGCCCGCCTACACGCCGCCGCCCACGTCCAAGAAGGAGAAGGCGAACCCGGCCTGGCTTGTTCCCACCATGCTCACCCTGATGGTCGTGGGTCTGGTGTGGGTGGTGACGACCTACGTCACCCGAACGGAGTTCCCCGTACCGGGGATCGGGAACTGGAACCTGGCCATCGGCTTCGTGCTCATGATCGCCGGCTTCGTCCTCACGACGCGCTGGCGCTGACCGTCACCCACAGGTTGTCCCCAGGTGCGGACGGAGTTGTCCCCACCGTCACCCCCGGGTTCTCCCCAGGGCGTGGACATCCCTGTGGATAACTACACGGGTGTAGTTCCACAGGTGTGAGCAACTCTGGGGACCTGAAGCCTCAGGCAACCAGCAGGTAGCGGCCCGCCGCTGCCAGGACGAGCACCACCCCGACGGCGACGACGGCGGCCACACCCACCTCGAGCCGGCGGCGACGCGGGGCGTAGGCGAACGCCAGCCCGAGTGCGAGGCCCACCAGCAAACCGCCCAGGTGGGCCTCCCAGGAGATCCTGGGGAACATGAACCCGATCACCGTGTTGATCGCGATGATCACCAGGATCTGACCTGCCCCGCGACCCAACCGGCGCAGGACCACCAGGATCGCCCCGAACAGGCCGAACACCGCACCCGAGGCTCCCACGACGGCCGTAAACCACGCCGGCGAGCCGGGGACGGCCAGCAGCGTCACCATCACCGAGCCGCCGAGCGCGGACAACAGGTACAGGGACACGAACCGCCACCGGCCGAGCGCGAACTCCAGGGAGGGACCCACCACCCACAGGGCGTACATGTTCACGGCGATGTGCAGGAACCCCGGTGCGTGCAGGAACGCGGTCGTGAGGAACCGGTAGGGCTCGATCTCACCGGCGGCGGGGGAGAACGCCAGCTCACCGGTCCACTGCCACCCCATGGCCTGCTGGAGCACGAACGAGACCAGGCACAACCCGATGAACGTCAGGGTGACCACCGGCCGGCCCTCCCGCAGGGGCGCACCGAACGCGGTGCGTGCCTGGGGGGCGTTGCGGTTGGCCTCGCGCACGCAGTCCACGCAGTGCACCCCAACGGCCGCCTGCTGCTGGCACTCGGGGCAGGCGGGACGTTCGCACCGTTGGCACCGGATGTAGCTGGCACGGTCGGGGTGGCGGGGGCACACCGGGACCTGCGGGGCGGTGGGGTCGGACGGGGTGCTCATGCCTCTCCAGCGGGGGCGGGCTGCCCGGCCCCGCTGGACCGGGCAGCCTGGTGGTCAGTCGGTGCGGTGACCGACCCCGTCAGTCCTCGACGGTGATCGACGTGATGGTGACGTCCTCGACGGGACGGTCGCCACGTCCGGTCGCGACCGCCGCGATGGCGTCGATCACGGCCCGGCTCTCGTCGTCGGCGACCTTGCCGAAGATCGTGTGCTTGCCGTTCAGGTGCGGGGTGGGGGTCACGGTCACGAAGAACTGCGACCCGTTGGTGCCACCGACCTCGCCGGTGACGGGGTCACGGCGCTTGCCCGCGTTCGCCATCGCCAGCAGGTAGGGCTTGTCGAACTGCAGCTCGGGGTGGATCTCGTCGTCGAACGTGTACCCGGGGCCGCCGGTGCCGGTGCCGATCGGGTCCCCGCCCTGGATCATGAACCCGGAGATGACACGGTGGAAGATCACCCCGTCGTACAGGGCGTCGGTGCGCTCGTCCCCCGAGGACGGGTCCGTCCACGGCTGCGTTCCGGTGGCGAGCCCGGTGAAGTTGCGGACCGTCTTGGGTGCGTGGTGGGGGAACAACTCCAGGCGGATGTCCCCAGCGGTCGTGTGCATGGTCGCGAACATGGCGCCATCCTCCCACGCAGGCCCGACACCGGCAGGTCGTCGCCGACCCCCGCGCGGACCGGGCCCAACGGTGGCAGCATGGGGATCAGTACCACCTGAGGACCCCACCCATCGGACCGACAGGGAGTCGACATGCACATCCGCCGTTCCAAGCGCTCGAGCCACCTCGACGCGTCCCGCCTCAAGAAGCAGGCCTCCGGCGCCCTCGCCGACGCCTCCTCGCACGCGGGCAAGACGGCGGGGCAGGTGGCAGATCAGGCGAAGGTCGCAGCGGTGACGGCCAAGGACTGGGCCTCCCCGCACGTGGAGCACGCCGTCGAGTGGACCTCACCCCGGGTGCAGAAGGCCTACCGGGACGCCGTGAAGGCCGCCGCACCGAAGGTCGAGAAGGCCGCCGGCAAGGCGGCCCCGGTCGTGGACTCCGCCCACGACCGCATCGTCCAGGACGTGCTGCCGAAGATCGTGGCGGCCGTGAACGCCGCCGCCGCGACCACCGCCGTGGGCGTGGACAAGGCGCACGAAGCGACAGCGGCGCGCCTGGACAAGCTCGCCCACGTGAAGCCCCCGAAGAAGAAGCGCCGGGGCGCGAAGATCTTCTGGTTCGTCACGGCACTCGCCGCCGCCGGCGCTGCGTTCGCGGCTTGGCGCGCCTCCCGCCCGACGACGGACCCGTGGGCCGAGCAGCCGTGGGAGCAGGACGACCAGGGGGTCGACACCTTCCGGGCCCGGGCCGCCGAGGCCCGTGAGGAGCTCAGCGGCGCGGTGAACGACGCCCGCCACGAGCTCGGCGACAAGGCCGAGGCCGTCGGTGAGGCTGCCGGTGGTGCCGTCGCCAAGACCCGTGAGGCGACCGAGAAGGCCGCCGAGAAGGCCCGCGAGGCGACCCGTCGGGCGTCGTCCAAGGCCAAGGGCGGCGACGAGGGCGACGACGCCTCGGAGCAGGACACCGAGGCGATCCCCACCACGGGCACCGCCGCCGGGAAGCCGGTGAGCGGCGTGTCGACCACCAGCGAGGCCGAGAAGGGCACCGAGCCGACCGCCCGCGCCACCACCACCGGTGCGCGCAGCAAGCAGGCCGGGCGGTCGACCACCAGCCCCTCGCGCAGCGCGAGCAAGAGCAGCACCCCCAAGCCCTCGGACGTGAAGCCGAAGGACTCCTGACACCGGACGCATCCCTCGAGCACGAGTGAGGGCCCTCCCCGACGGGAGGGCCCTCACGTCTGTCTGTACGTCTGTTCGTGCAGTGCTGCGCGGCTCAGCGGGTGAGTCGCTCCGCGACGTGCAGCACGCGACGCACCTGGTGGTCCAGGGCGGCGAGCAGGGCGTCGGCCAGGGGGGCGTCACCGGTGGCGCCGGACACGTGCGAGGAGCCGTACGGGTTCCCGTCGGCGAACTTCAGGGGGTCGGTGTACCCGGGCGGCACGATGATGCCCCCGAAGTGCGCGGCCATGTGGTGCAGGGTGTGCAGGGTGGTCTCCTGCCCGCCGTGCGCGGTCTGGGTCGAGGTGAACGTGGAGTACACCTTGTCCGCCAGCCCGCCCTGGGCCCACAGGGGCCCCAGGGTGTCGATGAACTGCTGGAACTGGCTGGAGACGTTCCCGTACCGGGTGGGGGAGCCGAGCAGCACGACGTCGGCCCAGTCCATGTCGTCCGGGGTGGCGCGCGGCTCGTCCTTGGTGGCCTCCACGTGGGCCTTCCACGCCGGGTTGCCCTCGATGGCCTGCGCCGGGGCGATCTCGGTGACCTGCCGACGTCGGACCTCCGCACCGGCGTCCTTCGCGGTGCCCTCCAGCCGCTGGGCCATGTGGTGCAGGTTGCCCGTGGCGGAGTGGTAGATGATCGCGACCTTCACTGACATGTGGTCCTCCGGTGGGTGGGTGGCCGGCCCGGACGGACCGGTCACACGATCGTCCGTCGTGCAGCGGACGGGCGCATCCCGAACCGGGTCGACCGGGTCAACCAGGGAGGACCTCCGCAAGCCCGAGGGCCGTGAACACCCTGGTCCCGAACCACACGGTCACGTGGGCGATGCCACGGGGGTCGCCCTCCAGGTGCTGCACCTGGAACGCGCGGTGAACGCCGTCCGGGCCCCGCATGTACACCGCGACGGCGGGGTTGCCGTTCAGAGCGGTCCGGACCAGCCGCATGTCGCCGGGGCCGGACGCGGGGCAGCGGGTGCCGATGAGGGTGCCGACGTCCTCGGCGCCGCGGTACCACTCGACGAACGGCGGCATCTCCCACACGGCGTCGGCGGTCAGGGTCGCGACGATCCCGTCGACGTCGTACTCCTCGAACGCCCGCACGTAGGCGTCGAGGAGCTCACGCACGCGCGGGTCGTACTCGTCCCACGCCGGCGCGGCGGGCGGCCGGGTCTCCTCGGGCAGGGCCCTCAGGTGGGCACGCGCCCGCTGCAGGGTGCTGTTCACGCCGGCGACGGTGAGGCTGAGCGCCTGGGCGACCTCGGCCGCGCTCCACCGCAGCACCTCGCGCAGCAGCAGGACGGCCCGCTGCTGGGCGGTCAGGTGCTGCAGGGCGGCCACGAACGCCAGTCGCACGGAGTCCCGGCCGACGGCGACGTCGGCGGGGTCCGGCGCGGGACCACCCCACAGGACGGTGTCCGGCGCCGGTTCGAGCCACGGGATGTCACTGCGGTCCTGCAGCTCGGCGGTCGGGTCACCCGCGGGTTGCCCCAGACCTGTCGGCAGCGGGCGCCGGGACCGCCCCTCCAGGGCGGTCAGGCACGTGTTGGTCGCGATCCGGTACATCCAGGTCCGCACCGACGAGCGGTTCTCGAACCCCGGGAAGGAACGCCACGCCCGTAGGTACGTCTCCTGCACCAGGTCCTCGGCCTCGTGGACCGAACCGACCATGCGGTAGCAGTGTGCGGTGAGCTCGCGCCGCAACGGCTCGACCTGCTCCTGGAAGGCGCGTTCATCGACGCGGGTCCCCACCTGCGCTGACGTCACAGGTCGACGGTAGCGCCGCGTCGGGCGCCCGTCACCAGGCCGAACGCCCGGTCGTGACCGACCGGTCACCGACCCGGATCGACACGGTGCCCCCGTGGGTGCAGCAGGTCGGTCCCACCGATGGTCAGCTCGATGAGACCGTCCGCCCACAGGCGTTCGTGCGCGGGGATCGCACGGATGGAGGTGCGTGCCTCGTCAGCCTGACCGATCAGCTCGATGCCGTAGTGGCCGGGCCGCCTCACGAGGTCGTCGAGGTCACGGAAGACCGGGACCCGGGGACGCCTCCGTGTCCCCCGGTGCGGGGCAAGGATTCACGTGAAACCATGCCCCGTCACCGGGCGGCAGGCCCCGACCCGGGGTGCGCCTGGTCAGCCCAGACGCACCTCGGCCGTGCCGGTGCGGTCCAGCCCGAACGTGGCCGTCTCACCGCGGGCCGCGACCTCGTAGTCCCCGTACCAGCCGCGCACGGTGATCGTGCCGTCCGCACCGGTGCGCATGGTCGTGGGCGCGTACCACCAGTCGCCCTTCACCAGCCCACGCAGCGCGTCGTAGGCAGGCTTGGGCGTGCCGTCCTTGCGGACGAACCCGCCCGGTGCCCCCAGCCACATGCCGTCGTCCGTCAGACCCCAGTACGTGATCGCCTCGACCGAGGGGTGCGACAGCAACGTCCGGTAGTGACGCACGACCTCGTCGGCCTGCCGCTCCTCGCCCTCGGGCGTCGAGGGCCAGTCCGGGATCTGGTAGTCGTTCAGGTCCTTGAGCTCGGACGGCATCGCGTGCCCGGACAGCAGCGTCGTCTCGGTGAAGTGGATGGGCATCCCGAAGCGGGCGAACCGGTCGATGATCCCCAGGGTCTTCTCCTCACCCCAGTAGCCCTGGTGCATGTGGCTCTGCAGGCCCAGGACGTCGGGCTGCACCCCACCCTCGAGCACGCCCTCGATCAGGCACTCGTACGCCGTGGACATGTCGAAGTCGTTGAGCAGCAGGGTGGCGTCCGGGTTCGCCGCGCGCGCCTCCTCGAACGCCATGCGCACGGTCGCGATGCGGCCCTTCGCCCGGCACAGACGCGTGATGCCGTTGTCCTCCTTGTCGAACACCGGCATGATCACCGCCTCGTTGATCGCGTCCCAGGTGTCGATCAGGCCCGTGAAGTCGGTGACGTCCCGGGTGATGCGCTGCCGCTGCACCTGCTCGACCTCCGTGGTCGACAGGTCCAGCAGCCACGGGGCGGTCACCGTGTGCCACACCAGGGGGTGGCCCTTGAGGTCGACGTCCCGGTCGGCGAACCACTGGGCGGTCCGGCGCAGACGCCCGGTGTCCGGCCGGCCGCGCACCGGCTCGAACCGGCCCCAGTAGAACGGGAGCGTCGCGGTGTTGAACACGTCCAGCCACAGCTCGGCGAGACGCTCGAGCTGCTCGATGGATGCCCCGCCGAAGGTCTCGACCTCCTTCGGGTCCAACGCGTGCTCGTCGTTGGCCAGCGGGATGAAGTCGAAGCCGATGTTCCCGAACCCGAACGCGTGCCGGCGCTGGGCGACGGTGACCTCCGCACCCGCGAGCGGGGAGCCGTCCGGTCCCAGCACGGTCACGGTCTGCTCACCGATCCGGTGGGCCATGGTCGGGTCGGCACCAGGGGTGGTCGTCATCGTTCCTCCTCGTCGGGAGGCACCATCATGGCACAGGCATCGAATCGATTCGAGCGGTTCACGACGGTACGTCCGACCCGTCCGTGCCCGTCTGGTGCTGGCTACCCTGACGTGATGGAAACCCTCCTGTTCAACCTGCTCCTGCTGCCCCTCGTCGCCGGATCCATGCTGGTCCTGGCCTACTGGGTGATCCGCCTCGCCGTCCGGCACGCCCTCGCCGACGCCCGCAAGCAGGAGATGGAGGAGCTGGAGTGAACCGAGCCCTGCTGTTCTCCCGCACCACCGACTACCGGCACGAGTCGATCGGGCACGCTGTCGCGAGCCTCACGCAGATCCTGGGCGACCTGGGTGTCCCGACCGACCACACCGAGAACCCGGCCGTCTTCACGCCTGACGGGCTCAGCCGCTACACGCTGATGGTGTGGGTCTCGACCTCGGGGAACGTCCTGGACGGACCCCAGCGGGAGGCGTTCGCGCAGTGGCTGGCCGACGGGGCGTCCTGGGCCGGAGTGCACTCGGCGAGCTTCACCGAGCCGGGATGGCCCGAGTTCGAGAGCATCTGCGGCGCAGTGTTCACCGACCACCCCGACATCCAGACCGCGACCGTCCACGTGACCGACGGCGCCCACCCCTCGACCGCGGACCTGCCCGAGCAGTGGGAGCACGAGGACGAGTGGTACAACTTCCGGTCCCGCCCCCTGCCCGACCGGACCGTCCTGCTCACCGTCGACGAGGGCACCTACGACGGCGGAAGCATGGGTCAGGACCACCCCGTGGCCTGGTACGGCCCCTACGGCCGAGGACGCACCTGGTACACCTCGCTCGGCCACTCGGCCCACACCTACGACCATCCCGTCATGCGCGCCCACCTCAGCGGCGCGATGCGCAGCCTCCTGCACTGACCCGGCCTGCTGCCGCGCCTCCGGTTCGGCGTCCGCCGTGATCGGGGAGCGGACGGTGCACATGGCGCACCAGGTGCTCCCCGGTACGGGGGAGGACGAGGTGCCGGGGGACGGAGGGGCGTGGAACGCGCGAGAGCCCGGCCGGTGGCCGGGCTCTGACGTGCTGTTCAGCTGGTGGAGCCAAGGGGACTCGAACCCCTAACCCCCTGCTTGCAAAGCAGGTGCGCTACCAATTGCGCCATGGCCCCGTGCGCGACGGCTGCGTCGCAGGTCTGGACGGTCCCCCGTCGGGCTGCAGCCCGGTCGGTCAGGCGACCTCGTCGGTGACCTCGGTCCACAGGTCCCGCTCGTCGCGGTCCTCGGCGTACGTCCGCCACACGAGGTAACCTGCGGCTGCTGCGAGGACCAGCAGGAGAAGCTTCTTCATCTCGTCCTCCATGTCGATCGACGCGAGTGGGCCTAAGAGGACTTGAACCTCTGACCTCTTCCTTATCAGGGAAGCGCTCTAACCGTCTGAGCTATAGGCCCGTGCGCTGCCGTGCTGCAGGCGCCGCACGAGACTACCCCAGTCGCGGGGCAGTCCCCAAACCGTCCGGCCTCAGTCGTCGGTCAGGGTCAGGTGCAGGCCACCGACCAGCGACGCGACGATGTTGTAGAGGAACGCGCCGATCGTCGCCAACGCCATGATCAGGACCATGTCGATGATCGCGATGATCATCGCCAGGGAGATGACCCGGTCGAACGCCGCGTACTCCAGCAGGTTGAAGAACTCCGGCGAGCCCGTGATCTCGGCGATGGTGTCGTTCACCGAGGTGAACACCCCGAGCCCGTCCAACGTGGTCCACACCACCGCGGTGGCCACCACGATCATGATGCCCATCGCGACCGACAGCAGGAACGACAGCTTCATGACCGACCACGGGTCGACCTTGGACACCGACAACCGGACACGGCGGGGACCGCCGGCCGGCGGGGGCGGGACGGCCTCCTCGCGAGGCTGCGGCGCAGGCCGAGGCTGCGCGGCG
>NZ_AXCZ01000051.1 GCF_000767165.1 Cellulomonas bogoriensis 69B4 = DSM 16987
GCCTGGCCGGCGTCGCCGCGGTCGGCATGACCGTGAAGGCGGTGCGAGCATGACCGCCACGCTCCTGCGACCCCACCCGGTGCGCGAGGCGGCACCCGCACGGTCCCGTGTGCGGCACGACGTCGACCCACCCGAGAGCTGGGTCGCGCGCGCCCCCCGTCGCTCCCGACGCCGACCATGGTCGCTCGCCGGGCGGCGCTGGGACCCGCCTGGCGGGACCGACGGACCACCGACGCGGCCGGTGGTGCTCGTCCACGGGCTCGTGGTCGCCTCCGGCATGTGCGCACCCACCGCCGAGATCCTCGCGGCGGACGGCACCGTCCTGGCGCCCGACCTGCCCGGCTGCGGCCGGTCGAGCAAGCCCCGACCGGTGCCGCAGGTCCCCGAGCTCGCCGTCGCGCTCGCACGCTGGTGCAGGGCAGAGGTGGACGGCCCCGTCACCCTGGTGGGCACCTCCCTCGGCGCGCAGGTCGCACTCGCAGCGGCCGCCCGCGACCCCGGGCTCGTGGACTCCCTGGTCCTCGTCAGCCCCACCGTGGACGCGCGGCGACGACGCTGGTCCAGCCAGGTGCTGCGCTGGCAGGCCGAGCAGGCGACCCAGTCCCTGCCGCTGCGCGCGATGCAGGTGCGCGACTACGCCCGGGCGGGCATCCCGCGCGCGCTGCGCACCTTCGGTGCGGCCCTGCGCCACCGCCCCGAGGACGAGGTGCCAGGGGTCCGGTGCCCCGTGCTGGTGGTCCGCGGCAGCAGGGACCCCCTCCTCACCGAGCACTGGGCCCGCAGACTCGCACGCCAGGCACCCAGGGGACGCTTCGCCCCCGTGCCCGGTGCGGTGCACGCCGCCTGCTACGAGAACCCCCTGGAGCTCGCCCGCCTCGTCCGCGGCCACGTGGACCCGACGGTGGACCCGACCACGGACCCGAACACGGAGGTGCACCCGTGAGCGTCCCCAGCTACCTCGCAGGCTTCGACTCGGCCTCGACCATGGTGATGGCCACCGGCAAGGTGCTGCACGGGGAGTCGTTCCCCGCCCTGGGCAACCCCCCGTTCCTGCGGCCCCTGGCGCGCGCGACCCGCTGGCTCCCGCCACGCGTGCGCGGGAAGCTGTTCCTCGGGTTCGGCGCACTGGAGACGATCAGCTCCCGGCGCCTGGGCGGCCTGGACCTGGAGGAGGCCTCGGAGTGGGTTGCCTCGTCCTACCCGCAGGGCCGGTACCCCCAGGTCGCCGTCGGCTCCTCCTCAGGGGCGCTCGTCTACCTCAACGCCGCGCTCGGCATGCCGTGGCTGCCCCAGACCCTCCTGGTCCCCGTCCGTCAGCGGGTCCACCCCGACGACCCCGTCGGGGCCCTGGAGAAGGGGCGCGGGCCCGGCCGCACGTTCGTCGAGAAGCACCCCGACATCCAGCTCCACCACATGCACGACGCGGCCCAGGACCGCCAGATGGTCAGGGCCCTGACCTACTTCAGGTACAAGCGACGCACCCTGGGCGAGGGCTACGAGCGGTTCCTCGACGAGCGGCTCGCACCCGGCGGCACCATCCTGCTCAGCGAGTGCACCGCCTCGTGGAGCACCACCACCGTCGGTGAGCGGCACGTCTTCCAGCACGGCGCGCTCGGGGGCGCCACCGAGGACGAGTTCCACCGCGGTGGGCCGCGGGTCGAGGAGTACCTGGCCGCTCAGGACTCCCCGGTCAGGTCCTGGCCCGAGCCCGAGCCCGACACCCGCAGCCCCGAGGCCGAGTGGGGGTTCGCCCCCGCCCTGCGTGACGACGTGCTGCGCTACGCGGCCGAGCGCGGGGTGCGCGTCCGGCGCCTGGTGTTCGACCACCCCGACGCACTCAGCCCGCTCGTCGCCGACCTGTACCGGTGGTGGTACGCGCGCCGCAACATCCCCGCGAACCGGCTGTTCGTCGGGTCGTTCGCGATCAGCTCCCCCTGGTGGGCGCTGCGCACGGGCTCGGTGCCCTACTGGATGTTCTTCAACGAGGAGAACTCCATGCGCCGCCTCGTCGACTACCTCGACGCCCGGGAACCGTTCGACGACGTCCTGCTCACCCTGTTCCAGAACGGGGTCGAGACCATCGGGCAGCCGTCGGGCGAGGCGTGGCAGCAGGTCCTGGACCGTGCCCGACGCACGGGACGCTACGCCGGCACGGACCTGGAGGACTTCCCGTTCGACTTCGCCCAGTTCGGCAGCTACGACCGTGAGCTCGCGCGGTTCCCCGCGCGCTACCCGGTCCCCGCGCCCCTGTCGATGCCCGAGCTCGAGGAGTTCCTGGCCCAGGCAGGTGACTACGAGGGCGTCCGCTGGGAGGACGTGGCGGTCACCCGGTGAGCACCACGACGAGCCCCGTCGACGCACACCCGGTGCAGGAGGCACCGCCCCTGCCCGCGTGGAGCCGGCTGTGGCCCTACGCGGCGTTGTCCGGCGGCACGCTCCTGCTCGCCGCCACCGGCGTGCTGCCGGTGTGGCCCGGCCTGGTCCACCTCGTGGCGCTCCCACCGCTGGACCTGTTCACCGACCTGAGGGTGCTGCTCGTCCACGCCCCGTCGTGGGAGGCCCTCGCCGTCCTCCTCGTCGGCCTGCTCGCGGTGCGTGTGCTGGTGATGGCGTGGGCGCTCGGTGGGATCCGTCCACCCCTGGTGCTCCGGGCGTTGCGCTTCTACCTGCTGCTGGCCGTGCCGCTGGCCCTGGCGGCGTTCGTCATCACCGTCGCCCACACCGTCCTCTACTCGCGCCTGTTCTGGCCCGGGGTGGGGGTCGTCGTCGTAGCGGTCCTCGTCCTGGGGCCCGGCCCCTGGCGCAGCGGGAACGGCACCGGCCTGCGGCACGCGTGGCGCGAGGGCCTGCGGGTCGACGTCACCGTGCCCTACCTCGCGGTCCTCGCCGTCCTCGGGGTCGTGGCCGAGGCAGGTGACCTCCCGACCCTGGCCATGGTCCCGCTCTCGGGCCTGGCGACGGCGCTCGCGGTGCGCCGCCTGGCCGCACCGCCCCGCGCACCCGTGGCGTGGCTGACGACCGTGGTGGTCCTGGTCGGGGCCGCCGCGGTGGTGTTCCTGCTGACCAGGGACACCGGGCCGATGCCCGAGGACGACCCCCCGCGGGAGGGGGCGTTGCTGCTGATGTCGGGCATCAACTCCTCCTCGGGGCGCGGGGCGATCTTCGACACGAGTCCTGAGCGCCTGGGGTTCACGTGCGAGCAGACCTTCTACGTGTCCTACGCGGGCCCGGGCGACGGCCAACCCCGGGGGACGGCCACGTGCCCGATCACCACCGGCGCCCCGTACGAGCCGCACCACACCCAGCGGCCCGTGGACGAGCAGGTCGAGGCCTTCGCCGCCCAGGTGGAGGACCTGCCGCGGCCGTTGACGGTCGCCACCCACTCCCACGGTGCGTGGATCGTGTGGGACGCCGTGGCCCAGGGCCTGGCCGACGTCGACGTCCTCGTCCTGGTCGGGCCCTTCCCCCACTCGGTGGTCGGGTACGCCGAGGCCGGCTCCCACGGGTCAGGGGCGGTGCTGGGACACCTGCTGGGGGTCATCGGTCCGGCTGCTGCGGCGGTGGACTTCCACTTCGACCCCCGGGCCCCCGCTGCGCAGGACCTCCTGGGTACGGCGGGTCGGCCGCAGGAGGTCTTCTCCCGGCCCGTCGGGGACGGGGTGCGCACCCTGGCGGTCCACTCGGCCACCGACCTGCCGCTGCTGCCGGAGGGGTGGCGCATGGACGTGGACCGCAACGCGTGCCCGGCGCGGGTGGCGCACCCGTACCTGCCGATCTCGCCGCCGTACTACCGGGAGATCAGCGCGTTCCTCGACCAGGAGCCGGCGCCGTCGTGCCCGGCGTGGCGTGACTGGGGTGGCCTGGTGGTCCGGCCTCTGGGGCCACCACCGAGCCGGATGTGACGTGTACGGGAGGGGTGCTGGGAGCGGGCGACGGGAATCGAACCCGCGTAGCCAGTTTGGAAGACTGGGGCTCTACCATTGAGCTACGCCCGCACGGCCACCCCGTGAGGGCGGCGGCGCGCACACAGCCTAACGGCTCCCCGACGGTGGTCCGCACCCGGGCCTGCGGTGCCAGTAGGGTGCGGTGCAACGGGATGTGGCGCAGGTTGGTAGCGCGTCCGCTTTGGGAGCGGAAGGTCGCAGGTTCAAATCCTGTCATCCCGACCGGTGTGGACCCCGCGGTGCCGTACGATCGTGGGGCCACGGGCGGCGCTGCTGCGCGCCCGTACGCCACGTCACCTCGGGGCCTGTCCGGCCTCGTCCCGTCGGGAGGACCCGGCGGACCGCACCCGAGCCGTTGGAGACCACTGCTGTGAAGAGCGCCGTCGAGACCATCGATGCCACCACGGTCAAGCTGACCGTCGAGGTGTCCCACGACGAGCTGAAGCCGAGCATCGACCACGCGTACGAGCACATCGGCTCGCAGGTCCAGATCCCCGGCTTCCGCAAGGGCAAGGTGCCCCCGCGCATCCTGGACCAGCGCGTGGGTCGGGCCGCGGTCATCGAGCACGCCGTCAACGAGGGCATGCCCGGCTTCTACCGCCAGGCGGTCACCGAGGCCGACCTGCGCCCCCTCGGCCAGCCGCAGATCGAGGTCACGGCGATCCCGGCACTCACCGAGACCGACGGTGGCCTGAGCTTCACGGCCGAGGTCGACGTGCGCCCGACCCTGGACCTGCCCGAGCTCGGTTCCCTGACGATCACGGTGGACGACGCCGAGGTGACCGACGCCGACGTCGACGAGCGCCTGGAGACCCTGCGCGAGCGGTTCGGCACCCTGGTGGGGGTCGACCGGCCCGCCAAGGACCGCGACTTCGTCGTGGTGGACCTGAAGGCCACCGTCGACGGCGACGAGGTCGACTCGGTCAGCGGCATCTCTTACCAGATCGGCGCGGGCAACATGCTCGAGGGCCTGGACGAGGCGCTCGTGGGCCTCTCGGCCGGTGAGACCACCACCTTCGAGACGTCACTGGCCGGCGGGGACCACGCGGGGCAGAGCGCCCAGGTGACCGTCACCGCCACCTCGGTCAAGGAGCGGGAGCTCCCGGCCGCCGACGACGAGTTCGCCGAGCTCGCGAGCGAGTTCGACACGCTCGAGGAGCTCCGTGCGGACCTGCGTGAGCAGGCGGCCCGGGGCAAGGTCACCGACCAGGCCGTCCAGGCGCGGGACCGGTTCCTCGAGGCGATCCGCTCCGGCATCGAGATCCCCGTGCCCCAGCGGGTGGTCGAGGCCGAGGTCGAGCGCCACCTGGAGTCCGAGGGTCGCCAGGGTGACGACGAGCACCGGACCGAGGTCGTCGAGCAGGCCCGCGAGGCGCTCTCGACCCAGATCCTGCTCGACACCCTCGCCGAGGGCCTGGAGGTCAAGGTCGCGCAGAACGAGCTGCTCGACTACCTCGTCAACGCCTCGCGCCAGTACGGCATGGACCCCAACACGTTTATCAAGACCGTCGACGAGCAGGGTCAGATCCCCGCCATGGTCGCCGAGGTGGGGCGGTCCAAGGCGGTCGCGGTCGCGCTCCGTCAGGTCTCCGTCGTGGACGCCTCGGGCAACGCCGTGGACCTCAGCGACGTGATCGGGAGCGACGAGAGCGACGACGAGGACGCGATCACCGTCGCCCAGGAGGAGATCGAGGCCGCGATGGCCGAGGATGACGACCAGAAGTGACCTCGTAGCAGTGCGCGTGGGGCCCCGGCCGGGTGTTCGGCCGGGGCCCCACGCGTGTCCCGGGTGGTGTCGACGCGCGTGCGCCGTCAGCGAAACGGCGTGGCACGGCTCGGACCGTCGTCGCCCGTCGCGTTAGGGTCGCTGCACACCAGAAGGTCCCGGGACTCCCGGGGATCGACGAGGGAGAGCCGTGAACGAGATCAGCCACGCACTGCCGCCGCGCGACGCGCGAGGGGACGGGCCCCACCTCGGGCTCAACGACCACGTCTACAACCGGTTGCTGCGTGAGCGGATCATCTGGCTCGGCTCCGAGGTCAGGGACGAGAACGCCAACGCGATCTGCGGGCAGATGATGCTCCTGGCGGCGGAGGACCCCGACAAGGACATCTACCTGTACATCAACTCCCCGGGTGGTTCGATCACCGCGGGCATGGCGATCTACGACACGATGCAGTTCATCCAGCCCGACGTCGCGACCGTGGCGATGGGCATGGCCGCGTCGATGGGGCAGTTCCTGCTCTCGTCCGGGGCCCGCGGCAAGCGGTACGCCACCCCCCACTCGCGGGTCATGATGCACCAGCCCTCGGGTGGCATCGGCGGCACCGCCACCGACGTCCGCATCCACGCCGAGCTGATCCTGCACATGAAGCGGGTGCTGGCCGAGCTCACCGCCGAGCAGACCGGCAAGAGCGTCGAGCAGATCAACGCCGACGCCGACCGTGACCGCTGGTTCACCGCCCAGGAGGCCCTGGAGTACGGGTTCATCGACCACGTCGTCACCCACTCGGGCTCGGTCAGCGGGGGCGGTGGCACGGCCGGCTGAGGCCCGCCGTCCGACCGCCTGACCCACGAGCGTCGTCCACCCCAGTCATCGAGGAGCACCCGTGAGCACCGAGCACCAGTTCATCTCCCGCGCGTCCGCCCTGGCGGGCGGTGTCGCCGGCAGCCCTGCGCTGCCCTACGGGGCGCCCACGTCCCGGTACGTCCTGCCCCAGTTCGAGGAGCGCACCGCCTACGGCTTCAAGCGTCAGGACCCCTACACCAAGCTCTTCGAGGACCGCATCATCTTCCTCGGGGTGCAGGTGGACGACGCGTCCGCCGACGACGTGATGGCCCAGCTGCTGGTCCTGGAGAGCCAGGACCCGGACCGCGACATCATCCTGTACATCAACTCCCCGGGCGGGTCCTTCACCGCCATGACGGCGATCTACGACACGATGCAGTACATCAAGCCGCAGATCCAGACCGTCTGCCTGGGGCAGGCTGCGTCGGCCGCCGCGGTGCTGCTGGCGGCCGGTTCGCCCGGCAAGCGCCTGGCACTGCCCAACGCGCGTGTCCTCATCCACCAGCCGGCCCTCCAGGGCGGGGGGTACGCGCAGGCGTCGGACATCGAGATCCACGCCAACGAGCTGATCCGGATGCGCGAGTGGCTCGAGGACACGATCGCCCGTCACAGCGGACGTGACGTGGAGCAGGTGCGCCAGGACATCGAGCGCGACAAGATCCTCTCGGCCCAGCAGTCCCTGGAGTACGGGCTCGTGGACCAGGTCCTGGCCAGCCGGAAGACGCCGACCACCCCTGCCTGAGAACCACCGCAGAGGTCACATTCCGGTCACGACCGGGTGAAAGGACACGCCGTGGGGGCCTCCTCGTGCTGACATGGACCGCGCAGTGGTGTGCAATGGATGACATGACAGGTGCGGGACGGTGCCTGCAGGGAGGAGATCGCAGTGGCACGCATCGGTGACGGCGCGGACCTGCTGAAGTGCTCCTTCTGCGGCAAGAGCCAGAAGCAGGTCAAGAAGCTCATCGCCGGACCCGGCGTGTACATCTGCGACGAGTGCATCGACCTCTGCAACGAGATCATCGAGGAGGAGCTCGCCGAGGCCACCGAGGTCGGGATGGTCGAGCTCCCCAAGCCGAGGGAGATCTTCGACTTCCTGGAGGAGTACATCGTGGGGCAGGAGGCCGCCAAGCGGTCGCTGGCCGTCGCGGTGTACAACCACTACAAGCGGATCCAGGCCGGTGAGTCGACCAAGGGCGAGGGCGAGCAGATCGAGCTCGCCAAGTCCAACATCCTGCTGATCGGCCCGACGGGGTGCGGCAAGACGTACCTGGCGCAGACCCTCGCGAAGATGCTCAACGTGCCCTTCGCGATCGCTGACGCCACGGCGCTGACCGAGGCCGGCTACGTGGGCGAGGACGTCGAGAACATCCTCCTCAAGCTGATCCAGGCCGCCGACTACGACGTCAAGAAGGCCGAGACGGGCATCATCTACATCGACGAGGTCGACAAGATCGCCCGCAAGAGTGAGAACCCGTCGATCACCCGTGACGTGTCCGGTGAGGGTGTGCAGCAGGCGTTGCTGAAGATCCTGGAGGGCACCACGGCGTCGGTGCCACCGCAGGGCGGGCGCAAGCACCCGCACCAGGAGTTCATCCAGATCGACACCACCAACGTCCTGTTCATCGTCGCGGGCGCGTTCGCGGGCCTGGACGAGATCATCACCTCCCGGGCCGGGCGGCGTGGGATCGGGTTCGGGGCGCCCCTGCACTCGGCGGACGACTCGGACGTCTACGGCGACGTCATGCCCGAGGACCTGCTGAAGTTCGGCTTGATCCCTGAGTTCATCGGGCGGGTACCGGTGATCACCACGGTGTCGCCGCTGGACCGGCAGGCCCTGGTGCAGATCCTCACCGAGCCCCGCAACGCCCTGCTGAAGCAGTACCAGCGGATGTTCGAGATCGACGGGGTCGAGCTCGAGTTCACCCCGGACGCGGTGGACGCGGTCGCCGACCAGGCACTGCTGCGAGGGACGGGGGCCCGTGGGCTCCGCGCCATCCTCGAGGAGGTCCTGCAGCAGGTGATGTTCGACGTGCCCAGCCGCGACGACGTCGCGCGCGTGGTCATCGACCGCAGCGTGGTCCTGGACAACGTGAACCCCACGCTGGTCCCCCGGGAGCCGTCGAGCAAGCGCACCCCGCGGGAGAAGTCGGCCTGATCGGCGCCCGGTGGCGGCTTCCGTCACCGTGGACCAGGGTGGTCAGGGAAGGAAGGGCCGGTCGTGGACCGGCCTCGACGACCCGATCGTGAGGTGCTCGATGAAGCTCGACTCGCTCAAGCCGCTCCTTGACCGTTCCGGTTCGCTGACGACGGTCTCCCTGGACGTGACCCGTGCCGAGGACGCCGGCGACCGCGACATCCGTAGCCGCTGGAACGGCCTGCGGCGGCAGCTGGAGTCCCAGGGCGCGCCAGAAGGGGACCTCCAGGCGCTGGCTGAGGTGGTGCTCCGGCCCACACACGTCCCGGGCCCGCACGGACGCTTCGTGGTGGCAGGTGAGGGCGAGGTCCTGTTCGACCGGGTCCTGGCGGACGCCCCACCCCGGGACGAGGCCTACCACGACGGGATCCCGGCGTTGATGCCGGCCGCGCAGGCCGCCGACGAGGCCGTCCGGTACCTCTTGGTCGAGGTCGACCGTTCGGGGGCCGACCTGTCCTGGTCCGGGAGCCAGAGCCACGCCGCGGACCAGCCGATGGAGGCCGTGGAGGGTGGGCACGACGTCCTGCACAAGGTGCGGGCGGGCGGCTGGTCCCACCGCCGCATGCAGTCCCGCGTGGAGGACTCCTGGGACCGCAACGCCGAGGTCGTCGCGGCCGAGCTGGACCGGGCGGTCGTCGAGCACCGCCCCGACCTCGTGATGATCACCGGGGACGTCCGTGCGGTGCCCCTGATCCGCGGGGCCGTCGGTCAGCAGACCGCCGAGCTGCTCGTCGAGGTCCCCGGCGGGTCCAGGGCGGAGGGGGTCAAGGAGGAGGCGTTCGCCGAGAACGTGCACGCCGTGCTCGAGGCGTTCCGGGCCCGGCGCCGGGAGGACGTCGCCGACAGGCTCCGCGAGGCCCTGGGACGCGGGGAGGGGGCCGTGACGTCGCTGCCGGACGTGGTCGAGGTGCTGCGCCGGGGTCAGGTCAGCGAGCTGATCGTGATCGAGGACGCGGCCGGCAGCGCCGCCCCCCTGGGTGACCACGAGCTGTGGGCCGGCCCGGAGCCGCTGCACCTCGGGATGCGGGCCTCCGAGATCGCGGCGCTGGGCGTGGACGAGAAGCACACGCGAGCCGTCCGGGGCGACGTCGCGCTGCTCAGGGCTGCGCTCGCGCAGGACGCCGGTGTGACGTTCCTGCTCGAGGGCAGTGTCGACGTCGTCGACGGGGTCGCGGCGCTGCTCCGGTGGAACGACCAGGCCACCCCGCACGAGACCGCCCCCAGCTACACCGAGGACACCCACCGCAAGGGCCACTGACGACGCCGACGCGCGGCCACCGAGGTGTGGCCGCGCGGGGCGGGCACGAGGGTCGGGGCCCGGCGGATGAACGCCGGCCCCGACTCACTGCTCGTCGTACAGGGCGTCGATCTCGGTCGCGAAGTCCGCGAGGACGGCCTCGCGGCGCACCTTCATGGACGGGGTCAGGTAACCGTTGGCCTCGGTGAACTCGGTGCGCAGCACCCGGATGCGACGGATGGACTCCGCCCGGGAGACCGCCTCGTTGGTGCGGTCCACGGCACGGTCCAGCGCGGCCAGGACCGCGTGGCTGCGGGCGGCGGCCGCCACGTCCATGGATGGGAGGTCGTGGCCGACCAGCCACCCGGGGAGCATCTCTGCGTCGAGGGTCACCAGCGCCCCGATGTAGGGCCGCCCGTCGCCCACCACGACCACCTGGCTCACCAGGGGGTGGCCACGCAGACGGTCCTCGAGCACGGCCGGGGCGACGTTCTTGCCACCCGCGGTGACGATGATCTCCTTCTTGCGGCCCGTGATGGTGAGGAACCCGTCCTCGTCCAGGCTCCCCAGGTCACCGGTGCGGAACCAGCCGTCGATCAGCGCCTCGGCGGTGGCCTCCTCGTTGCGGTGGTAGCCGCGGAACACGTGCGCCCCGCTCACCTCGATCTCGCCGTCGTCCGCGATCCGGATCGAGGCCCCGGGGAACGGGGTGCCCACGGTCCCGATCTTGGTCTTCTCGGGGCGGTTGACGGCGGTGGGCGCCGTGGTCTCGGTCAGGCCGTACCCCTCGAGCACCTGCAGGCCCAGACCCCGGAAGAAGTGGCCGAGCCGTGCACCCAGGGGCGCACCACCGGAGACCGCGTACCTGGCCTGGCCCCCGAGCGCGGCCCGCAGCCGCCGCAGGACCAGGCGGTCGGCGAGGGCGTGCTGCACGCGCAGACCCAGCGGGGGACCGTCGGCGCGGTCCAGGGCCTGGGAGTAGGTGATCGAGGTGTGGGCCGCCCACCGGAACAGCTTGAGCCGCACCGGTGAGGCCGCAGCCTTCTGCTCGGCGGAGTTGTAGACCTTCTCGAACACGCGCGGCACGCTCAGGATGAAGGTGGGGCGAAAGGTCTGCAGGTCGGCCAGCAGGTTCTTGGTGTCGGGGGTGTGGCCCAGGACCGCGCCCGAGGGCACGCACAGCACCTGGATGAACCGGGCGAACACGTGCGCGAGCGGCATGAACAGCAGCGTCCGCGACCCCGGGCGGGCGACCACGTCCGGCAGCCCGGCGGTCCCCTCGCGGGTCAGGGACACGAAGTTGCCGTGGGTCAGCTCCACACCCTTGGGCCGTCCCGTGGTCCCGGACGTGTAGATGATCGTGGCGAGGTCGTCCATCCCGGCCAGGGCGCTGCGACGCTCGATCTCGGCGTCGGGGACGTCCGCGCCGTCCGCCACGAGGGTCTGGACGGCGTCGTCGTCGAGGACGAGCACGTCGGTGAGCGCCTCGAGCCGGTCCCTGACCTGCTCGGTGACGGCGGCGTGGGCGGTGGTCTCGACCACGGCCAGGCGCACCTGGGCGTCGGACAGGATCCAGTGGACCTGCTCGGCCGACGACGTCTCGTACACCGGTACGGGCACGGCGCCGGCCGCCCAGGTGGCGAAGTCCAGCAACGTCCACTCGTAACGGGTGCGGCTCATGATCGAGACGCGGTCGCCGGGTTCCACACCGCGGGCGACCAGGCCCTTGGCCACCGCGGTGACCTCGGCGACGAACGCCCGCGTCGTCACCGGTGTCCAGGCGCTGCCCAGCGCCGCGGTGCGTTCGATCAGGGTCGAGCCGGGGGACCGCTCCAGCCGTTCGGCCAGCATGCGCGGGATCGAGCCGCTCGGGTCGTCACCGATGAGGCTCGGGCTGGTCGTCTGACGCACGTCGTCTCCGCTGGGGTGGGCCGGGACGGGTGCGGGGGCACCCGGGTGGTCGCCCGCGACCTTATCGCGGGGCCGACCACCCGGGCCGGGACCCTCAGACCTGCTCGAGCTCGCTCTCGGTCACGGTGGCCTGCTCGACGTCGGCGCCGTGCAGCTGCAGGTCCGTCACCCGTCCTGCCGCGGTCACGTCGACGACGGCGGCCCGCACCAGCTCGAGCTGACCGGCCGGCAGGTCGAGCACCGCGCGGACGATCGTGGTGCGCATCGAGACCTTCGCCTCGGACTTCACCTTCCTGAGTGCGGCCAGGGCCCCGCCCGCCGCGCCTAGCACCGCGGGGTCGGCGCCCTGGGCGGCGTCGCGCAGAGGGGCGGCCGTGGGCCAGCCGGCACGGTGCACCGAGCCCTCCTTCCACCACGACCAGACCTCCTCGGTCGCGAACGGCAGCACCGGCGCGAGCAGGCGCAGCAGGGTGTCCAGCGCGAGGGCCAGGGCGGCACGTGCGGAGACGGTCGGCGCGGAGGCGTCGGCCTCGGTGGCACCCGAGCCGTACGCACGGTCCTTGACCAGCTCGAGGTAGTCGTCGCAGAACGTCCAGAAGAACGTCTCGGTGACCTCCAGGGCGCGGGTGTGGTCGTAGGCCTCGTACGCGGCGGTGGCCTTCTCGACGACCTCGGCCAGTCCCGCGAGCATCGCCCGGTCCAGGGTCTCGGTCACCAGGGCCGGGTCGGCGGCCGGGCCTGCGTCGCCGGCGAACCCGAGCGCGAACTTCGAGGCGTTCAGGACCTTGATCGCCAGACGGCGACCGATCTTCATCTGGCCGACCTCGAAGGCCGCGTCCGTCCCGAGGCGGGCCGACGCCGCCCAGTAGCGGACCGCGTCCGAGCCGTGCTTCTCCAGCAGACCCATCGGGGTGACGACGTTGCCCTTGGACTTCGACATCTTCTTGCGGTCCGGGTCCAGGATCCAGCCGCTGATCGCGGCGTGCCGCCACGGGAGCGAGTCGTGCTCCAGGTGCGCGCGCACCACCGTGGAGAACAGCCAGGTGCGGATGATGTCCTGCCCCTGGGGGCGCAGGTCCATGGGGAACACCCGCTCGAACAGGTCGGGGTCGTGCTCCCAGCCACCGGCGATCTGCGGCGTGAGCGAGGACGTCGCCCACGTGTCCATCACGTCGGCCTCACCGACGAACCCACCGGGCACGCCGCGCTGCGCGGCGGTGTACCCGGGCGGCACGTCGCTCGAGGGGTCCACGGGCAGCAGGGACTCGTCGGGGACGATCGGGTGGTCGTGGTCGACCTCGCCGTCGGCCGTCACGGGGTACCACAGCGGGATCGACACCCCGAAGAACCGCTGCCTGGAGATCAGCCAGTCGCCGTTGAGGCCCCCGACCCAGTTCTCGTACCGCACCCGCATGAACTCGGGGTGGAACTGCAGCTCGGTGCCGCGGCCCAGCAGCTGCTCGCGCAGGCCCTGGCCCGCGCCCTCGTCCCGACCCCCGTTGCGGATGTACCACTGGCGTGAGGTCACGATCTCCAGGGGCTTGTCGCCCTTCTCGAAGAAGTTCGCCATCCGCTTGGTGGGGGTGGGCTCACCGTCCAGGTCGCCCGAGGCCTGCAGGGCCTCGACGACGGACGCGCGTCCCGAGAAGGTCGTCTTGCCGGCCATCTCCTCGTAGCGTGCCCGTCCACCCTCGGTGGTGATCCACTCGGGGGTCTCGCGCAGCAGGCGTCCGTCTCGACCGACGACCGAGCGGGTGGGCAGCTGCAGCTCGCGCCACCACTGGACGTCGGTGAGGTCACCGAACGTGCAGCACATCGCGATGCCCGCGCCCTTGTCGGGCTCGGCGGCGGGGTGGGCCAGGACCGGCACCTCGACGTCGAACAGGGGCGCACGGACCGTCGTGCCGAACAGGTGCTGGTACCGCTCGTCGTCGGGGTGGGCGATGAGCGCCACCACCGCGGGGATCAGCTCGGGGCGCGTGGTCTCGATGTGCACCGGCCCGGACCCGTCGGTGCGGTGGAACGCCACCCGGTGGAAGTGGCCCGGGTACTCGCGTGCCTCGAGCTCGGCCTGCGCCACCGCCGTCTGGAACGTCACGTCCCACAGGCCCGGTGCCTGCGCCTGGTAGGCCTCACCACGGGCCAGGTTGCGCAGGAACGCCTTCTGGGCGACGGTCCGCGACCGCGCGTCGATGGTCTGGTAGTGGTGGGACCAGTCCACCGACAGGCCCAGGCGCCGCCACAGCGCCTCGAACTGGCGCTCGTCCTCGACCGTGAGCCGCTCGCACAGCTCGACGAAGTTCCGTCGCGAGATCGGCACCTGGTCGGCGGCCTTGACGCTCTTGCCCTCCCCACCCTCGTGCGGGGGCACCAGGTCGGGGTCGTAGGGGAGGGTCGGGTCGCACCGCACCCCGTAGTAGTTCTGCACGCGGCGCTCGGTCGGCAGGCCGTTGTCGTCCCACCCCATGGGGTAGAAGACCTCGCGCCCGCGCATCCGCTGGTACCGCGCGACGAGGTCGGTGTGGGTGTAGGAGAACACGTGGCCCACGTGCAGCGACCCGGACACCGTGGGCGGCGGGGTGTCGATCGAGTACACCTGGTCGCGGCTGCGGGTGCGGTCGAAGGCGTAGGTGCCCTGCTCGGTCCAGGCCGCGTCCCACCGCTCCTCCAGCCCGTCGAGACTGACCTTGTCCGGTACCCGGGACGGCGCGGGCGTCGTGGGGTCGGAGGCCGGTCGGGGCTGGAGGTCGCTCATGGTGGACGATCCTCCCAGACCGCGGGCACACCGCTCCACCGCGTCCGGGGCCGGGGTCGGGGTCGGCTCAGGGTCGGGTGGGGGAGATTCCTGATGACGCGGTCACGCTGCTGCCTGCAGGATCGACCCGACACTTCGAGACGAGGACGGCGACATGCGGCCACTGGCGACGGGTACCGACGCGGGGCAGATCGGTTCGGCACGGGACCTGGTGAAGGTCTACGGCAAGGACGAGGCGGCGGTGCGCGCACTGGACGGGCTCAGCGTGGACTTCGCCCGCGGTGAGCTGACCGCGATCATGGGCCCCTCGGGGTCGGGCAAGTCGACGCTGATGCACTGCATGGCGGGCCTGGACACCCCGACGTCCGGGCGGGTGGTCGTGGACGGCGAGGACGTGGGCCGGATGAAGCAGCGCCAGCTCACCCGCCTGCGCCGCACCCGCCTGGGTTTCGTGTTCCAGGCGTTCAACCTCATCCCCACGCTGACCGCCGAGGAGAACATCACCCTCCCGCTGGACATCGCACGCACCGACGTGGACCGGGAGTGGTTCGACACGGTGGTGGACGCGGTGGGGTTGCGCGACCGGCTGCGCCACCGGCCCTCGGAGCTGTCCGGCGGGCAGCAGCAGCGGGTGGCGTGCGCCCGGGCCCTGGTGTCGAAGCCGTCGGTGGTGTTCGCCGACGAGCCGACGGGCAACCTGGACTCCCGGTCCTCCGGCGAGGTCCTGGGCTTCCTGCGCCGCTCCGTCGACGAGCTGGCGCAGTCGGTGGTGATGGTCACCCACGACCCGACCGCCGCGTCCTACGCCCACCGGGTGCTGTTCCTCGCCGACGGCAGGCTCGTCGGGGAGCTCGAGCGCCCGACCCCCGAGTCGGTCCTGGACGCCTTGAGGGACCTGGGCACCGGTGCGGTGACCCGGTGAGGCGGGTCGCGCTGCGCGGCGTGCGCAGCCACCTGGGGCGGTTCCTGCTCTCGGTCCTGGCCGTGCTCCTGGGCGTGGCGTTCGTCGCGGGCACGTTCTCGCTGCGGGCCATGCTGTCGTCCACGTTCGGTGAGCTGGTCGACACCTCGATGCTCGGCGACGCCTACGTCGGTGGCCCCACCGGTCTGGAGACCGAGGGCCCGGGCACACGGGTGCCGCTCGACCTGGTGGACCCGTTGCTCGAGGTCGACGGCGTGGACGCCGCAGTCCCGGAGGTGTCCGGCCCGGTGGTGCTGGTGGGGGCCGACGGCACGGCGGTGATCTCCGGCGGTGGCGCGCCCAGCTTCGCGACCGGCCTGCACCCCGACGAGCCCGCCACCGAGGTCACCGGCGGGCGCGCGCCGTCGGGCCCGGGGGAGATCGGGCTGGAGACCAACACCCTGCGGACCTCCGGGCTGGCGGTGGGTGACACCACCACGGTCGTCGTCGGGGGCGAGCAACCGGTCGAGGTCGAGGTCGTGGGCGAGATCGCGTTCGGCGCGCCGGTGGCGGGCGCGACGATCGTGTTCCTGGACCCTGCGACGGCCGAGTCCGTCTACGCCCCGGACGGGCTGGTCGCCGCGATCGCGCTCTACGGCGACGGTCGCGACGAGCAGACCCTCGTGGACGCCGTCACCGCGGCCCTGGCTCCCGAGCTGCAGGCCGCCGGTGTCGAGGTCCGCACCGGGGAGGAGCTGCGCACCGAGACCCGCGAGCAGGTCGAGCAGATCCTCGGGTTCGTCTCCACGTTCCTGCTCGTGTTCGCCGCGGTGGCGCTGTTCGTGGGTGGGTTCATCATCGCGAACACCTTCCAGATGACGGTGCGCCAGCGTCAACGGGAGCTCGCGATGCTGCGGGCCCTGGGCGCCTCGCCCACCCAGGTCTTCACCTCGATCCTGGTGCAGGCCCTGGTGGTCGGGGTGCTCGGCTCCGCGCTGGGTGTCGCGGCCGGCGTCGGCCTGGTCGCGGTGCTGCGCGAGGTCTTCGCGGCCATGGGAATGGAGCTGTCCGGCCGCATCCCCCTGGACACCAGCACCGTGGTGGTCGCCGTCCTCGTCGGGACCCTCGTCAGCCTCGTCTCGGCAGCGGTCCCCGCACGCCGTGCGGCCCTGACCCCGCCCGTCGAGGCGATGCGCGACGACGTGGTGGTCCACGACGGGTCGGGCAGGTGGCGCACCGCGTCCGGGGCGCTGCTCGTGGCGCTGGGTGTGGCGGCCGTGGTGGCGGCGGTCCAGGACGGCAACGGCAACGACGGGGCCCTGCTCGGTGTGGGCGCGGCCGGTGTGGTGCTGGGGGTGCTCGTGCTGACCCCGGCGGTCGTGCCCGTGGCCCTGCGGGCCCTC
>NZ_AXCZ01000074.1 GCF_000767165.1 Cellulomonas bogoriensis 69B4 = DSM 16987
TCCGTTCCTCCCCGGCGGGGCGACTGGAAGAACATTACGTGGCCGGGGCATGGACGTCAAACCCGCGACGACGTGACCGTCCTCACCCCGCTGAACTGCTCTCAGTACCGTCGGCGGGTGCCGTGTCGGCGACTGCGAGCGTCCTCTTGCCGCGCCGCAGCAGCGCCCACCGCCCGTGGAGGAAGTCCCCCGCCGCGAGCGTCGCGTCGGGGTCCGTCACCCGGTCGTTGTTGACGTACAGGCCCCCCTCTGCCACCGCACGCCGGGCAGCTCCTCGGCCTGCCACGAGGCCGCATCCCACCGCGGCGTCGACCACCGGGTCGCCGGGCGCGGCCGCAACCGTCGGCAGCGCGGACACCGCGGCGCCGAACGTCGCCGCCGGGATGTCCACCAGCTCCCCTCGACCGAAGAGCGCCTGGCTGGCCGCCACCACCGCGTCGGCCTCGTCCTCGCCATGGACCAGGGCGGTCACGTCGCGCGCCAGGACCCGCTGCGCCTGCCTCGCGGCAGGGCGCTCGGCCACGGCGTCCGCCAGCTCGGCGATCTCCTCCCGGGACCGGAACGTGAACGTGCGCAGGTACCCCACGACATCCGCGTCCTCGGTGTTGACCCAGAACTGGTAGAAGGCGTACGGCGACATCATGTCCGGCGCGAGCCAGACCGCCCCACCCTCGGTCTTGCCGAACTTGGTGCCGTCGCTCTTCGTCACCAGGGGGGTCGTCAGGGCGTGGACGGTCGCCTGCTCCGCCTTGCGGACGAGCTCGACGCCCGAGAGCAGGTTCCCCCACTGGTCGTTTCCGCCCGTCTGCAGCGTGCACCCGTGCCGGCGGTACAGCTCCAGGTAGTCCATGCCCTGCAGGATCTGGTAGCTGAACTCGGTGAAGCTGATGCCCTCGTCGCTCGCGAGCCGGCGCGCGACGGTCTCCTTCGCCAGCATCGTGCCCAAGCGGTAGTGCTTGCCGACGTCGCGCAAGAAGTCGATCGCGTTCAGGTCGGCCGTCCAGTCCAGGTTGTTCACCATCACCGCGGCGTTGTCGCCCTCGAGATCCAGGAAACGTCCGATCTGGGCGCGCAGCCGGTCGACCCACTGCGCCACGGTCTCCTTGGTGTTGAGCACCCGCTCACCGGACATGCGCGGGTCACCGATCATGCCCGTGGCGCCCCCCACCAGAGGCAGGACACGATGCCCGGCCAGCTGCAGGTGCCGCAGCAGCACCAGCTGCACCAGGTGCCCGTGGTGCAGGCTCGGCGCGGTGGGGTCGAACCCGCAGTACACGGTCACCGGACCTGAGCCCAACGCCTGCGCCAGCGCCTCCCGGTCGGTGGTCTGCGCCACCAGCCCACGCCAGGCCAGCTCCTCCAGGATGTCCGTCACCCGTCGCTCCCTCGTCCGCCGGTTCCCCCGGCTCCGCCACTCGGTCCACCACCGCCCGACCTACGGGCGCGCGGGCCAGTCTGCCCTGTCCTGCGCCGAGGCGGGGCCGCGGGCCGGTACGCCGAGACGGTCGCCTCACCCGCGAGCCAGAACCGCCACGGAAAGGTGCTCCCCTCACCACCCGGGCCCGACACGCCCACCCGTGGGCCGCGGGCCACGACCCCGACACCGCCGGACGGCCTCACCAGGTGCACCGGAGCGCCGGGTTCCAGCAGGCCCCAGCCGTACATGTCCATCCGCAGGCCGGCCGCCACCGTCAGGCGCGCGGGTCCCCGCGCCAGGTCGACCGGTGAGCGCACCACGCCGCGCGCCGCCCGGCGGGCCCACGCCAGCTCTGCACCCTCCACGACCTCACCCGCCCGCAGCAGGACGGCCGAGGCACGGCCCACCTCACCCGTCACCACGTTGGCACACACGTGCAGACCCAGATGGCGGTAGACGTACAGACACCCTGCCGGTCCGAACATCGCCCCGTTGCGGGCCGTGGCGCCCCTGAACGCGTGCGACCCGGGGTCGTCCCCACCTTCGTAGGCCTCGACCTCCGTCAGACGGACCACCACGCGCCCCTCCGGCAGGTCCGAGACCAGGTGGGCGCCGAGCAGGCCCGGGGCCACGGTGGTTACCGGCCCGGACAACCACGCGGTCACCGCCCGGACCTCCTCACCACGACGTCACCGGTCCCAGCCAACCGAGCCGTCCACGTGCACGTCCGCGTGCTCGGACGGGCGCTCGACCGCGAAGTACTCCTCCTCGGTCCTCCACCACTCCTCCAGGCGGGGGTCCAGCCGCGGACCATCCCGGTCCGCGGCGCGACGGTGACGCACCGTCGCCGGTGCGTCCACCCAGACCACGCAGGATGCGCGGCCCCGGACCGCGCGCGGGGCGCTGCCGCACCCCTCGAGCACCAGCACCGCCGGGACCGGGAGCTCGTGCCACCGGTCGAACCTGCCCAGGGACCAGTCGTACCGGCGCCACCGCGCGGGCTCGCCCGCACCCAGCGGACCCAGGACCTGGTCCTCCACCCGCGGCCACACCGTGGCCAGGCCTGCCCACCCGTCGTACAGGTCATCCATGTGCAGGACGACCGCGCCGGGAAGGGACCCGGCGAGGGCGCCGGCGAGCGTCGTCTTGCCCGCCCCGGAGGGGCCGTCCACGCACACCAGCGTGACACCACCCAGGCGTGGTGGCGCCGCGAGCACCGACACGGCGAGCTGGGACACCCGCAGTCGACCGCGCCCCGCGTCCACCGCGGACGTCCCTGCCACGGACGATCAGGACACGGCCCACGCACGCAGCTGCACCGACCGTGCACGCGCCCGGTCCAGCTGCTGGGCCACCTGGACCGGCGCCGTCCCACCGGCGGCCGACCGCGAGGCCAGCGACCCAGCCACCGTCAGCACCTCCCGGACGGCAGGGGTGAGGTGCACCGAGATGTCGGCCAGGTCCTGGTCGGTGAGGTCCCACAGCTCGACGCCGCGCTCCTCGCAGACCCGCACACACGTACCGGCGACCTCGTGCGCGACCCGGAAGGGCACGCCCGTCCGCACCAGCCACTCCGCCACGTCGGTCGCGAGGGAGAAGCCCTGCGGCGCGAGCTCGGCCATGCGCCCGGTGTCGAACCGCAACGTGGAGACCATCCCCGAGAAGGCCGGCAGCAGCACCTCCAGGGTGTCGACCTGGTCGAAGACCGGCTCCTTGTCCTCCTGAAGGTCCCGGTTGTAGGCCAGCGGGAGCCCCTTCAACGTGGTCAGCAGGCCCGTCAGGTCCCCGATCAGGCGACCGGCCTTGCCCCGGGCCAGCTCTGCCACGTCCGGGTTCTTCTTCTGGGGCATGATGCTCGACCCGGTGGAGTACGCGTCGTCCAACGTGATGAACCCGAACTCCTTGGTCGCCCAGAGGATGACCTCCTCCGCCACGCGCGACAGGTCCACGCCCACCATCGCGGCGACGAACGCGAACTCCGCGACCGTGTCCCGACTGGCCGTGCCGTCGATGGAGTTCTCCGACGGTCCGTCGAAACCGAGCTCCGCAGCGACCGCCGCGGGGTCCAGGCCCAGCGACGAGCCAGCCAACGCACCCGACCCGTAGGGGGACTGCGCCGCGCGCACGTCCCAGTCGACCCACCGCTCGACGTCCCGCAGCAGCGGCCAGGCATGCGCGAGCAGGTGGTGCGCCAGCAGCACCGGTTGCGCGTGCTGCAGGTGCGTGCGACCCGGCATCGCCGCATCCGGGTGGGCCGCCGCCTGCTCCGCGAGCGCGTCCACGACGTCCAGGACCTTGATCGACAGGGCACGGGCCTGCTCGCGCAGGTACATGCGCACCAGCGTGGCGATCTGGTCGTTGCGTGAGCGGCCGGCGCGGAGCTTGCCGCCCAGCTCCGCGCCCGCGCGCTCGATCAGGCCCCGTTCGAGCGCCGTGTGCACGTCCTCGTCGTCCTCGGCAGGCACGAACGCACCCGAGCGGACATCGGTGCGCAGCCGCTCCAGCGCGTCGATCATGCCGGTCAGCTCGGCGTCGTCCAGGAGCCCGGCGCGGTGCAGGACCCGGGCGTGCGCCACCGAGCCCGAGACGTCGTGGTCGGCCAGCCGCCAGTCGAAGTGGGTGCTCTTGGACAGGGCGGCGAGCGCGTCCGCCGGGCCGCCGGCGAACCGCCCGCCCCACAGGCTCACGCGGCCGTCCGACGAGCCGCCCGTGGGCTGCTCAGTCATCGGTGCTCTCCGTGGGCAGCTCCCCCTCGCCCAGGTCGACGTGGTTGCCGAACCGGACGTCACGAGCGGCGGCGAGCTTGGCCGTGAGGCCGTAGATCTCGATGAAGCCCTTGGCGTGGGACTGGTCGAAGGTGTCACCGGTGTCGTACGTCGCGAGGTTGAAGTCGTACAGGCTGGTCTCGCTGCGGCGGCCGGTGACCGTGGCCCGGCCCCCGTGCAGGACCATGCGCACGTCACCGGAGACGTAGCGCTGGGTGTCGTCGACGAACGTGTCGAGGGAACGCTTCAGCGGCGAGAACCACATGCCGTCGTAGACCAGCTCCGTCCAGCGCTGCTCCACACCGCGCTTGAACCGTGCCTGCTCGCGCTCCAGGGTCACGTTCTCCAGCTCCTGGTGCGCGGCGATCAGAGCGATCGCACCCGGGGCCTCGTAGACCTCGCGGGACTTGATGCCGACCAGGCGGTCCTCGACGATGTCGATCCGACCGACACCCTGGGCGCCGGCACGGCGGTTCATCTCCTGGACGGCCTGCAGCGGGGTCACCGCCACGCCGTCGATCGCGACCGGGACCCCGGCATCGAAGGTGATCGTGACCTCGTCGGCGACCGGGGGGAACGTGGGGTCGTCGGTGTAGGTGTAGACGTCCTTGGTCGGGGCGTTCCAGATGTCCTCGAGGAACCCGGTCTCGATGGCGCGGCCCCACACGTTCTGGTCGATCGAGAACGGGTTGTGCTTGGTCGTCTCGATGGGCAGGGCGTGGGTGTTGGCGTACTCGATCGCCTTGTCACGGGTGAGCGCCAGGTCCCGGACGGGTGCCAGGCACCGCAGGTCCGGTGCCAGGGACGTGATCCCGACCTCGAAACGGACCTGGTCGTTGCCCTTGCCGGTGCACCCGTGCGCCACGGTCGAGGCCCCGAACTGGCGGGCCGCGCGGACCAGGTGCTTGACGATGACCGGGCGGGACAGCGCCGAGACCAGCGGGTAGCGGTCCAGGTACATGGCGTTGGCCTTGAGCGCGGGGATGCAGTACTCGGTGGCGAACTCCTCGCGCGCGTCGGCGACGTACGCCTCGACCGCACCGCAGTCCAGGGCCCGCCGGCGGATGACCTCCAGGTCCTCCCCGCCCTGGCCGACGTCGACCGCGACCGCGATCACCTCGGCGCCGGTGGCCTCGGCGATCCAGCCGATGCCGACGGAGGTGTCCAGACCCCCGGAGTAGGCGAGCACGACACGTTCAGTCATCACAGTTCTCTCTCTGCAGGCACGGGCACGGTACGGGAAAGGTCGAGGTCGGGCCGCGGGACAGGTCAGTCTCCCGCGAGCTCGAGGAAGCGTCGAGCGACGGACTCCCCACCGCCGTCCTCGCGGGCGATCACCAGGACGGTGTCGTCACCGGCGATCGTCCCGAGGACGGCGGGCAGGACCGAGTGGTCGATCGCCGAGGCCAGGAACTGGGCCGCGCCCGGTGGGGTACGCAGCACCACCAGGTTGCCAGACGACTCGGCGGTCACGAGCAGCTCGGCGCACAAGCGCGCCAGACGGGCCGCCAGCTGCTCGGTGTCGGGGGCGGCCTGCGGGCGGCGATCCGCGCCCTCTGCGGGCACGGCGTACACCAGGTCACCGTCGGCCGTGCGCACCTTCTCGGCCCTGAGGTCCACCAGGTCGCGGGACAAGGTGGCCTGGGTGACGGTCAGGCCCTCGGAGGCGAGCGCGGCCGCCAGCTCCCCCTGGGAGCGGATCCTCGCGTGGCTGAGCACCCGGGTGATCAGTGCGTGGCGTGCAGCCTTGGTGGCCGGTACCGCCGGGTGGTCCGCGGTCACCGGTCCCCCAGCAGCCACGCCAGGAGGGCCTTCTGCGCGTGGAGACGGTTCTCGGCCTCGTCGAACACGACCGCCTGCGGGCCTTCGAGGACCTCTGCGGTGATCTCCCGGCCCCGGTAGGCGGGCAGGCAGTGCAGGACCATCGCCCCGGGCCGGGCGTGGGACAGCAGCTCGGCGTCCAGGCGGAACGGGGCGTACAGCTGCTCCGCGAGCGAGGCCGACGCCTCGTCGCCCATCGACACCCACGTGTCGGTCGCGACCACGTCGGCACCCTCGACCGCGTGCGCCGCGTCCGTCAGGACACGGGCAGAGCCTCCGGTGAGCGTGCCGAGCTCCTGGGCGCGTGCCAGGACGTCCGGGTGGGGCGCGCGCTCCGGGGGCGAGGCCACCGTCACGTGCAGGCCCGCGGTGGCGCCGCCCAGGAGGTAGGAGTGCGCCATGTTGTTCGCGCCGTCGCCCAGGTAGGTCAGGCGCTTGCCCGGCAGTGCGTCCAGCCCGCCGGCGTGCTCGGCGACGGTGAGGAGGTCGGCCAGGACCTGGCACGGGTGGAACTGGTCGGTCAGCGCGTTCACGACCGGGACGCCGACGTGGGTGGCCATCTCGACCAGCCGCGACTGGTCGAAGGTCCGCCACACGACCGCCGCGACCTGGCGTCCGAGCACCCGTGCGGTGTCGGCGACCGACTCCCGCTCACCGATCTGCGCCAGCCGTCCGTCGACCACGAGGGGGAAGCCGCCCAGCTCGGTCACTCCCGTGGTGAAGGACACCTGGGTGCGCAGCGTCGGCTTGTCGAAGATCAGGGCGACGCTGCGGGGTCCCTCCAGGGGGCGCGCGGAGAAGCGGTCCGCCTTGAGGCGTCGCGCCAGCTCCAGGACCTCGCGCTGCTCGGGCTGGGACAGGTCGTCGTCACGCAGGAAGTGGCGCATCAGGCCTCCGGGGTCACGGTCGGTGCCCCGCCGGCGCCCAGACCGGCGAGGAACTCCACGAACGGGGACAGCTGCTCGGTCGTCACCACCAGGGGTGGGGCCAGGCGCAGCGCCGTGGGTGTCACGGGGTTCACGATGAACCCCGCCTCCAGCGCCAGGTCGGCGACCTCGGCGGACGGACGTCCTGCGAGCTCCACGGCGACCAGCAGGCCCCGGGCCCGCACCTCGGCCACGACCGGGAGCGCGGCGAGCGCCTCGGTCAGCCACCGCCCCGTCCGGCGCACGTGGTCCAGCACGCCGTCCCGCTCGATCACCCCGAGGGTCGCCAGGCCCGCGGCGGCGGCGACCGGGTTGCCCCCGAACGTCGTGCCGTGCTGGCCGGGTCCCAGGAGCGAGGAGACGTGCTCCCCGTGCGTCAGGACGGCGCCGATCGGGAACCCGCCGCCGAGTCCCTTCGCGAGCGTGACGACGTCGGGCCGGGCTCCCCCACCGAGCTCGTCGTCCTGGTGGGCCAGCCAGTGGCCGGTCCTGCCGATCCCGGTCTGGACCTCGTCCGCGACCAGCAGCGCCCCGTGGTCCCGGGTCAGGCGCCGTGCCGCCGCGAGGTAGCCGGGGGGCAGCGGGCGCACTCCTGCCTCCCCCTGCACGGCCTCCAGAACCACCGCCGCGACGTCCGGCCCGATCGCACGCTCCAGGGCGTCCACGTCCCCGAACGACAGGAACTCCACCCCACCGGGAAGCGGCTCGAACGGCGCCCGGTAGGCGGTCTTGGACGTCATCGCGAGCGCGCCCATCGTCCTGCCGTGGAACCCGCCCTCCAGGCACAGGACCCGGGGCCGACCGGTGCGGCGGGCGATCTTGAACGCCGCCTCGTTGGCCTCGGTCCCGGAGTTCGTGAAGAACACGCGCGAGGTGGCGTCACCGCCGCCCAGCTGGACCAGGCGCTCGGCGAGAGCCACCTGGGTGGGGGTCGCGAAGAAGTTCGACACGTGCCCCAGGGTCCCCAGCTGTGCGCTGACCGCCGCGGTCAGCGTGGGGTGGGCGTGCCCGAGGGCGTTGACCGCGATGCCCGCCAGCAGGTCCAGGTACCGGTTGCCGTCGGCGTCCCACACGTGGACGCCCTCGCCGCGGACCAGGACCCGGCGCGGAGTCCCGAACGTGTTCATCAGGGACCGGCCGTACCGGTCGGTCCACGCGGCGGCAGAACCGTCCGTACGCGCCTCGACCCCGGTGACCGGTGCCACCCCGCCGCCGGTCACGCCACGCCCCCGACCAGAGGGAGCGAACCGGTGCGGACGTCGTCGGGCAGGACCATGGTGCCGATGCCTGCCTCGGTGAACACCTCGGTCAGGACCGAGTGGGCGCGACGTCCGTCCACCACGTGGGCCTGCGGCACACCACCCCGGACCGCGCGCAGGCACGCCTCCATCTTCGGCACCATGCCCGACTCCAGGGTGGGCACCAGGCGCGCCAGCTCACCTGCACGGATCTCGCTCACCAGCGAACCGCGGTCCGGCCAGTCGGTGTACAGGCCCTCGACGTCGGTGAGGATGATGAGCTTGCTGGCCCCGAGCGCGACCGCGAGCGCGGCCGCGGCGGTGTCGGCGTTGACGTTGAGGACCTGGGTGGGGTCCTCGATGTCGGGTGCGACGGTCGAGACGACCGGGATGCGGCCCGCGTCCAGGAGGTCCTGGACCGCGCGCGGGTCGACCTCGACGACGTCACCGACGTGCCCGACGTCGACCTGCTTGCCGTCGACGGTCGCCGTGCGGCGACGGGCCTGGAGCAGCCCGCCGTCCTCGCCGGACAGACCGACGGCGTAGGGGCCGTGGGAGTTGAGGAGGCCGACGAGCTCACGTGAGACCTGCCCGGTGAGCACCATGCGGACCACGTCCATGCTCTCCTGGGTGGTGACCCGGAGCCCGCCGCGGAACTCGCTCTCGATCCCCAGGCGGGCGAGCATGCTGGAGATCTGCGGTCCCCCGCCGTGCACCACGACGGGGTGGAGGCCGACCTTGCGCAGGAAGACCATGTCCTCGGCGAAGGCGCGCTTGAGGGACTCGTCGACCATCGCGTTGCCGCCGTACTTGACGACGAACAGAGCACCCGAGAAGCGCTCCAACCAGGGCAGGGCCTCGATGAGGACCTCGGCCTTCTGGTCCGGGGTCAGTGCTGGAGGCAGGGCTGGGGGCAGGCCGGGGGTCACCGACGTCTCCTCGGTCATGTCGAGTACGCGCTGTTCTCGTGGACGTAGGCGTGGGTGAGGTCGTTGGTCCACACCGTGGCGGAGGCGTCCCCGGCGTGCAGGTCGACCTCGATGTGGACGTCGCGGTGGGCCGCCATGTCGACGAGCTCGCGCGGTTCTCCACGCCCCCCGGCCCGGCACACCTGGACGCCGTTGACGCTGACGTCGAGCTGGGCGGGGTCGAACGCCGCGACGTCCTCGGGGACGGTCCCCACCTGGGCGATGATGCGGCCCCAGTTCGGGTCGTTGCCGAAGACCGCCGCCTTGACGAGGTTGGAGCGGGTGACCGCGCGGGCCACGGCCACGGCGGCGTCCTCGGTCTCGGCACCGACGACGGTCACGGCGATGTCGTGGGAGGCTCCCTCGGCGTCGGCGACGAGGGCCCGCGCCAGGGTGGCGCACGCCTCGGTGAGGGCGTCCTGGAGCTCGAGGCGGGTGACCTGCACCCCGGACGCGCCGGAGGCGAGGACCGCCACGGTGTCGGAGGTCGACATGCAGCCGTCGGAGTCGACCCGGTCCAGCGTCGTGCGGGTCGCGTGCCGCAGCGCGGCGTCGGCGTCGGCGTGGTCGGTGACGGCGTCGGTGGTCAGGACGCACAGCATCGTGGCCAGGCCGGGCGCGAGCATCCCGGCCCCCTTGGCCATGCCGCCGACCGACCAGCCCTCACGCCGGACGTGGACCGTCTTGGGGACGGAGTCGGTGGTCATGATCGCGCGCGCGGCCCGACCGCCGCCGTCGGGGTCCAGGGCCCGGGAGGCGGCCGACACCCCGTCCAGGAGCAGATCGCGCGGCAGCAGCTCGCCGATGAGTCCCGTGGAGCACACCACGACGTCCCCGGCGGAGACGTCCAGGAGGTCGGCCACGTGCTCGGCGGTGCGGTGGGTGTCGGCGAAGCCCTGGGGGCCGGTCGCGACATTCGCGCCCCCGGAGTTCAGGACCACGGCGTGGACGACGCCGTCCGAGACGACCTGCCGGGACCACAGGACCGGTGCACCCACCACGCGGTTGCGCGTGAACACGGCAGCGCCGACCGCCAGGGGGCCGTCGTTGACGACGAGGGCGACGTCCGGGTCGCCGGAGGACTTCAGGCCGGCGGCCACGCCGGCGGCGCGGAACCCGCGGGGTCCGGTGACGCTCACGGTGCCACCCCCTCGACCGGGAGCCCGGTGGTCTCGGGCAACCCGAGAGCGAGGTTCATCGACTGGATCGCCGCGCCCGCGGTGCCCTTGACGAGGTTGTCCAGGGCGCAGACGGTGACCACCCGTCCGGCCCGCTCGTCGACCGCGACCTGGACCAGGGCGGTGTTGGCGCCCTGCGTCGCCACGGTCGTGGGCCACTGCCCGGCGGGCAGGAGCTGCACGAACGGCTCGTCGACGTAGGCGGCCTCCCACACCTGGCGGACCGTGGCGGGGTCGACGTCGGGCGCCAGCCGCGCGGTGGTGGTCGCCAGGATTCCGCGGGCCATCGGGACGAGGGTGGGGGTGAAGGAGAGGGAGACCTCCGTCGCGCCCACCGCGCGCAGGTTCTGCTCGATCTCGGGGATGTGACGGTGGGTGCCGCCCACGGCGTAGGGGACCGCGGTGCCGAGGCCCTCGGCGGCCATGAGGTGGGACTTGGCGGCCCTGCCAGCGCCGGAGTACCCGACCGCGAGAACCGAGACGAGATCGCGTGCCTGGACCACGCCCGCGGCCACGCCGGGCTGGATCCCCAGCGTCACGGCGGCCACGTTGCAACCGGGGACGGCGACCCGTCGGGCCCCGGCGAGGGTCTGGCGCTGGGTGGGGTTCGCGGTCATGAGCTCGGGCAGGCCGTAGGGCCATGACCCGGCGTGGTCCGTCCCGTAGAACTGGGACCAGGCTGCGGGGTCCACCAGGCGGTGGTCGGCCCCGCAGTCCAGGACCAGGGTGTCCGGCCCGAGCTCGGCGGCGACCGCGGCGGAGGCGCCGTGCGGCAGCGCGAGGACCACGACGTCATGACCGGCGAGCGTCGCCGCGGTCGTCTCCACGATGGTGCGGTCCGCGAGGGAGCGCAGGTGGGGCTGGTGGGAACCGAGCCTGTCCCCTGCGGAGGAGAACGCGGTGACCGCGCCGATCTCGACGTCGGGGTGGGAGGTCAGCAACCGCAGGACCTCCCCGCCGGCGTACCCGCTGGCTCCGCTGACTGCGACCGTGACTGACATGTGCATGAATATACATGTCGCTGCATGAAGCGGGCGCCGGGTCCGGTCCGCCCTGGAACACCTGGGGTCCACGCACCGTTGCCCAGGTATGCGCACCGTCCAGGCCACACGTCCCGGAGGACCCGAGGTCCTCGCCGTCACCGACGTGCCCACACCCGAACCGGCCGCCGGTCAGGTCCGGGTCGACGTCGTCGCCGCAGGGGTGAACTACATCGACACCTACCGGCGCTCGGGCACCTACCCCATGACCTTCCCGCACGTCGTGGGCACCGAGGGCGCAGGGGTGGTCTCGGCCCTGGGCCCCGGGGTGGGCGGCGTGGACGTCGGGGACCACGTCGCGTGGCTCACGTCCAACGGCTCCTACGCCGAGCAGGTGCTCGTGAAGGCCGACCACGTCGTCCGGGTTCCGCCGCAGGTCGAGGACCGCACCGCGGCCGCCCTCATGCTCCAGGGGATGACGGCCCACTACCTGGTGGACTCCACGTTCCCCGTGACCGCCGGGCAGCACGTCCTGGTGCACGCCGGTGCCGGTGGTGTGGGCCTGCTGCTGACCCAGCTCGCCTCCGCTCGTGGCGCCACCGTCCTGACCACCGTCTCCAGCGACGCGAAGGTCCAGGCGTCACGCGCGGCCGGCGCCACCCACGTCCTGCGCTACGACCAGATGGACGACCTCACCACCGAGCTGCCCGCCGCCGTGCGCGACCTGACCGGCGGGGTCCACACCGTGTTCGACGGTGTGGGTGCCGCCACGTTCGACGCCTCGCTCGCGTGCCTGCGGCCCCGGGGGGGACTCGCCCTGTTCGGCGGGGCCTCCGGCCAGGTGCCCCCGCTGGACCCGCAGCGACTGGCCGCGGCCGGGTCGGTCTACCTGACCCGACCCACCGTCGCCCACTACACCGCAGACCCTGACGAGCTGCGCCGACGGGCCGAGGAGCTCTTCGCCGCGGTCGGCGACGGCTCCCTGCGTGTGCACGTCGGAGCGACCTACGCCCTGGACGACGCCGCGGAGGCGCACCTGGCCCTCGAAGGCCGCAGGACCACCGGGAAGGTCCTGCTGCTGCCCTGACCCGGGACCGCGCCCCTGTTCAGGCGCGGTCGGGCGCGGTCAGGCGCCTCGACCGGGGTGCAGCCCGTGGAGGTGGTCCACGGGGCCGTTGCCCCGTCCCACCTGCAGCGCCTCCCCGGCCCGCAGGGCCCCCGTCAACCACGCCTTCGCGCGGCGGGCGGCCTCGGGCCAGTCCTGGCTCACCGGACGGAGCGCCGCCAGCGCGGCGGACAACGAGCAGCCGGTGCCGTGGGTGGCGGACGTCGCCACACGAGGGGCGTCCAGCTCGACGACGGTCGCGCCGTCCACGACCGCGTCGGGGCTGCGGGCACCGTCCAGGTGGCCACCCTTGACCAGGACGGTCAACCCGTGGCGCGCGGCCAGCTCCCGGGCCTGCTCCAGCGCCCGGGACCAGGAGCGTGCCGGTGCGGTCCCGAGCAGCACCGCGAGCTCGGGAAGGTTGGGGGTCACCAGGTCGGCGCAGGTGAGCATCCCCCGGACGGCCTCCTCGGCGCCCGCATCCAGGAGCCGGTCACCGCTGGTCGCCACCATCACCGGGTCCACGACCACCACCGGGGGCCGGGTCCGGACCAGCCACGACGTGATCTCCTCGGCCACGTCCCGGGTCCCCACCATGCCCACCTTGACCGCGTCGACGTCGACGTCGTCGCCGACCGCGTCGAGCTGGGCCCGGAGGAACCCCACGTCCGGGACGTGGACCTGACGCACCCCGCACGTGTTCTGGGCGACCAGCGCCGTGACGACCGCCATGCCGTAGGCACCGTGGGCCGCGAAGGACTTCAGGTCCGCGTGGATCCCCGCCCCGCCCGTGGGATCGGTCCCCGCGACCGACAGCGCACGGACCCTGCTGGGCTGCGGCCCCCCGCCGCGCGTGTCCCCCGTCACCGTGCCACCTCCAGCAACGCCGGCCCCGTCCCCGGCCCGGACGTGGTGCCCGTGCCCAGCAGATCCGCACCGGTCAACGCGTGGAGCCGGTCGACAAAGGCCGTGCGAAAGCTCGCAGGGCCCTGCGCCGGGGCCGCCCGG
>NZ_AXCZ01000075.1 GCF_000767165.1 Cellulomonas bogoriensis 69B4 = DSM 16987
GGGCTGGTCGTCCCACTTCTCCTCCTTCGTCGCGTGCGCACCGCTGCTGCGGTACGCGCCGGCACCGGGTGCAGCCGCACACGGGCCGACCCGACCCCCCGGGGCACGTGTGCCGACCAGAGGCACGGCGCACAGACCGCGCCCGGCGTCCGACGTGCCGCCACTCGCACCGCCGGCAGGGGGTGCGCACGTGTTCACGGCACGGCGCCAGGTGCGTCCACCGGCCGCCGCACTCGCTGCGGCGGCCCCGGTCTGGTCACCGAAGCACGTGCAGCGTACCGCCGGACGGCCCGGTCCGGCGGATGAACGCGGCCCCACCGTGCGGCAAGTGCCCGTCCGGGCCAACGCTCGACCATGCACACGCCCGGCCGGGCCGAGCGGGACCGATCCGTTGCGGAATCCGAAACAGGTTGCGGAATCCGAAACAGATCGGTCCCGCTCTGGCCTGCTGGAGTGGACACCCCTGCACCGGCAATACAGGACGCACGCCAGCCGACGTGCCGTCGAGGGGTCCAGGACTCGTGACCATCGACGGAGCGCACGTGACACAGTCGCGCCCATGACGACCCGCACGGCTGTGCTCAGCCTGATCACCACGCACCTCCACGCCCTGGACGGCCCGACGCCGCTCGTGGGGATCGACGGCGTCGACGGTGCCGGCAAGACGATGTTCGCCGACGCACTCGCGAGCGAGCTGCAGGCTGAGGGTCGCGACGTGGTCCAGGTCTCGGTCGACGGGTTCCACCGCCCGCGCGACCAGCGGTACCGGCAGGGACGCACCTCACCCCGGGGCTTCTACGAGGACTCCTACGACCTCGAGGCGTTCCGACGCCTCGTCGTCGACCCGCTCCGTCCGGACGGTTCACGGACCATCCGGACCGCGGCCTTCGACCACCGGGCCGACGTCGCGGTCGACGGACCAGGGGTCGAGGTCCCGGACGGGACGATCGTGCTCGTCGACGGGATCTTCCTGCACCGCCCGGAGCTGGTCGGGACCTGGGACGCCTCGGTGTTCCTGCGGGTGCCGTTCGAGACCACGTTCGCGCGGATGGCAGCTCGCGACGGGTTCCCCGCAGACCCTGACGACCCGGCCAACCGTCGCTACGTCGAGGGCCAGCGACTGTACCTGGCCGACGCAGATCCCGAGACACGCGCGACGTTCGTCGTCGACAACACCGACGTCATCCGCCCACGAATGGTCGACCGCGCGGGCTGAGGGCGGACTCCCGGACCGTCGGCCAGGCCAGGCGCCAGCCGAGCGAGGCGTGGGCCAGGCCGGAACGGGACCGATCCGTTGCGGAATCCGAAACAGATCGGTCCCGTTGTCACGCACCCGGGGCGCGTGTGGGCGGGCCCGCGGGTCTGGTGACCCGTGGGCCCGGCCGCCAGGCGCCGCAGTTGTACGTCGTCAGTCGGTGTGTTCTGCGCCCGCCGAGCCGCCGGCCACCCGGTAGGACCACAGCTCGCTTGTGACGGCGACGGGACGCTGCTCGCCGCCCTCACCGGAACCCCGGTGCCCGTGCCCGAACGCCGGGGACGACACCCACGCCTGGAACGCGTCCTCGTCCCGCCACCGGGTCACGACCAGCCACGTGGTGCGCTCGTCGGTGGGCGCGAGGAGCTCGAAGCCCTCGAAGCCGTCCTGCCCGTCGACCGCACCCGCCCGGGCCGCGAACCGGCGCGCCAGCTCGTCACCGCTGCCCTCGGGCACGGTGATCGCATTGATCTTCACGGTGCTCATGGGTCGATTCTGCCTTTCTCCCGCTCAGCGGGCCCAACCGTGGGGCGCACCAGCACAAGAAGCGCCAAACCGTCCCCGGAGGGGTGAAAGACCTCATAGTCGCCCATCACGTGCCGATGAACGTTCGTGCAGAACCTCACCCAGCGGGAGGCCTGATGCGTCGACCTGCCATCGAACCGACCGGCGTCGAACGGACCGTGTCCCCCGACTCGGTCATCGTGTCCAAGACCGACCCGAAGGGTCGGATCACCTACGTGAACCACACGTTCCTCGAGATCTCCCGGTACCGGGAGGACGAGGTGATCGGCCGTGCCCACAGCATCGTGCGGCACCCGGACATGCCGCGCGCGGTGTTCGAGCTCATGTGGCGAACGATCGGGCAGGGGCAGGAGATCTTCGCCTACGTGAACAACCTCGCTGCGGACGGAGCCCACTACTGGGTCCTGGCGCACGTGACGCCCAGCACGGACCGCCGCGGCCGGACGACGGGCTACCACTCCAACCGTCGGCACGCCGACCGTCGGGCCCTGCAGGTCATCAGCCCGCTCTACGACCACCTGCGAGGACTGGAGCGGGCCGCGGCGAGCACACGGGACGGTCTGGACGCTTCGCGCGCAGCGCTCGCCACGACCCTGCAGGAGCGCGACCAAAGCTATGACGAGTTCGTCTGGGCGACGATCAGCGACGGAGAGAGCTGACATGGGCCTTGGAAGTCGACGCACCAGCGGGAATGCCTGCGGCTGCGCGTCCGAGCTCGACGCATACCGTGCTGGGATCGCGACCATGGCCCACACCCTCGGCCGCAGCGCGCAGGGCGACCTGGAGGAACGCGTGCCCCCCCTGGACGGCCCCGGGGACCTCAGCGAGGTTCGCCGCCGCTTCAACGACGTGCTCGACCTCGTCGACGCCTACGTCCGCGAGTCGGGTGCCGTACTCACCTCGGCCGGTCAGGGGCGGTTTCACCGGCGGTTCCTGACCGTCGGCATGCCCGGGGCACTGCAGGAGGGCGCGGCCCGGATCGACGCCGCGCGTCGTTCCATGGAGGACGACGCGCGCGTGATGGCCACGCAGCGTCTGGAGCGCGAACAGCTGGCCGACCAGGCTGTTGCCGTCTCCGGGCAGGTCGCCGCAGCCTCCACCGAGCTGGGTGCAGCGGCCGCCGAGCTGACGCTCTCGGCGCTGGCCGGGGTGGAGGAGGCCGACAGGGCGGTCGCCACGGTTCGGGGACTGGAACGCGGTTCTGAGCAGATCCACCGCGCCGTCACGGTGATCGCCGAGGTCGCGGACCGCACGCGGATGCTCGCGCTCAACGCCACCATCGAGGCAGCGCGTGCCGGTGACGCGGGTCGGGGGTTCGCGGTGGTCGCCGCCGAGGTGAAGAAGCTGGCCGACGAGTCGGCGCGCTCCTCCAACGAGATCGCCGAACAGGTCGAGGCCGTGCACCAGGCGACTGCCACCGCGATCGAGCGCATCGAACGGATCTCAGAGATGGTCCATCACATGAACGCCCAGATCGCCGGGGTGGCGAGCGCCGCCGGTGGCGATGGTGGAGGCCTGTCGCAGATGGCCGAGGTGCTCCACGCCGAGATCGGACGTTTCACGCCGTAGGCCGGTCCAGGCGTCAACGGCCGGCCTGCACCAGCCCGGACTCGTAGGCGAGGATCACCGCCTGGGCGCGGTCGCGCAGCCCGCACTTGCCGAGGACGTGGCTGACGTGGGTCTTGACCGTGGGTTCCGCGAGGTGTAGGTACCCGGCGATCTCCTGGTTGGACAGGCCCTCGGCGATCAGGACGAGGACCTCCCGCTCACGGGGCGTGAGGTCGTCGAGGGCGCCCTGCGGTGCGGGGGGCGTCCTGTGGGTCTGCAGGTAGGTGGCGATGAGCCGCTTGGTGACGGCCGGGGCGAGGAGCGCGTCACCCCGGGCGACCACGCGCACCGCCTCGGTGAGCTGGGCGGCCTCGGCGTCCTTGAGGAGGAACCCGCTGGCCCCGGCGCGCAGGGCCTCGACCACGTAGTCGTCGAGGTCGAACGTCGCAGGACCAGCACGTGGACGGCACCCGGTGGCGCCTGGCCGACGATGCGCCGGGTCGCCTCGATGCTGTCCATGCGCGGCATGCGGATGTCCATGACGACGACGTCCGGTGCCAGGCCCGTGGCCTGGGTGACGGCTGCGGCGCCGTCGGCGGCCACGCCCACGACCTCGATGCCGTCCTGGGCTGCGAGCAGGGCGGAGAAGCCCTCACGCACCATCGCCTGGTCGTCGACCACGAGCACGCTGATCGGCTGGGAGTCGTCGGTCACCTGGGAGCCACCTCCGTCGGCAGGGTCGCGGCGACCTGGAAGCCACCGTCGGGCGTCGGGGTCGCGACGAGCTCCCCTTCCAGCAGGTGCGCCCGTTCACGCATCCCCACCAGGCCGTGCCCACCACCACGCTGCCCGGCGCTGCCGGCGTCGGGGGCGGGGGCTGCCGCACGGCCCGGACCGTTGGTCACGGTCACCTGGAGGTGACGGTCCCGGTAGTCGAGAAGAACCTCGACGGCCGCACCACGCGCGTGACGGGTCGCGTTGGCGAGGGACTCCTGGACGATGCGGTACGCGGCGATCTCCACGGTCGCGGGCAACGGGCGGGTACGCCCTCGCACAGCGACCCGCACCGGGGCCCCCGCTGCCCGCGCGGCGTGCGCCAGGGCGTCGAGGTCCCGGAGGGTCGGTTGGGGGGCACGCTCGACCTCCGCACCGGTCGCACGCAGCACAGTGAGGATGCCCCGCACGTCGCCGAGCGCGGACCGCGCGGACCGGGCGATCGACGCGAACTCGTCCTGCACCGGGGTGTCCACCCCGACCAGCCGGTACTGCGCGGTCTCCGCCTGCACCGCGACCATCGACATGTGGTGCGCGACGACGTCGTGCAGGTCCCGGGCGATGCGCGCCCGCTCCTCGAGCACCAGGCTGTGCTCCTGCTCCTCGACCCGGGCGGACCGTTCGAGCGCGACCTCGGCCCGCGCCCCGGCCCGCTGCCTGAGGGTGTCGATCAGCAGCACCACCAGCGTCAGGACCATCACGTGCGGCAGGACCTCCCAGGTGGACGCGCCGAGCACGAGCAGCGCGGCCGTCCACCCCCACACCCCCCACCCCAGGGCCCGACGGTGCCGGGACACCACCACGAGCGCCGCGAGGACGAAGGTGCCGGTCAGCGACATGGGGACCACCACCGCGTCGTGGCCCTGGTTGCCGTCGAGCAGCATCCACATGAGCACCGACGCCCCCGACACCCGCCACGCCGGCAGCGGACGTCGGCCGAGGATGGCGAGCGCCACGGCGCCCACGACGAACGCCATCGCGAGGGGTCCGTTCAGCAAGAGGTCGTCGGGCCGGGTGGCCAGGTCGAAGGCCTGGAGCAGGGGGACCACCGCAAAGACCGGGACGAGCCACGGAGACCACCGACCCAGGGACGTGCGCGGTGGTTCAGGGACCTCACGCGAGGTCAAGGGCCGGACGAGCGAGGCACCGACCTCACGGGCCGTGGGCACTGCACGGCCACTGACCTGGGAGCTCATGACGTCAGGCTAGGCCGCGTCCCCGCCCATGGTCCCGATACCGGGGTATCGACCGCACCCCCTCTTCGAGGATGAGGACGCCCCGACCGTCGCCACGTCAGGCCGTTCCCACAGCGGAACCGATCGGTGGCCACCCCCTCCTGCTCGAACACCTGTTCGACTACTGTGGGGCCATGCCCGTCAGTGGCGCGACGATCCTGCACGCCGACCTGGACGCGTTCTACGCCTCGGTCGAGCAGCTGCTGGACCCTGCCCTGCGCGGTCGACCGATCGCGGTGGGGGGTAGGCCCACGGGTGGCGTGGTGCTCGCGGCGTCGTACGAGGCGAAGGCGTTCGGGGTGCAGGGCGGGATGCCCGGGTGGCGCGCCGCCCGCCTGTGCCCCGAGCTGACGTTCGTGCGCGGGAGCTTCAGGGAGTACCAACGGCTGGGCGACGCGGTGATGACGGTGCTCGCCGACGTCACACCGCTGGTCGAGCGGGTCTCGATCGACGAGGCGTTCCTCGACGTCGCCGGGTCCACCCACCTGTTCGGGGCGCCCGAACACATCGCCCGCACCATCCGCGCCCGGGTGCGCGAGGAGATCGGGCTACCCATCTCCGTGGGTGCGGCGCGCACCAAGCACCTGGCGAAGATCGCCTCGCAGGTCGCCAAGCCGGACGGACTGGTGGTCGTGACCCCTGGCACCGAGCGCGAGTTCCTCGACCCGTTGCCCGTGGGGCTGATCTGGGGCGTCGGGCCCGTGCACCAGGCCCGCCTCGCCTCCCACGGCATCACCACGATCGGTCAGCTGACCGCGACCCCGTCGTCAACCGTGGAACGGCTGGTGGGGCACGCCGTCGGGCACAAGCTCCTGGCCATGGCCCACGACGAGGACACCCGACGGGTGGTGACCGCACGCCGGTCCCGGTCGGTGGGTGCGCAGTCGGCCCTGGGGCGCCGCTCCCCCGAACCCGAGCTGCTGCGGGCGGTGCTGTCGCACCTGGCCGACCGGGTCTCCCGCCGATTGCGGGCCACGGGAACAGCGGGGCGCACCATCACGGTGCGCGTGCGGTTCGCGGGCATGCGGTCGGTCACCCGTGCGCGCACCCTCAGCCAACCCGTGGCCACGACCCTCACGCTCACCGAGGTCGCCGAACAGCTCGCCACCGGGGCGATCGAGGAGGCCGGACGGCCCGAGATCACCCTGCTCGGGATGTCGGTGAGCAAGCTCGACCAGCAGCACGCCCTGCAGCTCGAGCTCGAGCTCCCGCCACCGGACCCCTGGCGACCGGGCTCCCGCACCGGCGCCTCCCGTCGGGCCGTCGACGGTCAGATGGACGCGATCCGCGAGCGCTTCGGCACCGACGCCGTGGGCTACCTGCCGGCGCTGATGCGTCGCGGCCAGACCGTGCCCGACGAGTTCCGCGAGCTCGCGGAGCGGGAGCTGGACACCGGCCCGACGACGCGGGCCGGGGACGATCAACCATCGGAGCGCCGTGCGTGAGCAAGACAGCCGGACCCGCGCCGATCACCCCTCGTGGACGGCCAACCACTGGGCGAGCAGACGCTCGAGCTCACGCCGGTCGGCCTCGGTGAGCGGTCCCAGGAGGCGGTGCTCGTTGGCCATGTGCGCGGTCATCGCACGGTCGATCAGGTCCAGCCCCTGGGGCGTGAGCGCCACGACCCGACCGCGACCGTCGACGTCGCTGCGCCGCCGGGTGACCAGGCCCGCGTCGACGAGCCGGTCCACCCGCTTGGTCATCGCGCCCGTGGTCACCATCGTGTGCTCGGCGAGGTCACCGGGAGCACGCTCGAACGGGTGGCCCGCCCGCCGGAGGGTGGCGAGCACGTCGAACTCCCCCTCACCCAGCCCGAACTGCGCGTAGACCACGAGCAGCTCCTCCCGCAGGGCTGCGGCCAGCCGGTGCAACCGTCCGAAGATCCCCTGCGGTGCGACGTCGAGGTCCGGGCGCTCGCGGTGCCACGCCTGCTGGATGCGCCCCACACGGTCGTCGTACACCATGACATTGACCATACCTTCCCAGGAAGATAGTTTCCCTTCCGTGGAAGGTAACTGGCGGTGGGTGGCTCTCACGGCGATCGCACCCGTCAGCTGGGGCGCCAGCTACGTCGTCACCCGCCAGCTCCTGCCCGCCGACCACGCGCTGTGGGGCGCGGCGATCCGGGCCCTGCCGGCGGGGCTGATGCTGCTGCTCCTGACCCGCACACTGCCGCGGGGGGCGTGGTGGTGGCGGGCGACGGTGCTCGGCGCCCTCAACATCGGGGCGTTCTTCGTCCTGGTGTACGTCGCGGCCCAGCTCTTGCCGTCGAGCGTCGCAGCGATGCTCATGGCCGTCGCCCCGGCGATGATGATGGCGCTCGCGTGGCCCCTGCTCGGTGAACGTCCCCGGGTGCTGCCCGTGCTCGGCGCGACCCTCGGGTTTGTCGGGGTGTGCGCGATGCTCCTGACCGGCGCGCAGCGCACAGACCCGTGGGGTGTGGTCGCGTCGGTCACCGCGATGCTCATGTCGTCGCTGGGTTTCGTCCTGTCCAAGCGGTGGGCCGGCCAGGTCAGCCCACTCCCGTTGGCGTCCTGGCAGCTGCTCGCCGGCGGCCTGCTCCTCGCCCCCGTCGCCCTCGTCGTCGAGGGCACCCCGCCGGTCCTGGACGCCACGCAGGCCGCAGGGTTCGCGTTCCTCAGCCTGGTCGCCACGGCCCTGGCCTACTGGGCCTGGTTCTCGGGCCTCGCGCACCTCGACGCCGGTGCCGTGGGCCTCATCGGGCTGCTCAACCCCGTCACAGGTGTGCTGCTCGGCACCCTCGTCGCAGCTGAACGGCTCACCGTCCAGCAGGCCGCCGGGATGGGCCTGGTCCTCCTCGGCATCGCCCTCGGCCAGCAGTCCCGCCCACGCCGGCCCGGGGTCGCAGCGCCGTGGTCCTCACCGAGCAGTGATGCACCGGGCAGTGACGCACCGGGCAGTGACGCACCGAGCAGTGACGCACCGAGCAGTGACGCACCGGCTCGTCCCGTCAGCCCTGGACCGGGTCGAGCGTCACGCTGGCGTCGTCGAAGTGGACGGTCAGGGACTCCGTCGGCGAGATGCCGCCCGGCAGCCTGATCACGGTGACGTGACGCGTCGCGTCGGCTGTGCAGTGGGCCTGGTCGGGGTACTTGGGCCCGATGGTGACCGCGAGCTCGCCGGGACCTGTCACCTCGACGCCGTTGGCGACGTTGGGGCAGCTGCTGCTCCCGCCCGCGATCACAGCGAGGTGCTCGCCGTCGTTCACCCACGCGACCGAGGGCCGGAACATCCCCTCCAAGGTCAGGCACACGCGTGAGTCCCGAGGTCAGTGCCGCGACGAGGTTCCGGCCTCGTCGACCGCGGGTAGCGGGCGCGGTGGGACCGACCGGTTGCGAAATCCGCAACGGAACGGTCCCACACGGGCATCATCGCTGGATGGGTGGCGAGCGCAGGCGCTCGTGATGTCGAGAACCGGTCGTCGGCTCCGTCCCCGTCGTGAGCGCGACCACAATGGCCGCACCGGGCAGTGAGGAGACCTCCGATGGCGAAATACCTGCTTCTCAAGCACTACAGCGGCGCACCGGCGGCGGCGAACGACGTGCCGATGGAACGGTGGACCCCGGACGAGGTCACCGCGCACGTCCGGTTCATGGAGGACTTCGCGGCGCGGCTCGAGACGACCGGGGAGTACGTCGACAGCCAGGCCCTCTCCCCGGACGGGATGTGGGTCCGGTACGACGGCGAGGGCCGCCCACCGGTCACCGACGGCCCGTTCCCCGAGACCAAGGACCTGATCGCCGGCTGGATGGTCATCGACGTGGAGACCCAGGAGCGCGCGGTGGAGCTCGCCGGGGAGCTGTCGGCGGCGCCGGGGGCGGGGGGTCGACCGATCCACGAGTGGTTGGAGGTCCGGCCGTTCCTGACCGGACCACCGACGATCACCGAGTGAGTCCGTGGACGAGGCCCTGCTCCGGCGGCTCATCCCGGAGGTGATCGGCGTCCTCGTCCGCCGCGGGACACCAAGGGGTGGCTGGTCGCCGTCGCATGGCGCCGCTTCCTCGACGCGGTGCGAGCCGAGGACGCCCGACGACGACGGGAGGTGGCGGTCGACGCAGCGCCTCCCCCGGCTCCTGCGGCCGACACCGACGACACCCTGTGGCTGTACTTCCTCTGCGCGCACCCGTCGTTGTCCCCGGGTACCGCGGTGGCGCTCACCCTCCGCGCCGTCGGAGGGCTCACCACCGCTCAGATCGCGCGGGCGTACCTGGTGCCCGAGGCGATCCGCCTGACTCGCGGGCTCGCGCGACTCCTCGACCACCCGGAGGTGTGCGGGCTGCTCGCGCTGATGCTGCTGCACCAGGCACGACGTGACGCCCGGACCACGGCCGACGGTGCACTCGTGCCCCTGGCCGATCAGGACCGCACCCGGTGGGACACGGCGCTGATCGCCGAGGGCGTCACGATCCTGCAGGCGGCCCTGGCCCGGGACCGGTTGGGCGAGTACCAGGCCCAGGCGGCGATCGCCGCGTTGCACGCCGACGCCCCCACGGTGGAGCAGACCGACTGGGTCCAGGTCCTGGAGTGGTACGACGAGCTCGTGCGGTTGACCGACAGCCCTGTCGCCCGGCTCAACCGTGCCGTCGCGGTCGGGCACGCCGCGCGCAGAGCAGCGCCGAGCGGGACCACCTCACCCGGCAGGCGTCACGCCTCCACGCCAGAACCAGGCCGAGGTAGCGACAGCGCCGACCGCACGCCCGTCCACAGCTCCCCGTAGGCCCGCGTCGGGGCGCTGCGGGGGGCGAACGTGGCGATCGGGGCCCGCTCCACACCCATCCGCTCCACCGTGGTGGAGGCCGGGACCACCACGTCGATCACGTGCTCCGACTCCTGCGGCAGCGTCTGGGCCAGGTCGCGGTGGATCGTCTTGCGGCGGTCGACCATCGACAAGAAGCCCACGACCGTCGGCCGCTTCTTCTTCATGCCCGCCACCATGTCGGTGACCTGGTCCAGGGACCGCATGGTGAGCGGTGAGGGGACCAGGGGCGCGACCACGACGTCCGCGGCGCGCAGGATCGCGTCCGACAGCAGTGACATGCCCGGGGGGCAGTCGAGGACCGCCACGTCGTGCTTCTTCAGGGAGCCGAGAAGCTTGTCGAGCTGCCGCTCAGGACGTTTGGTCGCGTCCAGCTCCAGGTCCAGCGCGCTGTAGCTGTCGTGCGCCGGGATCACGTCGAGCGCCCCGTCACCGGTCGAGCGCACCACGTCGACCAGGTCGGTCTTGCCCTTGACCAGGGCGTGGATGTCGGCCTTGGCCTTCTGCTTGGGCGTGAGACCCAGCAGGTACGTGGCGCCACCCTGCGGGTCGAGGTCCCACAGCACGGTCCGCTGCTCCCGTGAGGAGCTCCACGCGAGGTTCACGGCGGCGGACGTCTTGCCCACCCCACCCTTGACGCTGAAGACGGCGACGACCTTCATCCACGGCTCCCGGCAGCTCGACGCGACGTGATCACGACGCTAGGCCCGGACCGGGCCCCCGGCCACCGGTGGCCGACGCCACTCCCCCGGCTCACCCGAGCCACGCGTGCGCGAGGGGTACGTTCAACACGCGTCACAGCCCCCGAGGAGACACCCCCATGACCCAGCCACCCGTACGCCCACGCCCCGCCGCCCGGAGGGGCACTGAGCTGCCGATCTCCGCCGAACGGGCATGGGCCCTGGTCACCGACGTGCGCAACCACCCACGGCGGGTGCCGTGGACCCGGGTCGACGCAGCGGGCGCCCTCCAGGTCGGCGACACACTCAACACCGCCGTCGGCCCGCGGTCGTGGGGAGGGGGGCTCGTGGACCGGATGCAGGCCGAGCGCCTCGACCCCCCGCAGCCCGACCTCGCTGACACCGAAGGAGCCCCCGACGCCGCCGGCGTCATGGTCCTGCGCCGCCTCGGGCCCGTGCTCGACGGGGCACGGACCGTCCACGTCCACCCCACGGGGCCGACGACGTGCCGCGTCACCTGGGTCGAGCACGCCCACCTCCGCACGGGCCCGCGCGCGCTCACCGCACCGCTCCTGTGGCCGGTGACGGCCTACGTCGCCCGGCGGGCCCGGCGCCGGCTCTCGGCAGAGATGCGCATCACGCGCCGCTGACCCCTCGAGGGTCGCCCCACCACCAGTCGAGTGGGACCGTTCCGTTACGGAAAGCGCAACAGATCGGTCCCACTCGGTGACGGTGGGGTCACCCAGCTGCGCATGGGCGACAGGGCGATGGGGACCAGCGCGAGCACCGCTGCACCGGCCCAGATGTAGAGCGCGACCTCGGGTCCGGCGACGTCGGCCACGAGACCCCCGGCGACGGCGGCGACCGGCATGACCCCCAGGGTGAAGAACTGCGCGTTGGACATCACGCGCCCCAGCATCGCCGGCGGCGTGAGGGCCGGGACCACGCCGGCTTTGGCGACGGCCGCCGTCACCACGCTGAACGACCACCCACCCGCCACCACGGCCACAGCCACCACCGGGGGGATCCCGAGCACCGGTGACAGGGGCAGCACCAGCACCACCAGCCCACCCACCAGGCACGCGACCATGTACGTGCGTCCGATGCCCGCGCGCCGCACCACCGGCGCAGCCACCAGCGACGCCGCCAGACCACCCAGGGCACCCAGGGCCTCGGTCGCGACCAGCACCGCCGGGTCGATGCCCAGCACGTTCAGGGCGTACACCACCTCGGCCGCCGCCCCGAAGATCGCCGCAGCGTTGAGCAGCATCCCCGACCCGACCAGCGCCCGCACCAACGGCTGACGGACGGTGAACCCGAACCCCTCACGCAGGCTCGCCCAGAACCGGGGCGCACCCTCGGCAGGTGCCGGGACGTGAGCGGGCCTGATGCGCCGCAGCGACAACGCCGAGCACACGTACGACGCGGACGCCAAAACCATCGTGAACGGGCCACCCACCACCCTCAGCAGCACCGCCGCCACCGCCGGGGTCGCCACCGCCACGGTGGTGTCCACCGACTGACGGCGGGCGTAGGCGTCGGGCAACCGGTCCTGCGGGACGATCCCCGGCATCAGCGCCGACGAGCTCGTCGTGAAGAACACGTCCGCCACCCCGATCACCAGGGCCACCACCACGATCGCCGTCACCGTCAGGGCGTCAGCCACGTACAGCAGCGGGACAGCCAGCACCACGACGGCCCGCACGAGCGCCGCACCGGTCATCACCCGGGTGCGCGACACCCGGTCGATCCACACCCCCACCGGCACCGACACCAGCAGGAACGCGACCATCGACGCCGCGTTGATCACCCCGACGGCCGTGGCCCCCGCACCGAGCGTGGAGACCGCCACCACCGGCAGGACCCCCTTGACCACCTGGTCACTGGCCGTCTCAGCAGCACCGGAACCCAGCAACCGCCGGAAGTCCGGGATCCGCAACGGCGAAGGAGAGGCTGCTTGGAGAGGAGGAGTGGCATCCGGCACCAGGTCAGTGTGCCCGGTGACACGACCCCCACCGGCCATGACAGTCCCGTCACCCGTGGCCGCCCCCCTCGCCCTTCGTCTCTCACCACAGCACCCCCTCGCCGCGCGCCGCCCCGCCGCGCGCCGCCTCACCACCTCGTCCCCTCGCCGCGCGCCACGCGCCGCCTCATCACCAGCGGAGTGGGACCGTTCCGTAACGGAAAGCGCAACAGAACGGTCCCACTCGGGGGCGACGGCGCGCGCCTGCCTCTGGCACCACGAGCTGAGGTCGCGGGGCGCCGGCCGGAACCCGTGCTCAGCCGCGTCCGCCAGTGACCGGTCAATGACGCTGCTCGACCCCGGCCGTTCCGGACATGATTGCCCTGTGATCAGCCACCCCGAGGCACGTGCGCTCGCCGGACGGCTCGCCGAGGCCGCGTGCAGCGACGACCCCGAGGCGTGGAGCACGGGAAGGGCGGCGCTGCAGGGGCTCGACGGGGCCGGATGGCTCGTCCTGGACCAGGCGGCGCGCAGGTTCCGCCTCACCGAGGACGCGCCCGTCAGCGGGACCCGCCGGTGGCGGCGGGCG
>NZ_AXCZ01000076.1 GCF_000767165.1 Cellulomonas bogoriensis 69B4 = DSM 16987
ACCCGGTCAGGAGGGCGACGCGGGTGGCGGCCTCGGCGGCGGTGAGGAACCCGTCGTCGGCGAGGGTGCCGAGCAGCCGGCGCAGGCTGCGTGCGTGCTGGGCCGCTAGCACCTCGGTGGGTGCGAGCAGCGCGGCCTGCCCGCCGGCGTCGACGACCTGGAGCATCGCCCGCAGGGCGACCAGGGTCTTGCCCGAGCCGACCTCGCCCTGGAGCAGCCGCTGCATGGGGTGGGGCCGGGCCAGGTCCTGGGCGATCTCCCGACCGACGTCGACCTGACCGGGGGTGAGCCGGAACGGCAGGGAGGCGTCGAAGGTGTCGAGGAGACCTCCGGGGACCGGAGGACGGGCGACCGCGTCGAGCTCGGCGACCGCTGCCCGTCGTCGGGCGAGGGCCACCTGCAGGACGAAGGCCTCCTCGAACCGCAGACGGTGCTGGGCAGCCTGCCAGTCGGCGTCGGTGTAGGGGGCGTGCACCCCGCTCAGCGCCTCGATCAGTCCCACCAGGCCACGGTCCCGGCGCACCTGCTCGGGCAGGGGGTCTGGCAGGTCGTCGGGGCCGAGGGTGTCCAGGACGGTGCGGACCGCCCGGCTGATCCGCCAGGTGGGCAGCGCGGCACTGGCCCGGTACACCGGGATCGGGCGACTGGCCTCGACCAGGGCGGCGGCCTCGTCGTCGGCGTCCTGGCCGACGACCTGGTAGTCGGGGTGGGTCAGCTGCAGGCGCCCCCGGTAGGTGCCCACCGTCCCGGTGAACATGGCGACCCGACCCGGCCTCAGGCGGTCCTCGTGGGTGCGCAGGACGCCGGGTCTGCGGGCGAAGAAGGTGAGGGTCAGGTCGCGTTCACCGTCGGTGACCACGGCCTCGAGCAGGGCGCCGCCCCGTGAGCGCATCTGCCGGACGGTGGCCTGCCGGACGCGTGCCATGAGTGCGACGTGCTCGCCGACGGTGAGGTCGCGCAGGTCGGTCATCCGGCCGGGCTCGGCGTACCTCCGGGGGTAGTGGCGCAGCAGGTCGTGAGCGGTGACGATGCCGAGCGGGGCGAGAGCCTGAGCCGTCCGCCGGCCGACGGTCCGCTCCAGCGGCGCCTCGAGGGGGCCGGTGCCGGTCATCCCGCCGACACGCCCACGCCCGTGCCGGGCGCGCCGCCGTCCAGGACGACGACCTCGAGGTCGGGCCGCACCAGGTGGACGGCCTGACGGGCCGCCTCCACCAGGGCTGGGGGCGTCTCGTGGTGGGTCAGGACGGTGACGGCCTCACCGCGGCCGTCCAGGAGCTCCCGGAGCGCACTGGCGGGGTCGTCGCCCGGAGCGAGGTGGGTCGAACGGACCAGGTCCGCGGCCTCGCGTGCGTGTGCGAGGAGCTCGGCCGCCCCGTGGCCGGCGTGGCCGCACTCGACGAGGCGCTGGGCGGCGGCCACGAGCTGCAGGTCGTCCAGACCGGGCATCAGGTGCACCCGGACGTCGGCGGGAGGCGGGCCCGGGGTGAGGGTCCCGGCCGAGGCGAGGACGAGGACGTCCTCCGCACCGGTGTCCGCGACGGCGCGTGCCACCGGCGCGGTGACGTCGCGGTCGTCAGGGGTGAGGACCACCACGGCACCGGCGCGGGCGAGGTCGGGTGCGAGGCCGACGGCGCAGGTCACCGCGACCAGGCCGAGGGCCGGCCGGTGGGGTGGGGAGTGGACCCCGGACTGCCGGGCGAGGTCGCGGACGACGAGGTGGTCGGTCGCGAGCCCGTGCGCGGCGGCGTCGTGGAGCGCCCGGACGGCGACCCCGGGGTGGTCGGTGTGCACGTGCGTCTGCCAGAGGCCCGCCTGGGACACCACGGCGACGGAGACCCCGACCTGGACCAGGGCGTGGCACAGGTGGTCGGTCGCGTCGGTGGCCGCCCCGCCCGGGCCCTCGGCGAGCAGCGCCATGACCTCGAACTCGCCGTCGTCGGGGGCGTGGGTGCAGGCCCCGTCCACCTCGTGGGCCGCCCGGTCCTGCTGCGGGTGCCCCTCGCCCGTGGGCCGGGTGAGGCTCACGACGCGGTCCCGGGGTCGGCCCGCGACGTGCAGGAGTGCCTCCAGCACGATCAGGAGGCCGACGGCGCCCGCGTCGACGACTCCGGCGAGTCGCAGCGCGTCGAGCTGGTCGGGAGTCTGGTCGACGGCCTCCCACCCGGCATCCAGCGCGACCTCGAGCAGGTCGAGCTCCTCCTGCGCCTCGAGGCCGGGGAACGCGCCGTCGTGGGTGCCGGCAGCGCCCGTCGCGACCTGGTCGGCGACGGTGAGGACAGTGCCCGGCACGGGTGTGGCGACGGCCGCGGTCGCAGCGCGGGCGGCGCTGGCAAGGGCTTGACGCAGACCCGCACCGGGCTCCTCGAGAAGGGCACGCCACAGGGCGCCCAGGTACTGGCCCACGATCACCCCGGAGTTGCCACGGGCACCGACGAGCGCGCCACGGGCCGCTGCGGCCGCGACCTCCCCGGCGGTGGCGTTGTCGGGGAGCGCGCGGACCCGGCGCCGGGCCTCCAGCAAGGTCAGGTACAGGTTGGTGCCCGTGTCGGAGTCGGCGACCGGGAAGACGTTGGCCTCGTCCAGCAAGGACCGGTGGCGGCCGAGGTCGGTCACCGCGCGCTCGATCCAGGCACGCAGGACGTCGACGTCCACGGCAGTCCTCCTGGGTCGCTCGGGTCACGGGGGACGGGGCGGTTTGGGGGCCGCTCCACAGATCGGCTACCCTATCGAGGTTGCCCGGTCATGGCCGGGCACAGCACAGGCAGCGGTCCGGCACCCCAGGGAGAGATCCTGTAGCCCCGGGCGGGCCTCGCCGGACCAGGTAGTGACCATCTCAGCCGCCCTCGACTTGCGCGCGCGGCATGCACGACGATCAGGAGACAGAACGTGGCTGCCAACTGCGACGTCTGCAGCAAGGGCCCGAGCTTCGGGCACAGCATCTCGCACTCACACCGCCGCACCAAGCGGCGTTGGAACCCGAACATCCAGCGCGTGCGCGCGGTGGTCGCCGGTGCGCCCAAGCGGCTGCACGTGTGCACCTCGTGCCTCAAGGCCGGGAAGGTGCAGCGCGCCGTCTGACGGCAGACTGCCCCCAAGGTGAGCCCGCGGAGCATCGCTCCGCGGGCTCACCTGCGTCACCGGCCCGTCAACCGGGCGAGGCAGGCACCGAGGCCCCCGAACCCAAGGGATCCCCAAGACTTGACCACGGGGTGGCCGCAGGTACGCGGGGATGGCATGGTGTCACCATGGTCGACGAGCCCACCGGTGTGGTGATCCGCAGTGCGACGCCCCAGGACGCAAGGGCCATCGCCGACGTCCACGTGACCTCCTGGCGGCAGGCGTACGCCGGCCTCATCGACGAGGAGTACCTCGCCGGGCTCGACGTGGACACCCGGGCCGAGCGCTGGCGCGACACCCTCGAGGGGAACAACAGCACCCAGGTGTGGGTCGCTCAGGACGACGACCACGTCGTGGGCTTCGCCTCCTTGGGCCCGAGCCAGGACGAGGACGCGGGTCGGGAGACCATGCAGGTCTACGCCCTCTACCTGGACCCGGCCGCGTGGGGCCGCGGTGCGGCGCGGTCGCTGATCCGCATGGTGATCGACGCGGTGCCCACCGGCGCGCCCCTGACCCTGTGGGTCGCTGCGGGCAACGACCGCGCGCGCCACTTCTACCGCCGCAACGGGTTCGTGGACGACGGTGTCGAGAGGATCGAGGAGTTCGGGGGCGACCGGGTCAGAGAGGTGCGCTACCGGCGCTCCTGAGAGCCTGCGCCGAAGTGGTCCCACCCACCCGAGCCGGGGCGGACCTCACCTTCGACGAGCACGAGGGGCATCCCCTCGCGCACCTCCCCGACGACGGTGAATCCCGGGGCAACCCGGCCGGGCGGGAAGCAGGCGAGGAGACCGTGGTCCTCTCCCCCGGTCAGCAACCAGTCGCCGACCCTGCCACCGGTCGCGCTCGCCACGGCCGCCAGGACCTGGACGTCCTCGGTGAACACCTTCTCCGGCGCCTTCAGGTCGATCACGACGCCGCTGGCCACCGCCATCCGCCGGGCGTCGGTGAGCAGACCGTCCGAGACGTCCATCATGGCCGTCGCACCGGCGGTCGCCGCACGGACGCCCGCACCCAGAGGGCATGACGGGCGCAGGTAGGCACTGACGACGCGGCGCCAGGCATGCCGGTCCAGGCCCTGACCGAGCACCTCCAGACCTGCCGCCGACCGCCCCCTGACCCCGGCGTGGGCGACCACGTCGCCCGGACGCGCACCGGATCGCAGCACCGGCGGGCGACCCTCCAGGTCACCCATGACGGTGACCGCGACCACCACCTGCTCGCCACCGGACAGGTCACCCCCGACCACACCGACCCCGTGGGGTGCGCACGCCAGGGACATCCCACGGGCGAGGTCCACGACCCAGTCGACCGGAAGGTCGTCCGGTGCGACGAGGCCCACCACGAGGGCGGTCGGTCTCGCCCCCATCGCGGCGACGTCGGCCATGTTCTGCACCGCGGCGCGCCAGCCCACGTCCTGCCCGGTGCACCAGTCGCGTCTGAAGTGACGTCCCTCCACGAGCACGTCCGTCGAGACCACCACGCGGCCGTCGGATGCCTTCACCACAGCCGCGTCATCACCCGGCCCGAGGTCGGTCGCGGTTCCGGTCGGCAGCTCGGGGAACACCCGGGCCAGCAGCTGCCCCTCGGTCAGGTCGGCGACGACGGGACCACTCACGGTCCTCAACGGCTCGGTCACCAGGCCACGGTAGTGCGCCCGAGCCGGTAGCGGCCCTGCGCCGGTTACGGTGGACCCGTGCCGACCTCCACCCCCGCGCGTGTCGTCGTGGCGACGCTCGTGCTCGCCACCGCCGCCTGCACCACACCCGTGACAGTGCCCGTGGCGCCCCAGGCCGCACACCCCCTCTGCGCCGACGTCGTCCTTGCCCTGCCCGACGACCTGGGCGACCTGCAACGAGTGCGGACCGGAAGCCAGGCGACGGCGGCCTGGGGCGACCGCGGCGCACCGGTCGTCCTACGCTGTGGGGTGGCGCCGCCGGGCCCCAGCACCGAGCACTGCGTCTCGGCCGACGACGGGGCCACCAGCGTCGACTGGATCGCCGTACCCGGGTCGGAGGGCGAGGGCGGGACCACCGACTGGACCTTCACCACCTACGGGCGCGAACCCGCCGTCGAGGTGCAGGTTCCCGCTGCCGTCACCAACGAACGGTCCACGTCCTTCTTGCTGGACCTCGGACCGGCAGTCGCGCAGGTGGAGCAGCGTCGCGCGTGCCTGTGAGTCCTGCCGGGACGCCCCGCGTCACCGGAGCCCGGTGGGGCGCTCCAGGGCCAGGGCGATCAGCTCGTCGACCAGCTCGGTGAAGCCCAGCCCCGATGCTGCCCACAGCATCGGGTACATCGACACCGGGGTGAAGCCGGGCATCGTGTTGATCTCGTTGACCAGGACCTGACCGTCACCGGTCACGAACGTGTCGACGCGGGCCAGCCCCTCGCACCCCACAGCCTGGAACGTGCGTGCAGCCAGCTCGCGCACACGGTCGACGACGGCGGCGGGCAGCTCGGCGGGGCAGTGCAGTCGCACCTCGCCCTCACCCAGGTACTTGGAGCCGAAGTCGTAGAAGCCGTTCTCGGTCGCGCCCACGGCGATCTCGCCCGGCAACGACGTCCGGGGTGCCGCGCCGTCGCGTCCCCCGAGGACCGCGCACTCGATCTCCCGACCCACGATCGCGGCCTCGACCAGGACCTTCGGGTCGTGCTCCTGTGCCGCACGGACCGCGGCCGGCAGGTCGGCGAGGTCGTCCACCTTCGTGATGCCCAGGCTCGAACCGGCACGCGCCGGCTTGACGAACACCGGGGTCCCGAGACCATCGACCGACCGGGTGCACGCCTCCTGGTCCTGCTCCCACTGTCCAGGACCTAGCACGACGTAGGGGCCGACGGGGATGCCGTGACCGGACAGGACGATCTTCATGTAGTGCTTGTCCATCCCCACCGCCGAGGCCAGCACCCCCGCGCCGGCGTACCGCACACCGGCGACCTCGAGCAGACCCTGGACGGTGCCGTCCTCGCCGTAGGGGCCGTGCAGGAGCGGGAGGACGACGTCCACGGGCCCCAGGGACCGCGGCACGGCGCCGGGCTCCAGGGCGAGCAGCTCGGCGTCGTCGGTGGACCTGGGGAGCACGACCTCGGTCGAGGAGGCCTCGTCGGTGACCTCGGGGAGGTCACCACCGTGATGCTCCCAGCGTGCGGGCTCGTCCGAGACGGCCAGCCAACGTCCGCTCCTGGTGATCCCGAGCGCCAGGACGTCGAACCTGTCACGGTCGATCGCGCGCAGCACCGCCGCAGCCGTGATGCAGGAGACCGAGTGCTCACCGGACCGCCCTCCGAAGACGACGGCGACACGGGTGCGCCGAGGGGCGGGGGTCGGGGGCTGGTTCGCGTCCATCGGCGATGACCCTACCCGCCGCCGGACCGCACCCGACCACTGTCCACCGGGGTTCGGCGACGCCGCCGACGGCTACGCTGCCGCGGTGGACACCGACCCCGCCGCCCTCTCCCCCGCCACGATCGCCGTCACCGCCGGACGGCCACCCCGCGAGGCCGGCGCACCGGTGAACCCCGCGGTCGTGCTCTCCTCCACGTTCGTCTCCAGCGGTGTGCCCGCCCCCGGGGAACCCCTCTATGCGCGCAACGGGACAGCCTCGTGGGACCCGTTCGAGCGCGCCCTCGCCGACCTCGAGGGCAGCGACCTGCCCGCGGTGGTCATGGGCTCGGGGATGGCCGCGATCGACGCCGCGCTGTCGCTGGTGCCGCGCGGGGGGCGTGTGGTCATGCCCCGGCACTCCTACCAGATGAGCCTGGCGCTGGCGCAGGAGCAGGCCCAGGACCGCGGGTGGCAGCGCGACCTGGTCGACGTCGAGGACACCGATCAGGTGCTGGACGCCGTGAGGGGCGCCGACGGACGCGGGCCGGCGTCCGTGCTGTGGCTGGAGTCCCCCACCAACCCGATGCTCGAGGTCGCCGACCTGCCGGCGCTCGTCGCCGGGGCCCACGAGGCCGGTGCGCTCGTCGTGGTCGACAACACGTTCGCCACGCCCCTGGGGCAGCGTCCCCTGGACCACGGCGCCGACCTGGTGGTCCACTCCGTGACCAAGTACCTCGCAGGGCACTCCGACGTCGTCCTGGGCGCCCTCGTCACCACCGACCCACGGCTGCGTGAGCACGTCGCGCACGTGCGCACCGTCCGGGGCGCGGTCCCCGGGCCGTGGGACGTGTGGCTGGCCCTGCGGGGGATGCGGACGTTGGCCCTGCGTGTGGAGCGGTCCCAGGCCTCGGCCGCGGTGCTGGCCGCCCGGCTCGCCGAGCACCCCGCGGTGGAGCAGGTCCGCCACCCCAGCCTGCCGACGGATCCGGGGCACCGGACCGCGCTGCGGGTGCTGCGCGGGTTCGGGTCGGTCGTGGCGCTACGGCCCCGCGGCGGACAGGACGCCGCCGACGCCCTGGTCGACGCCGTCCGACTGTGGGTGCCGGCGACCAGCCTGGGTGGGGTCGAGTCCACCCTCGAGCGGCGGCGGCGCTTCCCCACCGAGTCGGCGACGGTACCCGCCGACCTGGTGCGGCTGTCCGTCGGCGTGGAGGACGTGGAGGACCTGTGGCGTGACCTGGACCGCGCCTTGGCCGAGGTCGCGCCGACCTGAGGCGTGGTCCGGCGTTCAGACCTCGACCGAGGGGCTGCCCTGCAGCCCTTCGGCCTTGTGGGGCCGCGACAGGAGCATCTGTGCCATGCGGTCCACCGGCAGGCCGTGGTGAAGCACCTGGACGACCGCGTCGGTGATGGGCATCTCCACCCCGGCGGTATGGGCGAGCTCCAGCACCGAACGGGAGGACTTCACGCCCTCAGCGGTCCCGCCCGTGCGCTCGAGGGCCTCGTCCAGGGTGAGCCCCTGGCCGATGTGCACCCCCAGGGTGTGGTTGCGCGACAGGGGTGAGGCGCACGTGGCGACCAGGTCACCCATGCCTGCGAGGCCGGCGAAGGTCTCCGCGTCCGCCCCGAGCGCCAGGCCCAGCCGGGTGATCTCGACCAGTCCGCGGGTGATGACCGTGGCCATCGTGTTGTGCCCGAACCCGCGCCCCTGGGCGATGCCCACCGCGAGCGCGATGATGTTCTTGACCGCCCCGCACAGCTCGACCCCCACCACGTCGGTGTTGGTGTAGGGGCGGAAGTACGACGACGCGCACGCGGCGGCGACCCGCTGGGCGGTGGCCTGGGCCGTGGACGCCACCACGGTCGCCGTGGGCTGGTGGGCGGCGATCTCCAGGGCCAGGTTCGGGCCGGAGACGACCGCGACCCGGTCGGGCGGGAGGTTGAGCGCCTCCTGCAGGACCTCGCTCATGCGCCGGTCGGAGCTGAGCTCGACGCCCTTCATCAGCGACACGACCAGGGCGTCGTCGGGGACGGCGGGGGCGACGGGCTCGAGGGTGGCACGGGCGCTCTGGGCGGGGACGGCGACGGCGACGAGCTGGGCGTCGCGCAGGGCGTCGGTGACGTCGGGGGTGGCGCGGATCCCTGCAGGTAGCTGAACTCCCGGCAGGTAGCGCTCGTTGCGGTGGGTGTCGGTGATCTCGGTGCACACCTCCGGTCGGCGCCCCCACAGGGTCACCTCGCACCCGGCGTCGGCGAGCACCGCGGCGAACGCGGTGCCCCAGCTCCCGGTGCCCAGGACGGTGGCGCGGGTGAGGGGCGCGGTCATGCTGAACCTCCGGGACGACGCCAGACGAATCTCTCGGCGGGGGCTGTCTCTTGCCGGATGTCTTCGAGGAGGGCGGTGATCTGGGCCATGACGCGCTCGGTGGCCTCGCGCAGGACGACGGAGTCGTGCGGTCGGTCGTACAGGTCCGAGAGGTCAACGGGCGGCCCGGCGACGACGGTGACGAGCTTGCGGGGGAACGGGCGCGGGAGCCGCCCGTACCGGGGCAGGAGGTGCTGCGGACCCCACTGGGCGATGGGGATGACCGGCGCTCGTGTGGTCAGCGCCAGCCTCGCGACGCCGGTCTTGCCAGCCATGGGCCACAGGTCCGGCTCGCGGGTGAGGGTGCCCTCGGGGAACACGGCCACGCACTCCCCCTGGGCGATCGCCTCGGCGGCGCGGTCCAGGGACTGCCCGGCCGCGGCCGTCTGGCGGTGCACCGGGATCTGGCCCGAGGCCCGCAGGAGCCGCCCGACGAGGGGGATCTCGAACAGCGAGGCCTTGGCGAGGACCTTCGGTGCGACGCCGTTGTCGTACAGGTAGTGGGCGAACGTCAACGGGTCGACCACGGTCATGTGGTTGGCCGCTGCGATGAAGCCGCGGTCGGTGGGGAGGTGCTCCGTGCCCGACCAGGCCCTGCGCGTCACGGCCTTGAGCAGCGGTCGGGCGGTGGCGACGATGCGCCGGTAGGCGGGGTTGGATCTCTGGGGTTCCGGCACGAGAGCCGATGCTACCGGGGCCCTCCTCGATGGCTGCAGGTCCTCCACGCCGCGGTCAGGTGCCGGGTTCGTCGAGGGCTGCGGGGCCGGCCATGGGGAGGGTGATGGCAACCCGGGTCCCCTCGTCCTGCACGGAGGTGACGTCCATGTGCCCACCGTGGACCTCGACCACCCTTCTGACGATGGACAGGCCCAGGCCGGTGCCGGGGACGACGCCGTCGACGGCGTTGGAGGCGCGGAAGAACCGGTCGGTGAGCTTGTCCATGTCCTGGGTCGGGATGCCGATGCCGGTGTCGGTGACCGTCAGCAGGACGTCCCCGGTCGAGGACGAGGGTCGGATCTCGATCCTGACCGAGCCTCCCTCCGGGGTGAACTTGACGGCGTTGGACGCCAGGTTGAGGAGCACGCGTTCCAGCTGCCCGGGGTCGCCGCGGACGTGGCCGTCCCGACCGTCGACCTCCAGGGTGAGGCCGCGTGTGCGGGCCTCGGGTTCGAGGGCCAGGGCGACGGCCTCGGCCGCGGCGGTGAGGTCGACGTCGGCGACCTCGGTGCGAAGGGCGCCTGCCTCGATGCGTGACAGCAGCAGGAGGTCCTCGATGAGTCGGGTCAGGCGCTCGACGTTGCGGTGGACGACGTCGAGCATGCCCCGGGCGCGCGGCTCGATCTCGCCCGCGACCCCTTCGCGCAGCATCTCGGTGTACCCGGCGATCGAGGTCAACGGCGTGCGGAGCTCGTGGGAGACGGTGGAGAGGAAGTCGGCCTTCTGGCGGTCCAGCTCCTGGAGCCGGTCCACGAGCTCGAGCTGGCGCTCGTAGGTCTCGGAGTGCTCGAGCGCACGGCTGAGGTCTGCGCAGACGAGCTGGACCGAGTGCAGCTCGTCATCGCTGACGTTCCGGTCTGCCGCGACGGTGAGGACCACGACCGCCACCGAGTCGTCGGCGGCACCGACCCGGGCGACCACCGCCCTGGCGCCCGGCTCCGGCAGGAGGGGTGCGATGGCCTGCGGGATCTCCCCGCCCGGGGTGGGGACGAGCATCGCCTCCCCGTCGGGCACCAGGGAGCACAACGAGCGCAAGGTCAGGCGGTCGAGGTCCGGGGCACCCGGAAGGGGCCCCCCGTCGGCGGACCATCTGGCATGGACCGGGCCGGAGGCCGTGGAGCGGGTCGCCCAGGGCATGTGCGTGATCACGGCGCGGTCGGCACCGACGAGCTGGCCGAGGACGCGTGCGGCCGTGCGCAGCACGATGTCCTGGTCCAGCGGTTCGCGCACCGCGCGAGCGGCGTCACGTGTGCGTACCCGCAGCAGCGCCGCACGGTCCTGGCGTCTGCGCAGCCGGTCGCTCTCGTCGGCGAGGGCGTTGACCGCAGCGGCGACCTCGCTGACCTCGCAGGGCCCGGACACCTGGGCACGGGCCTGGTGCTCGCCCCGGCGCTGGCGGTCCAGGACCGAGCGGAGGGCGTCCAGAGGTCCGGCGACGGCACGGACGGTGGTGCGCGCGGTCGCGGCGGCGACGAGCACGAGGGTGAAGGTCATCGCCAGCAAGGCGGGGATGCCGAGCCGGCGTACCGTGCGGGTCTCGGCCCGGACGACCTCGCGCCTGTCGACAAGGGCGTCGTGGACCTCGCGGTGAGCAGCACGGAAGGTGGACATCGACTGCGCCAGAGCCGCCTCGTCGGGTGAGTCGGCTTCGACCCCGACGGCGAGGTGGGCCTCCTCGAGCCATGCCGCCGCCGCGACCTGGGGGGCGGCGTAGTCAGCCGCGACGCCCGCTTCACGGCCCAGCTCCTCGGCGACGACCAGCGTGTGCAGGACGTCCTCTCGTGCTCGTGCGAACGGGACGAGCAGCGTCTCGTCACCCGTGGAGTGGAAGCCCCGCAGGCCCGCCTCCGCATCGGTCATGAGGTGCAACGCCTCGGCGTGGGTCTCGACCGCGGGCGTGAGCACACGGGAGAGCGTCGCGACGCGGCTGGTCGAGGAGTGCACCGCCCATACCCCCCCGAATCCGCTGACGAGCACCAGGACGATCGTCGTCACCGACAGCAGCCGCAGGCGTCCGGCGAGGGAGGGTTGGCTGCGGGAGCCAGTCCCGACAGCACTCCCCGCGGTGCTCACGGCGCCGCCCGCGGTCCGTCGGCGGTGTCGCCGAAACCCGTGCGTGTCATGGTTCCCCACACCTGCTTGCGCCCTGTCATCCCCTGCACCAGCCCTCTCACCCTCCACCACGCCGTCATCTGGCGGTACCCGATGTTCTCCCACACGCTCGCGGTCAGCACCCCGCCGAGGTCGCGCCAGCGGGTGTACCGGTGGAAGGACAACTCCTCGACGCAGACGGCCGCCAGCGAGACCACGACCGCGAACGCGTACGCGACGAGGAGCAGGGTCAGCGCGTAGGTGGTGTCGACGGCACCGACGAGCAGGCCGAGCGGGACGAGCACCACACCCACGAGCTCGATCACGGGTGCGGCGAGCTCGAACACCCACGCATACGGGAGCGCGACCAGCCCGATGCGCCCGTACCTGGGGTTGAACGTCATACCCCGGTACTTCCAGAGCACCTCCCACAGCCCCCGGTGCCACCGGCGTCGCTGGCTGCCGAGCACCCGTCGGGTGGAGGGGACCTCGGTCCAGGAGATCGGCTCGGCGACGAACGTCACCCGGTAGTCGCGCCGACGCCGCCGCATGGTGCGGTGGATCCGCATGACGAGCTCGAAGTCCTCCCCGATCGAGTCGGGGTCCAGCCCACCCACGTCGACCAGGACGTCGCGGCGGAACAGGCCGAAGGCACCGGAGATGAGGATCAGGGACCCGGCACGCGACCAGCCGGTACGGCCCAGGAGGAAGGCCCGCAGGTACTCCACGACCTGGATGCGCGCCAGACCGTTGCGCGGCAGGCGGACGTCCACCACGCGGCCGGCGACGACGGTGCACCCGTTGACCGCGCGGATCACCCCACCGGTGGCCACGACCCTGGAGGGGTCGTCGGTGAACGGCTTGGAGACCACGAGCAGGGCGTCCGGGTCCAGGATCGAGTCGGCGTCGACCATCGCGACCAGGGGGTACCGGGCCACGGCGACACCCACGTTCAACGAGTCCGACCGGCCGGAGTTCTCCTTGCGGACCACCACCAGGGGTGTGCGCCCGTCCGCGGGGACGTGCACCGAGGTGGGGGCCTTGCGGACGGGGACGTCGTGGGGCACGACCCGCGGGACCTGCACCAGGTCGAACGCGGCCTGCAGGCGCGCGAACGTCTCGTCCTTGGACCCGTCGTCGATGACGACGACCTCGTGCTCGGGATACCGCAGCGCGAGCATCGCACGCACCGAGGACACGATGCCGGCCTGCTCGTTGAAGGCGGGGACGAGCACCGAGACGGGTTGGGTCAGGGGGCTGGTCGCCACGTCGTCGAGCCCGGCGAAAGGGCTGCGTCGCAGATGTCGGGTGAACTCCACCGCCGCCAGGGCGATGAGCAGCAGGTACGTGGCGTTGATGAGGAAGAAGTACACCAGGACGGGTGTGCCGATGACGTCGAACACCGCGCCCAGGACCTCGGCGAGGACCTGCCCGGTGGGGCTGGACCGGAACTCCTCGACCCAGGTCACGACGCCGCCCGGCGTCCGGTGGCCAGCTCGTGGGTCGCCCGCGCGTCACGGGCGTGGGCGCTGGTCGGGCCGAGCTCGGCCAGAGCGTCGACGCCGGGCTGCCCGCACCTGGCCAG
>NZ_AXCZ01000096.1 GCF_000767165.1 Cellulomonas bogoriensis 69B4 = DSM 16987
GCGGTCCCGGGTGCGGTGGCTGTCGGTGAGCAGGATGGTCTCTGGTACGTGGAGGCTGCGCGGTTGGGCGAGATCCACGAGCGGACCACCGGTGAGGGGATCACGGTGGCGGTGATCGACCTCGGCATCAACCCGGACGTGCCAGAGTTTGAGGGTGCGGACCTCCGGGTCCGAGAAGAGTCGTTCTGCGCGGCCTCGGACGACCCGAGTGGTCATACGTCTAATATCGGAGATCAGTTCCCTGCCAATCATGGAACAAACGTGGTTGCGGTAATTATTGGCACTGGTCGAGGAGCAGCTGGGCAGCCCGGAATGATGGGCGTGGCGCCAGGCGCTACGGTGAACTTCTATGGGGCAGGAGCCCGCATCGACGGAGCCACCCAGCCCTGCTCTGATGCAGATGGGGTCGACTCGCGTGCCCGCGCGATAGATGAAGCGGTGGTGGAAGGCGCAGACATCATCAGCGTCTCGTTGGGGGGAAACCTGGATTCTGATACATCCGATGCGCTGGCGCGAGCATACCGCTCAGGTGCGGTAGTCGTCCTCGCTTCTCCACAGCAAGCGAGCGATGGCTTCGCCCTTGGTTCGATGGCCAAGGCGAACGGAGTCGTGGTCGTGGAGTCCGGTGGGCCGGACGGTGGCTTGATTCCGGGTTTGTCGCTCGCGGATCCCAGAGTAGCGGTAGTGGCGCCGGGCGGTGGGATTCGGACTATCGATGGAAATTCAGGATGGACCTCCTACCGGTTGCAGGATGGTTCGTCGTTGGCGGCTCCGTGGGTGGCGGGTGCGTTGGCGTTGGTGTGGTCTGAGTACCCGGATGCGACCGGGAACCAGATGATCCAGACGTTGTTGCGGCACACGTTCCTCAACGACGGTGACCTGGTGCGTCACGATGATCATGTGGGGTACGGGACGGTGTCGATCTCCCGGATGCTCCAGGCAGACCCCACGTCCTACCCCGACGAGAACCCCTTGCTGCGCGAGGATGCGCGCCCCACCATCGAGGAGATCACCGGCGGCGACCCCCTGCCCGACGCCGCCGACGGGGACGCCGACGAGCAGGACCAGGCCACGGTTGCCGCGGACGGCCCCTCACCTGCAGGTGGGTTCCCGGGCGTCCCGGTGGTCGCGGTCGGTGCGGCAGCGGTGGCGGTCGGGCTCGCGCTGGTGGTGACGGTCGCCGTGCGCCGCCGGACGTCCGCCGGACCGCCACCCGCCGCCCGGCCCCGGTGACGTGCGGGCCGGGCGTTAGTCTCCCGGCATGGACGAGGAGCGCGTGACCCCCGCAGGCGTGATCGAGCCCGACACCAAGGACTGGACGTGGGTGCTGCACCAGCGGTGCGAGGACTGCGGGTTCGAACCTGACGACGTCATCGGCCCTGAGCTGCCCGTCCTCATCCACGAGTGGGTGCCGCGGTGGGAATCCCAGCTGGGTCGCCCCGACGTCCGCCGGCGACCCCGCCCGGACGTGTGGTCACCGTTGGAGTACGCGTGCCACGTGCGGGACGTGTTCCGGATCTTCGACGAACGGCTCGCCATGATGCTCGTCGAGGACGACCCCACCTTCCCCAACTGGGACCAGGACGCCACCGCCCTCAGCGAACGCTACGACCAGCAGGCGCCCTCCGCGGTCGCCGAGGAGCTGCGCGACGCCGGCGCCGACCTGGCTGCCGGGTTCGCGGCCGTGCGGCGCGAGCAGTGGGAACGCCGCGGGCTGCGCTCCAACGGGTCGGCGTTCACGGTGCGCACGTTGGGCCGGTACTTCGCGCACGACGTCGTGCACCACCTCCACGACGTGACCCACTGACCCCGAGTTATCCACAGGGTTTGCACACAGGGGTGTGTTTCCCGCACAGAAGCGCTGGCAAACCTGTGGACAAGGGTGTGGGTTGTGACATGCCAAGGGCCCCTCGGACGCTTACTCCGAAGGGCCCCACGCCAAGATCATCGTAACCGGGGTCGATGAACCGGGGCAGAACGCCCATGGAACACGCCACCACCGACACGCGTTGCACCATCCACAACCCCGACCGGTGGAGCCACCCGTGACGAACCTCGAGACCGCCCCCACCGAGCAGGTGTGCGCCGACACCCTCGACCCCGACGCACCCGCGCTCGAGCTCCTCACCGCACGGGAGGTGCCGTTGGGTGGGATCCGGGCCATGACCGTGCGCCGCACCATCCCGCAACGGCGACGGTCGTTCATCGGTGCGTGGTGCTTCCTGGACCACTACGGGCCCGACGACGTCGCCGTCACCGGCGGGATGCGAGTCCCCCCGCACCCCCACACGGGGCTGCAGACCGTCAGCTGGTTGTTCTCCGGTGAGGTCGAGCACCGTGACAGCCTCGGCACCCACGCGTTCGTGCGCCCCGGCGAGCTGAACCTCATGACCGCGGGGCGGGGCATCAGCCACTCCGAGGACTCCACCGACCGCACCACGACCCTCCACGGCGTCCAGATGTGGGTCGTCCTGCCCGAGGCGCACCGTGACACGGCCCCCGCGTTCACCCACCACGTGGCGCAGGTGACGGAGGTGCCCGGGGGGCAGGTCAGCGTGTTCCTCGGGTCGCTGGTGGGGGTGACGTCCCCGGTGGCGACGTTCTCGCCGCTGCTGGGGGCCGAGGTGCGGCTGCGGGCCGGCACCACCCTCACCGTGGACGTCGACACCACGTTCGAGCATGGAATCCTCGTCGACGACGGTGCGGTCACCGTGGGGGTGCTCGCGCGGGACATCGAGGAGGACGTCACCCGCGCCGACCTCCTCTACGCCGCGCCCGGCGTCCGCCAGCTCACCCTCACCGCCCACCAGGACACGTTGCTGCTGCTCATCGGGGGCCGGCCGCTGGGGGAGCAGGTCGTGATGTGGTGGAACTTCATCGGCCGTGACCACGGTGAGATCGAGACCGCGCGCCGGGAGTGGCAGGCCGAGATCGGCGCCGACGACGCGACCGTCGCCCGGGCCGGGGACACCACCGCCGGCGCGACCGAGACCGCCGACCTCGCCGGTGACGAGGGCGTCCCACCCGTACCCGTCCACGACCCCGACGGTCGACGCTACGGCCACGTCGACGGTCACCCCGACGCCCCCCTGCCCGCACCGCCGCTGCCCAACCACCGGCTCAAGCCCCGCAGCTGAGCCACCGCGGCAGCGGCCCGCGAGGCGGGCGCCGTCAGCGGGGCTGTGGGCCCGTCGCTGCCGGGAGGGTGGGGTCAGAGGAGTACCGGGACCAGGAGCCTGGGAACAGGCGGGCCGTCCCCAGGCCCGTGTGCTCCAGGGCGACCAGCACGTGGCAGGCGGTGACCCCCGACCCGCAGTACGCCACCACGTCGGCCGCGTCCACGACCCCCACGTCGGCGAACACCTCACGCAGCTCGTCGGGCGGCAGGAACCGGCCGTCGGCACCCATCAGCTCCCCGCACGGGACGTTCACCGCACCGGGGACGTGCCCGGCGCGGGGGTCCACCGGTTCGACCTCACCCCGGTAGCGGGCCCGGGCCCGGGCATCGACCAGGACGCCCGCACCGGTGACGACCTCGTCGAGGTCGGCCAACCGCTCCGCAGGCCACGGCCGGGCGGTGAACGACCCGGGCGACCGGTCCGGTGAGGTGGTGGTGAGGGGCCCGTCCCACGCGGTCAGGCCCCCGTCCAGGACGGCGGCGTCGTGCCCGGTGGCCCGCAGCATCCACACCAGGCGGGCGGCGACCGTCCCACCGGCGTCGTCGTACGCCACGACCACGTCCCCGTCACTGATGCCCGCCGCGCCCATCCCCTGCGCGAACACCGCGGGGTCCGGCAACGGGTGGCGCCCGGCCTGCGGCGACGGGGGGCCCGCCAACCAACGGTCCAGGTCCACGAACACCGCACCCGGCAGGTGCCCCTCGGTGAACGCCCGCTCCCCGGAACGCCCGTCCAGGTACCAGCGCACATCGGCCAGCACCACGTCGGGGTGCGCCCGCACCCACGCCTGGTCCACCACGGGTGGGATCACCCCGACCACCTCCGCCCTGTCGCCCACCGACGCTACCCGCACCTGCCGCACGAGCACACGGGAGGTTCGCCGCCACCTGCCCGCACCTGTCCACAGGACCCGGGCCCCGCGCACATCGGCCACCACCACCCGGCCACAATGGGGCGCCGACAAAAGGGGTGACGATGACGGGGCAGGTCGAGATCGAGAGCGCGGACGTCCGCGACGCGGCCCGAGCCGTCGGTGCCGCAGGTGACGCGGCCGCCGCCGTCGACCATCCCGAGCACGTCGCCGCCCTCGCCGCAGCCCTGCCCGGCTCCCGCTCCGCGAACGCCGCCCGACGCCTGCGCACCGCCTGGCGGGACGCCTCGACCGGGTGGGTGGACGAGGCTCGCACCCAGCAGGCCCGCCTGGACGCCACCGTCACCGCCACCCTCGCGGCCGACACCCGCGCGACCACGCGGGCCAGCCGTCTGGCCGGGCGCCTGGGGCCGGTGACCTCACCGGGATGACGAACCTGCGCAGCGTCCTGCAGTGGGACCCCGACGCCCTCAGTGCCGTCGCAGACCAGCTCCTCGCCGACCGGCGGGCCCTGGTCGCCGTGCACGACGACCTCACCCGGTACCCCCCACCCACCACCTGGGTCGCTTCCGCCGCCCGACCCGCCCGCGCCGCCCACCGGCGCCTCACCCACGACCTGAACTCCGCGACCACCGACCTCGCCTCCGTCGCCCGGGCCGTCGACACGACCGCCACCACCGTGCGCAACGTCCGGGCAGAGATCGACTCCCTGCTCCGGTGGGCCACCACCCAGGGGTTCACCGTCGACCGGTCCACCGGCGCCGTCCGCGACGCCCGCTGGTGGACCGGCGAGGACCCCCACGACCGTGCCATGGCCATGACCGAGCTGGCCGACCGGCTCCGCCAGTGCCTGCGCACCGCCCAGGACGCCGACACCCACCTCACGGCCGTCCTCGAGGCGGCCGCCGCAGCCGCCACCCGCCCAGGACACATGCGGAACACCGGTGATGCACCGCCCCCACCGCCACCGGACGGCAGCCCCCACGAGATGAACACGTGGTGGGAGCTGCTCACCCCCGACCAGCAGGCCACCGTCCTCGCCCTGCACCCCCAGTGGGTCGCCGGCGCCGACGGCATACCCGCCCGCGTCCGCGACCGTGCCAACCGGGCCCTGCTTCCCCGGCACCGCGCCGAGCTCCAGGCCCAGGCCGACGCCCTGCACGCCATCGACCCGCAGGACCGCACCGACGACCAGGTCACCGCCCTGCGGCTCCTGGAGAACAAGCTCACCGGCCTCGACGCCCTCGACCAGGTCCTCACCCGCGGCGACCGCCAGCTGCTGCTGCTCGACACCACCGGCTCACGCCAGCTCAAGGCCGCCGTGGCCGTCGGCGACCTCGACACCGCCAGCCACGTCGCCGTCTTCACCCCCGGGTTCACCACCACCGTCGCCGCCCGGCTCCTGGACTACGACCAGGACATGGCCGGCCTTCGCACCACCGCCCAGGAGCAGTCCCGCACGCACGGGGACGGCGGCGACGTCGCCACCGTGTCCTGGCTCGGGTACGCCGCCCCCCAGGTCGACGGGATCCTCCGGCTCACGACCACCTCCGTCGCGAACATCAGCTCCGCCGTCACCGGCTCGCACGCGCTCGGCGACTTCTACCGCGGCATCGACGCGTCCCGGCCCGTGAACCCCCAGATCACCGCACTGGGCCACTCCTACGGGTCGACCACCACCGGCCTGGCCCTGCAACAGTCCACCGGCGTGGACGCCGCCGTCGTCCTCGGTTCACCGGGCATCGGCACCAGCACCCTCAGCGACCTGCGCGTACCCCCCGGGCAGGTGTTCCACCTCGAGGCACCCGGCGACATCGTCGCCAACCTCGGGTACTTTGGCGCCGACCCCAGCAGCATCGAGGGGATCCAAGGACTGTCCACCGCCCCCACCACGCTCGACGGCACGGCCCTCGACGGCTCCACAGGGCACAGCGACTACCTGCGCCCCGGCACCACCAGCCACCACAACATCGCCACCGTCATCGCCGGCGTCCCCGACCGGCGCATCGACAGCTGACCGGCCACACGCCAGGCCCTACACGGCCTCCCCGTCTGACTCACGCCGCCAGAACTGGCGGGGCGCGTACCCCTCACGACGCAACCAGTGCTCGGTGTAGACGATCCGATCCGCAGGCACCACACCGATCGTGCCCAACGGCGGGTCGTCCAGGTCACGGGACCGCTCCACGTGATCGGACTGCCATCGCACCACCGACCAGTACCGGTCGAACCCCACGTCACCGGGCTCCAGGATCTGCGCGGTCCCGAACAGCTGCGCCCCACGGCTGCTGGCCTGCCCCACCAACGGGGCCACCACCCCGATCGACACCCGCGGGTCGGCACGGAGGTTCCGCATCTTCGGTGACGTGCCCGAGGCGGTGAACACCACCGTGAACCCCAGGTGGAAGAACCGCACCGGCGTCGCCAACGGTCCGTCCGGCCCCGACGTCGCCAGGACGCACACGTTGTGCGTCGACAACAGGTTCAAGATCCGCTCGCCCAACCGCTCACGATCCAGGCGCGCAGTGGGTGCAGGGCCGGCCAACCACGGGTTCGTCACCACCATCACCGCATCCTGCCAGGGGACGTCGTGAGGACGTCATCGCCCCGCACCAGGCTCACGGACCGCGGGTCGTGGCGCTACCGTGCTGGCGTGACCACACCGCCGCCCCCCGGGGCAGACCCGCACCCGCGCCCCGGCGCGTCGCAGACCCCGCCCCGCGTCCCCACCCTCGGTGAGGCGTCCCGTGAGGTGGGCCGCGGTCTGGGGCAGGGCCTGCTGGAGCTCGTGATGTGGGTGGTCGCGGTGGCCGTCGTCGTCGGTGGCCCGGCCCTGCTCGGCTGGTGGCTCGGGGGCGGGTGGGGTGCAGTCGTGGGCGCACTCCTGGGTGCCGCGGTCCTGGGTGTCACGTTCGTGGTGCTGATCCTCAAGGGCGTGTCCCTCGCGGCGGTCGTGCTCCGCCGCAGGTGACCCCCGGGTGGTCCGCGCGAGCCTCACTGGAAGGGCGCGCGCGGAAGCCTCCGGTCGACCTCCTCGACCACCGCGGTGACGGGGGCCAAGGCCTCGGCGGCCGGTCGCGCGCCCTCGGCGGCCGGGCCCACCAGCCCGTCCAGGCGCGCCCGCAGCGGTGTCTGGAGCCCGGTCTCGCCCCGCAGGGTGTCGTCGAACTCGTCGGCGGCGATGTCCCTCAAGCCCACCAGGCCGGTGCGCACCGACTCACGCACGGGCGCGGCGCTCAGGCCCGTCAGGTTGCTCACCACCGGGCGCATGAGCACACCCTTGACCAGCAACGTCTTGATGAAGAACCCCTCGCGTGAGAAGAACCGCATCTTGTTGATCGTCTGCAGCACCGTGGCGAACCGTTGCAGGGCCGTCGCGATCCGCGCGATCACCGTCGCGATCCGTGACCCCGCGACCGCAGCCTGCGCGGCCGCCGCGGCGCCACCGGCCAGGGCAGATGCCCCGACGGTCACGATGCTCAGCGCGGCGCTGACCGCCAACGTCAGCAGAGCCCACTGGATGAGCTCCCGGATGATCGTGGCGACGAGCTCCTCCGCGAGCTCCACCTCCATGGCCGCGTCCTCAAGGAACTCGGCCGTCTCACGGGTGCTGGACGCCAGCTCGTCGACGTTGCGCAGCAGCTCGCGCATCGAGGCCTGGAACGCCTCGTGCGCCGCGCCGTCCCACGACTGGGCAAGAGGGGTGATCACCCGCTGGTGGTGGTCGACCAGCTCGTCGAGGGTCGCGGCGAGGTCACGCCACCGTTGCGCGGTGCTGCGCACCTCGCTCGAACGCCCGGTCACGCTGTCGAACATCCCCACCAGGGGGTCGACCAGCGGGCGCATGAGCGCGTCGACCATCCCGTCCAGCGGCGACATCCAGGCGTTGACCTTGTCCCACACCGACAACGTGGCGGACAGCGCCATCACGGCACCTGCTCGGAGTAGGTGGCCAGCAGCGCGGCGACCGCGTCATCGCTGGTGAGGTACCCGTCGGCGGTGGCCACCAGACCGTCACCGATGTTCCGGTAGATCTCCTGCAACGCCGCCAGCGCCTCGCCCAGGCCGTGGTAGCGGGCCTCGAACGCGGCGTGGATGGCGTCGGACTCCGGGAGCTTGCCCAGGGCACCGCGCTCCAAACCGGCCGCCGCACGGCGGGTGTCCAGGTCGGCGTAGGCCTGCGCCAGGTCCTCGTGGTGCCGGGCGGCGCGGCGCACGAGGTCGAGGTCGACCTCGAACCCCGTCACCGTGGCTCACCACGGCGTGCAGCGAGCTCCCGGGCGAGGTCCTCCTGGGTCCGCTCAGGGACCCGCCCCGCGATCAGGTCACGCATGTCCTGTGCGCCCGGCAACCCCTCGGTGAGAGTCGCGACCCTGGTCGCGGCGTCGGTCTGGGCGTGTGCGGCGGCCTCCAGGACGGCCGCACGCAGCTGGTCGGGCGACAGGTCCAGGGCGCGCGCGGTGAACTCGACGTCGACCAGCACCCCCGAGGCGTTCACGGTGACGGTCGTCCCGCGGTCGGCGCTCGACCCGACACCGGTGGTCGTGGCGAGGTCGTTCTGGAGCGCGGCGGCGGCCTCGAGCCGTTCCAGTGCGGCCGCCTCCATCTGCGCGACCCACCTCTGGGTCTCCGGGTCCTGGACCACATCGCCTCCTCGTCGTCGCCCGTGCATCTTCGTCCACGGGGGTCCGGCGGCGCCAGGTACACGCCCACATTCACCGGTGGGGACCGGGTAAACCTCAACGAGGTGCGGGCCCGGCCGAACGTCAGAGGGCCGAAACCTTGGCTCCGAGGCGCATCCCGGTGGTCTCGTCACGCCCGACAGAAGAAGAGAACCATGCGTGTACGCGCCTGTGTCGCCGCAGCGACGACAGTGACCTTGCTCGGATCGGTGGTGCTGGCCTCGTCCGCGTCCGCCGCGACCGGGCCCGAGCTCGCCGCCGCGATCGTCGACGACGCGAACCTCATCCACTCGGTGACGCTCACCGAACCGGCCGGCGCCGACGGCCGCTCGACGGCCGTGGTGACCGATCCCGTGGCGGGCTTCCCGCGGACCGAGGGTGGCGCGTTCGCGGTCCTGTCGACGGGGGACGCCGGGCAGCTGCAGGGGGCGCAGAGCACCCATGCCAGCACCCAGTTCTCACCTACCCAAGCCCGGGGCGGTGCGTTCGACATCACGACCCTGGAGGTCGTCCTGAACGTCCCCGTCGGGGTGAACTGCCTGCTCGGGTTCGACTTCAGGTTCCTCTCCGAGGAGTACCCGGACTTCGTCGGCCAGGGGTACAACGACGCGTTCATCGCCCAGGTCGGCACCGACGACTGGAGCATCGACGGGGACACGATCAACGCCCCCAACAACTTCGCGTTCGACGCTGACGGCGGTGTCATCAGCATCAACGCCGGGCTGTTCGACGCGACCAACGCCGCAGTGGTCGAGGCAGCGGCCGAGGGCACCGTCTTCAACGGCGCCACGCCGTTGCTGACCGCCGCCGCACCGTTGGAGTCCGGGCTGCAGTCGCTCTTCTTCACGATCTTCGACCACGGGGACGCGAGCTACGACTCGGCGGTCCTCATCGACAACCTGCGCGTCGGCTCCGTGGCCGACGTGGAGACCGACTGCACCCCGGGCGCGCAGGCCCTGCCACCCCTCACCCCGGTGACCGCGACGGCGCCGACGTTCGTCGACGAGCTCGGCACCGAGGAGGACACGTTCACCATCCCCGCCGTCGAGGGCGTGGAGTACCTGGTCGACGGCCTGCTGATCGCACCGGGCACCTACCCGGGCACTGGCACCGTCGTCGTGGACGCCGAGGCGACTGACGGGTACGTGCTCGAGGGCGAGTCCCAGTTCACCTTCACGTTCACCGACATCCGCCCGGTCACGGCCGCGGCGCCGACGTTCGTGGACGAGTTCGGC
>NZ_AXCZ01000417.1 GCF_000767165.1 Cellulomonas bogoriensis 69B4 = DSM 16987
CGCCGTCGAGGGCGTGGAGTACCTGGTCGACGGCCTGCTGATCGCACCGGGCACCTACCCGGGCACTGGCACCGTCGTCGTGGACGCCGAGGCGACTGACGGGTACGTGCTCGAGGGCGAGTCCCAGTTCACCTTCACGTTCACCGACATCCGCCCGGTCACGGCCGCGGCGCCGACGTTCGTGGACGAGTTCGGCACCGAGGAGGACACGTTCACCATCCCGTCCGTCGAGGGCGTGACGTACCTGGTGGACGGCACCCCCCTCGCACCGGGCACCTACCCCGGGTCGGGGACCGTCGAGGTCACCGCCGTCGCCGACGAAGGCTTCGTGCTGACCGGCGCCTCCGGGTTCACTTTCACGTTCACCGACATCCGACCCGTCAGCCCGGTCGAACCCACGTTCACCGACCAGTACGGGACCGCTGACGACACGTTCACCATCCCGTCCGTCAAAGGCGTCGCGTACATCGTCGACGGCACCCCCGTCGCCCCCGGCACCTACCCCGGCACCGGGACCGTCGTGATCGACGCCGAGGCCGAGGAGGGCTACGAGCTCGTCGGCGAGTCGCGGTTCACCTTCACGTTCACCGACATCCGCCTGGCGACAGCGGTGGCACCGACGTTCGTGGACGAGTTCGGC
>NZ_AXCZ01000267.1 GCF_000767165.1 Cellulomonas bogoriensis 69B4 = DSM 16987
AAAGGCGTCGCGTACATCGTCGACGGCACCCCCGTCGCCCCCGGCACCTACCCCGGCACCGGGACCGTCGTGATCGACGCCGAGGCCGAGGAGGGCTACGAGCTCGTCGGCGAGTCGCGGTTCACCTTCACGTTCACCGACATCCGCCTGGCGACAGCGGTGGCACCGACGTTCGTGGACGAGTTCGGCACCGACGAGGACACGTTCACGATCCCCGCCGTGGAGGGCGTGACCTACCTGGTGAGCGGTGCCCCCGTCGCCCCTGGGACCTACCCGGGTTCGGGCACGGTCGAGGTCGCCGCGGTCGCCGACGAGGGGTTCGTGCTGACCGGTGCCTCCGGGTTCACGTTCACGTTCACCGACATCCGCCAGGTCACCGCGACGCCGCCCACCGTGCAGGACCGGCCCGGCACCGCCGACGACACCGTCACCATCCCCGCGGTCACCGGTGTCGTCTACCAGCGCGACGGTGTGCCCCTGGCGCCCGGCACCCACCCGGCCACCGGGACGGTCGTCATCACCGCCCACCCGGAGGGCCCCGCCTACGAGCTCACCGGACCCACGGCGTTCACCTTCGTGCTCTCCGCCGACGACGTCCCCGGTGCACCCACCGTGACCGGGGTCCCCGGGAACCGGACCGTGACGCTCACCGTCACCCCGCCGGCGAACGACGGCGGGTCGACGATCCTCACCTACGAGTACTCCGTCGACGGCGGCCAGACCTGGACCACCGCCGAGGACCTCCCGCAGTCACCGCAGGTGGTCCGTGGGCTGAGGAACGGGACCACCTACACCGTGGTGGTGCGGGCGGTCTCCGACCTCGGGCCCGGTGCGCCGAGCGCCCCCCGCAGCCTCACCCCCACGGTGACGCCCGTTGCCGTCGACACGGGCGCCCCGGACGTCGAGCGCCCCGTCGTGGCGCCCGGTCAGAGCCGCCTGTGGGTGGACGGGGTGCCCACCGACGTGCAGACGTCGGTCGAGCGCGGCGCATGGACGGTCACCGGCGACGGCTTCACCGTGACCCTGCAGGGCTTCGAGAGCCAGGGGACGGCGATGGAGGTCGACGCCCAGGGGCGGCTGGTCGTCCGAGAGGGCGGGTTCGTGCAGGTCAGCGGCACCGGGTTCGCGCCGGGCAGCGTCGTCGACGTCTGGCTGTTCTCCACCCCGTACCTGCTGGGCACCGTGTCGGTGGACGAGGACGGCGAGTTCGCCGCATCGTTGCCGCTGCCCGACGACATCGCCGTCGGCGAGCACACCGTGCAGCTGAACGGGGAGGCCGCCAACGGGTCCCTGCGCAGCCTCTCGACCGGACTCGTGGTCCAGGCCGCTCTCGCCGAGCCGGACCCCGTCGTGCCCGACCCGGCTGACCCCGGTGCGGGCGACCCGGAGGGCGGGGACCCCGTGGGGCCCGATCCCGCGGACCCGTCCGAGCCGGGTGAGCCGTCTGAGCCGGGGGAGCCGGGTGACCCTGCGGGTCCCGATGCGGGTGATGCCGACTCCGGTGACCCTGAGGTCGCTGACCCTGTGGCGGGTGACGTCGACGAGGGCGACCAGAGCACTGGCACGCCGTCGCGTGACGGGGCGCTGGCCCGCACCGGAACAGGTGTGGTCGTGCCGCTGCTGCTGATGGTGCTGCTCGTCGGCCTCGGGGTCACAGGTGTCGTGGCCGGGCGCCGGCCGCGACCGGTCGCGGTGTCGAACCACCGCTGAGGGGTGAGACCAACCCGGCGCGTCCTGCGGGGCGCGCCGGGTTCACCCGCCTGCCCGACGGGCATCTGGTGCGCGGGCCCGTCTGGGTCGTTACCAGCGGTCGGGGTCTTGGTGGTGGTCGGGTGGTGGGGGGAGGACGGGGAGGTTGTCTCGTGAGCCTGCTTGGAGTGCGGGGTGGTTGCGGTCGGGGGTGGTGGGTTCGGTGAAGTCGGGGACGGTGTAGCCGAAGGTGGTGCGGCGGCGCTGGTCTTGTTTGCCAGCTGCGGCTGCGCCGCCTCCGCCCATGGGCATGCCGGCGGCCATGGTCCCCCCGCGTGCCCCGGTCCCGGTTCCTGCTGCGCTGCCGGTGCTGGTGGTGGCGCCGGGAGTGGTGGTGCCGTTGAGGCCGGGGGTGCGTCCCCCTGGCCCGGTTCCAGTCCCGGGGGCGTGCCCAGCACCGGCGCCTGTACCTGCACCTGCGCCGGTGCCGGGGGTGAGGCCCAGGCGAGCACCAGCACCGACCCCGGTTCCGGTCGCCCCACCGGCGTGGCCGATGGCGGGCCGCAGTCCCGCCGCACCGGGGCCGGTGGCCGTGGTGGGTGTGGTGCCGGGCCTGAGGCCGGGGTTCATCGTGGTGTTCAGGCCGCCGCGTCCTAGTCCGGTGGCGCCGAGGGCTGCGGCGCCGATCGCTGTACCACCGGCAGCCGCACCGCCTGCGCCTCCGGCAGCGCCGGTGCC
>NZ_AXCZ01000077.1 GCF_000767165.1 Cellulomonas bogoriensis 69B4 = DSM 16987
CGTCGGGCCCGGCTGAGCACGGGTGGCGGGGAGCGGTGCGCAGGGCCACCGGTGGGGTCCTGGCCCCCGCACCCGGGCGTGCCGAGCGTGAGCAGCGGGCGGCGGTCGCCTCGGTCCAGCGCAGCCTGGACGGCCCGCGCACCGTGGTGGTGATCAACCCCAAGGGCGGCGCGCACAAGACCACCGCGACGATGCTGATCGCCTCGACGTTCGGTGAGCACCGCAGCGGCTCGGCCCTGGCGTGGGACAACAACGAGACCCGGGGCACCCTGGGGTGGCGCTCGCAGTCGTCGTGGCACCAGAGCACCGCGGTGGACCTGCTGCGGGACCTGGACCGGTTCGCGGCCCCGGACTCCGCGCGCATGGGTGACCTCGACGCCTATGTCCGCACCCAGCCCGGGGCGCACGTGGACGTGCTGGCCTCGGACGAGGACGCCGCCTCGGCCGCGTCGATCGACGCCGAGGCGTTCCGGGCCCTGCACCGGACCCTGACCCGCTTCTACCGGGTGATGGTCGTGGACACCGGCAACAACATGCGGGCCTCGAACTGGCAGGCCGCGATCGAGGTCGCCGACCAGGTCGTGATCGTCTCGACCGTCCGTGAGGACACCGCCCAGTCCGCCGCGTGGGCGGTCGACGCGCTGCGGGCCACCGGTCACGAGGACATCGTCCGCAACGCGGTGACGGTCCTGTCCGACCCGGCGCCCCGGCGGGACCGGGAGCTGGCCGAGCGTCTGCACGAGCACTTCGGCCGGCTGACCCGTTCGGTGATCGACGTCCCCTACGACCGTGCCCTGGTGGCGGGTGGGCCGATCGACGTCGACGCGCTGTCGCCGGACAGCCGGCAGGCCTGGCTGCGGGTCAGCGCCGCGGTCGCCGAGGGACTGTGACCGGCCGACGGTGAGCCTGACCACCCGGGTGGCGACCGCGGCCGACGCCGGTGCCGTCGCGGCGCTGGTCCAGTCGGCGTACCGGGGTGAGAGCAGCCGGGCGGGGTGGACCACGGAGGCCGACCTGCTCGACGGGCAGCGCGCCGACGCGGCGATGGTCACCGACCTGGTGGCCGCACCGGGCAGTCTCGTGCTGCTGGGGCTCGAGGGCCCGCAGGTGGTGGCCTGCTGCCACCTGGAGCGCCGCGGCACCCACGCCTACCTCGGGATGTTCGCGGTGACCCCGGCCAGGCAGGGCGGGGGCCTGGGTCGGTCGATGCTGGACGCGGCGGGCACCCTGGTCCGTGAGCGCTGGAGCGCCGGGGTGCTGGAGATCACCGTCCTGGAGCAGCGGACGGAGCTGATCGACTGGTACCGGCGGCGGGGGTTCGTCCCGGACGGCACCGTGCACCCCTTCCCCTACGGCGACGAGCGGTACGGGGTGCCCCGACGGCCGGACCTGCGTCTGGTGGGCATGGTCGCGCCGGTGCCGGGCGTCTCGCCCTGCGAGGTGGGCCCGGGTGGGTGAGGATGACGACATGACGCAGACGTCCGCCGACCACGGCCCCGGTGTCCCGCAGATGCTCCAGACCCCCCGCACCGCCCTGGTCACCGGTGCCGGCCGCGGGATCGGTCGTGCCCTGGCCCTGGGGCTCGCGCGCGAGGGGTGGGCGGTGGCCCTGGTGGGGCGTACCGGCGCCCACCTGCAGGCCGTGGCCCACGAGGCGGTCGAGGCCGGCGCCGAGCACGAGCCGCTGGTGGCCGAGGTGGACGTGGTCGACCGGGGCGCGGTCCGGGCGGCGGTCGCCGCCGTGGAGGAGGGGTTCGTCGACCACGGTGGGCTCGGGCTCCTGGTGAACAACGCCGGGGTGATCGAGAGGTCCGAGGTCCCGTTCGGCGAGGACGACCTGGACGACCTGTGGCGGGTGGTCGAGGTGAACGTGCGCGGGCCGTTGACCGTCACCCGGGAGGTCCTGCCCGGGATGATCAGCCGCGGGGGCGGGCGCGTGGTGAACATCAACTCGGGCTCGGGGCACCGGGCGAGCCCCACGTACACCGGGTACGGGATCAGCAAGGGCGCCCTGTCGCGGTTCACCACGTTGCTGGACGCCCAGTACCGGGACCAGGGCATCCGGGTGTTCGACCTCGCGCCCGGCGTGGTCGTGACGGACATGACGCGCCAGATGCCCCTGCACGAGGGGCGGAGCGACTGGACGCCGGTCGAGGCGAGCGTGGACCTGCTGCTGGCGATGGGCGCCGGTGAGCTGGACGCGTTGTCCGGCCGGTTCGTGCGCGCCGGGTCCGACACCCCGGCGTCGTTGCAGACCCACACCTACGAGATCGTCGTGAACGACGCGCGCCGGCTGCGGCTGGTGGGTTTCGGGCCCGAGGACCCGGTGCAGTAGCCCGTCGGGCCGTCGGGTGACGGGCAGGTGCCGGTCCGGGGCCAAGGTCCCTTGGCCGGTGGGGTGCGACAGGCGCACGCTGGGGAGAAGTGACGTCGGCAAAGGGGCCGACGTCCCGCGCAGAGAGGCGCACCCGTGGCCACCTACGTCTACGACTTCAGCGAAGGCAACAAGGACCTCAAGGACCTGCTCGGCGGCAAGGGGGCGAACCTCGCCGAGATGACCCGCCTGGGCCTGCCGGTGCCACCCGGCTTCACGATCACCACCGAGGCGTGCCGGGCGTACATGTCCAGCGGCGAGCTGCCCCCCGAGCTCCGGGTCGAGGTCACCATGGCGCTGCGGCGCCTGGAGGACACCCTGGGCCGGGCCCTGGGCGACTTCCACGACCCGTTGCTGGTGTCCGTCCGTTCCGGCGCCAAGTACTCCATGCCCGGGATGATGGAGACGGTCCTGAACATCGGCCTGAACGACGCGTCGGTGCAGGGCCTGACCAAGTTCTCCGGTGACGAGCGGTTCGCGTGGGACTCCTACCGGCGTCTGATCCAGATGTTCGGCAAGACCGTCCTGGACATCGACGGCGACAGGTTCGCCGACGCCCTGGACGCCATGAAGGTCGCCCGTGGGGTGACCGCGGACACCGACCTGACGGCAGCCGACCTGCACGAGCTGGTCGAGCAGTTCAAGACGATCGTCCGGGAGGAGTCCGGGCGGGAGTTCCCCCAGCACCCGCGTGAGCAGCTGGACCTGGCGATCACCGCGGTGTTCAACTCCTGGAACACCGACCGGGCCCGGTTGTACCGGCGCAGGGAGCGGATCCCCAACGACCTGGGAACCGCGGTCAACGTGGTCTCGATGGTGTTCGGGAACCTGGGTGAGAACTCCGGCACCGGGGTGTGCTTCACCCGGGACCCGGCCACCGGCCGGACCGGCGACTACGGCGACTACCTGCCCAACGCGCAGGGGGAGGACGTGGTGGCCGGCATCCGCAACACGTTGACCCTGGCGGACTTCGAGGAGCTGGACCCCACGTCGTTCGCCGAGCTGCGCCAGGCCATGCGGCGCCTGGAGACCCACTACCGGGACCTGTGCGACATCGAGTTCACCGTCGAGCGCGGCAAGCTGTGGATGCTGCAGACCCGGGTGGGCAAGCGGACGGCCGGTGCGGCGTTCCGGATCGCGACCCAGCTGGTCGACGAGCACCTCATCACCCTGGACGAGGCCCTGGAGCGGGTCACCGGCGCCCAGCTGTCCAAGCTGATGTTCCCGCAGTTCGACGTCGACGCCGACCGTACCCTGCTGGCCACCGGCATGGCGGCGTCCCCGGGGGCGGCCGTCGGCGCGGCGGTGTTCAGCTCTGCGACCGCCCAGGAGCGGGCCGCCGCGGGCGAGGACGTCATCCTGGTCCGCAGGGAGACGAACCCCGACGACCTGGGTGGGATGATCGCCGCCGTGGGGGTGCTGACCTCCCGTGGCGGCAAGACCTCCCACGCGGCGGTGGTCGCCCGCGGCATGGGCACCACGTGCGTGGTCGGGGCCGACGCGTTGGACGTGGACGTCGTGGCCCGCACGATCACCGTCGGGGACGTGGTGGTCCGCGAGGGCGAGACGATCGCGATCGACGGGTCCAGCGGTGAGATCTTCCTCGGGTCGGTGCCGGTGGTGCCCTCCCCGGTGGTCCACTACCTGGAGGAGGGCCTGGACGCGGCGCTGGCGCACCTGCCCGAGGGGGACGAGGAGACCGCCGAGCTGGTGCGGGCGGTCGACCGGGTCCTCACCCACGCCGACACGGTGCGACGTCTGCGCGTGCACGCCAACGCCGACACCGCCCCGGACGCCCACCGGGCACGGTCGTGGGGTGCGCAGGGCATCGGGCTGTGCCGCACCGAGCACATGTTCCTGGGGGAGCGCAGGGTCCTGATCGAGCGGTTGATCCTGGCCGCCGACGACGGTGAGAGGGAGGCCGCGCTCGAGGCCCTCCTGCCGTTGCAGCGCACGGACTTCGAGGACCTGCTCACCGAGATGGACGGCCTGCCCACCACGATCAGGTTGATCGACCCGCCGCTGCACGAGTTCCTGCCGGACCTGACCGAGCTGTCGGTGCAGGTGGCCCTCGCCCAGGAGCGTGGGGAGTCGGGGGAGCAGGTCGAGCGGGACCGGGCGCTCCTGGCCGCGGTGCAGCGCATGCACGAGGCGAACCCGATGCTGGGCCTGCGCGGTGTGCGTCTGGGCCTGGTGGTCCCGGGCCTGTTCGCGCTGCAGATCCGGGCGGTGGCAGAGGCGTCGGCCCGTCGGCTGCGCGCCGGGGGCAGGCCCCACGCCGAGATCATGGTCCCGTTGGCGGCGTCGGTCATGGAGCTGTTCCTGGTCCGTGACGAGGCCGAACGCCTCATCGCCGAGGTCGCCGAGGCCGAGGGCGTCGAGCTGAGCATCCCGGTCGGCGCCATGATCGAGCTGCCGCGTGCGGCGCTCACCGCCGACCGGATGGCCCAGGCGGCGGAGTTCTTCTCGTTCGGCACCAACGACCTGACCCAGACCACCTGGGGCTTCTCCCGTGACGACGTGGAGGGGGCGTTCTTCAGCGAGTACACCGAGCGCGGCGTGATCAGCGTGTCGCCCTTCGAGACGATCGACCGTCGCGGCGTGGGTCGCCTGGTGCGGATCGCGGTGGAGGAGGGGCGTCGGGCCCGCCCCGACCTGACCCTCGGGGTGTGCGGGGAGCACGGCGGTGACCCCGAGTCGGTGCACTTCTTCCACGAGGTGGGCCTGGACTACGTGTCCTGCTCCCCGTTCCGGGTCCCGGTCGCCCGCCTGGAGGCCGGCCGGGCCGCGGTCAGCTCGGGGGGTGACCAGACGCGCTGACCCCACGACTGCGGCCCGGGACCGTCACCTCGACGCACGGTCCCGGGCCGCACCCGTACGCTCACCCTGTGACCGCAGCGCGACCCGTACCCGAGGCCGACCGTCCGTGGCTGACCCGCGCGGGCATGGCCCTGCGGGGCGCGCTGATCGGCCTGGCCGAGATCGTCCCCGGCGTCAGCGGTGGCACCATCGCCCTGGTGGTGGGCGTGTACGAGACGATCATCCGCTCGGCCGGCCACCTGGTCCGGGCCGTGGTCCTGGGCCTGTCGGTGTGGGGCGGGGCCGAGGCCCGCGCCGCTGCACGGGAGCACGCCGCCCAGGTCCGCTGGGGCGCGCTGCTGCCGATCGGTGCGGGCATGCTGACCGCGATCGTGGTCGGTGCCCGGGTCCTGGAGCCGGTCCTCGAGGACCACCCCGTCCAGGCGCGGGCCATGTTCGCGGGGCTGATCCTCGCGTCCCTGGTGGTCCCCGCCCGCATGGTGGGGGGCCGCTGGCGCCCGGTCGAGGTGCTGGTGGGCGTGGGAGCCGCGGCGCTGGCGTTCACGCTGACGGGCCTGCCGCCGGTCGCCCAGCAGGAGCCGGGGCTCGGTGTGGTGGCCCTGGCGGCGGCGTTCGCGGTGTGCGCGCTGGTCCTGCCCGGGGTGTCGGGCTCGTTCCTGCTGCTGACGGTCGGGCTGTACGAGCCGACGCTGGCGGCCGTCAACGACCTCGACCTGGCCTACCTGGGGGTGTTCGCCCTGGGTGCGGTGGTCGGGCTCGGGGCGTTCGTGACGGGCCTGCAGTGGCTGCTGGACCGCCACCACCGCCTCACCCTGGTCGTGATGACGGGCCTGATGGCGGGTTCCCTGCGGGCGTTGTGGCCCTGGCAGGCCGACGACCGCACCCTCCTGGCCCCGGGCGACGGGCTGGCCGGCGCCGTGGGGCTGGCGGCCCTGGGGGCGGCGATCGTCGTGGTCCTGCTCGTGGCCGAGGCGCGCACCCGCGACCGCGACCACCTCATCGAGGCCGAGGAGGTCGCCGAGGTCCTGGACGTCGAGTCTGACGTCGAGTCGGACGTCGAGTCGGACGTCGACGCCGGGGACGCCGGGCCGGGCACCGGTGCCCGGGACGCCGGGTCGGGCAGCGACGTCCCGGGTCACCGCAGGGGCACGAACCGGTAAGCACCGTGCTCGGTGACGACGACGCCTGTGCCGTCGTCGGTCCCGCGGCGGACCCGCAGCATCCGACCGGCGACGGGGACGACCATGACCCCCTCGGTGGCGAGCTGTGCCACCAGGGCCGCAGGCAGCTCGCCCGCCATCGCCGAGACGAGCACCCGGTCGAAGGGACCCCGGTCGGACCCACGAGGTGCGCCAGCAGCGCGGTCGTCCACCCGCTTCCCGCCCCGACGTCCAGGACGCGGGCCCCGGCCGGGACGTCCAGGAGCTCGAGCATCGCCGCGACGGTGGACGGCTGGCTGCAGGTCTGCCCGTGCCCCAACGGCAGGGGTGCGTCGCGTGAGGCGGCCGGCCGTTGCGCCTCAGGCAGGAACCGTTCCCGCGGGCACGCCGCGAACGCCGCCCGCAGGCGCGGGTCGGTCACACCGGGGGGCACCACGGGCGGGGTCACGTCGGGCGCCCCCACCGCGGTGCCGGGGTGCATCCGACGGCGGTCCTCGTTAGCGTCGGGGCGTCCCGCCCATGCAACGGAGGTCTGACATGCCCACACGTACCGCACGCACCGCCTGGAACGGCACGCTCGCCGAGGGCGGTGGCCAGGTCGAGCTCACCAGCTCCAAGATCGGCACCTACGACGTGTCCTTCCCCAGGCGCGCCGCGGACGACGCGGACGGGACCACCAGCCCCGAGGAGCTCGTCGCCGCCGCGCACTCCTCCTGCTACGCGATGCAGCTGTCGGCCCTGATCGGGGAGGCCGGCGGCACCCCGCAGACCCTGCACGTGTCCGCCGACGTGAGCCTCGCGCCCGACCCGGCCGGCGGCTTCCACCTGACCGGCATCCTCCTGACGGTCCGTGGGGAGGTCGACGGGCTGGACGCGGACGCGTTCGCGACCGTCGCCGCGCAGGCGAAGGACTCCTGCCCGATCAGCAAGGCGCTCGCGGGTGTGGACATCACCCTGGACGCCGCCCTGGCCTGACCGGCGGCGTACGGCACGACCGCAGGGGCCCGGCACCGCACGGCGCGGTGCCGGGCCCCCGCGCGTGTGGTGGAGCACCGTCAGGCGGCGGGGTCCAGGACGACCTTGATGCACCCGTCGTCCTTCTTCTGGAACGTCTCGTACAGCTCGGGCGCGGCCTGCAGGGGCGCCCGGTGGGTGCGCAGGTCGAGCACGCCCAGGGGGTCGTCCTGCCGCTCGACCAGGGGCTGGATCTCGGGCAGCCAGTGCTGCACGTTCGCCTGCCCCATGCGCAGGGTGACCTGCTTGTCGAACAGGTCCATCATCGGCAGCGGGTCGGCGGCGCCCCCGTACACCCCGGACAGCGAGATCGTGCCGCCACGCCTGACCATCGCCACGGCGGTGTGCAGGGCGGCGAGCCGGTCGATCCCGGCCTTGTCCATGACGGTGCGGGCCACGGCGTCGGGCATGAGGGCGGCGGCCTTGTGGGTGGCGTGCGCGACCGGTGAGCCGTGCGCCTCCATACCGACCGCGTCGATGACGGAGTCCGGGCCGCGCCCGTCGGTCATGTCCGCGACGGCGGCCACGACGTCGTCGTGGTCCCGCAGGTCCACCACGTCGATGCCGTGGCGCCGGGCCATGGCCAGGCGCTCGGGCACCATGTCCACACCGATGACCTTCCCGGCACCGCGGTGGGCGGCGACGCGCGCGGCCATCTGGCCCACGGGCCCCAGACCGAGCACCGCGACGCTCCCGCCGTCGGGGACCTGGGCGTACTCCACGCCCTGCCACGCGGTGGGCAGCACGTCCGACAGGTACAGCCACCGCTCGTCTGGCGACCCGTCGTCGGGGACGACCGTCGGACCGAACTGGGCGTGGGGCACCCGCAGGTACTCGGCCTGCCCGCCGGGCACCTGCCCGTACAGCTTGGTGTACCCGAACAGGGACGCACCCTTGCGGTGGGCACGGTTCTGCGTCGTCTCGCACTGGGTGGTCAGGCCCTGGGCGCACATGTGGCACGACCCGCACGCGATGACGAACGGCACGACCACCCGGTCACCGACCTCCAGGCGGGTGACCTCGGGGCCGACGGCCTCGACGTACCCCATCGCCTCGTGACCCAGGACGTCCCCGGTGTCGATGAACATCCCCAACGTGGAGTACAGGTGCAGGTCCGAGCCGCAGATCGCGGTGGACGTCACCCGGATCACCACGTCGGTGGGTTCCTGCACGGTGGGGTCGGGGACGGTCTCGACACCGACCTTCTCGTTGCCCTGCCAGGTGACTGCTCGCATGCGTCCTCCTCGGGTGGTGTCCCTCCTCCCTCCAGGCTCACCCGGGTCGGGCGGGCCCGCACCCCGAGCGCGGGGCAGACGTCCCGCCCGCGCACGGGGTGTGCGTGGCAGGATCGGGCCGTGCCGACCACCACCCAGCCCCACGGTTCGTCCGCCACCCCGGCGCCCGAGCAGACCGAGCTCGTCTCGATGCTGCGCCGCGTGGTCCACGGCGAGGTCGACTCCTCCTCCCGGCGGCGGGCGGAGTACTCCACGGACGCCTCGAACTACCGTGTCCCGCCCGCCGTGGTGGTGATCGCCAGGGACGTGGACGACGTCCTCGCCGCGCACGAGGTCGCACGCACCGCGGGGGTCCCGTTGACGATGCGCGGGGGTGGCACCTCCGTCGCCGGCAACGCGGTCGGGACCGGCATCGTGGTCGACACCTCCCGGCACCTGACGGCGATCGGTCACATCGACCCCGAGGCACGCACCGCGGTCGTGGAGCCGGGTGTGGTGATGAGCTCGTTGCAGCGGGCCGCGGCCCCCCACGGGCTGCGGTTCGGCCCCGACCCCTCGACCCAGAACCGGGCCACCCTCGGGGGCATGATCGGCAACAACGCGTGCGGCCCGCACGCGGTGGCGTACGGGCGCACGGCCGACAACGTCGTGTCCCTGGACGTCGTGGACGGCACCGGGCGACGGTTCACCGCGGGCGCGGGCGACGGCGCCCTGGACGTCGTCCCGGGACTGGGGTCGCTCGTGACCGCCGGCATGTCCACGATCCGCACCGAGCTCGGCAGGTTCGGCCGCCAGGTGTCGGGCTACTCCTTGGAGCACCTGCTGCCCGAGCACGGCACCGACCTGGCGAAGATGCTGGTCGGCACCGAGGGCACCCTGGTCACCGTGCTGGGCGCGACCGTGCGCCTGGTCCCCGTGGCGGACGCCGCGGTGCTGGTGGTCCTGGGCTACCCGGACATGCCGTCCGCCGCGGACGCCGTACCGGCACTTCTGGCGCACGACCCGCTGGCGATCGAGGGCCTGGACGCCCGCCTGGTCGACGTGGTGCGCAGGCACCGGGGCGAGGCCCAGGTGCCCGACCTGCCCGAGGGCGCCGGCTGGTTGATGGTCGAGATGGGCGGCGCCACCCGCGAGGAGGCCCTGGAGCGCGCCCGCGCGATGGCCGCCGACGCAGGTGCCCTCGCCGGGCGGGTCATCCCACCGGGGGCCGAGGCGACGGCCATGTGGCAGATCCGTGCCGACGGGGCCGGCCTCGCCGGCCGCACCCCCGACGGCTCCCAGGCGTGGCCCGGGTGGGAGGACGCCGCCGTCCCGCCGGAGCGCCTGGGTGCCTACCTGCGGGACTTCGACGCTCTCATGGCCGAGCACGGCGTCGACGGGCTGCCCTACGGGCACTTCGGCGACGGGTGCATCCACGTGCGCATCGGCCTGCCCCTGGAGCGGGGCGAGGACGTGCCCGGCTTCCGGCGGTTCATGACCGAGGCGGCCCGGCTGGTCGCCCGGTACGGGGGCTCCCTGTCGGGCGAGCACGGTGACGGGCGTGCCCGCTCCGAGCTGCTCCCGCTCATCTACAGCGCCGACGTCCTGGACCTGTTCGGCGGGGTCAAGCAGCTCTTCGACCCGAACAACCTCATGAACCCCGGGGTGCTGGTCGACCCGCGCCCGGTGGACGCCGACCTGCGCCGCCCCCACGCCGTCCCCCTGCGCCGCACCGACGGGTTCACCTTCCCCCACGACGGCGGGGACTTCACCACCGCGGTCCACCGGTGCGTGGGGGTGGGCAAGTGCCGGGCCGACAGCACCGCGGCCGGCGGGTTCATGTGCCCGTCGTACCTGGCGACCCGCGACGAGAAGGACGTCACCCGTGGACGGGCCCGCGTCCTGCAGGAGATGGCCAACGGCACGATCGTGGGCGACGGGTGGCGCTCGCGGGAGGTCCACGAGGTGCTGGACCTGTGCCTGAGCTGCAAGGCGTGCTCGCGGGACTGCCCGGCGGGCGTGGACATGGCCCAGTACAAGGCCGAGGTGCTGCACCGCACGTACCGGCGGCGGCTGCGGCCGGTGAACCACTACGCGTTGGGGTGGTTGCCCCGGTGGACGCGCCTGGTCGACCGGTTGCGGCTGGCGACCGTGGCGAACACGGCGCTCGGTGTGCGGCCTCTGGCGCGACTGGTGCTGAAGGTCGGGGGCATGGACACCCGGCGCAGCATCCCGAGGTTCTCCCGTGAGTCGTTCACCCGGTGGTGGCAGCGCAACGGTGACGGGGTGGAGCACGCGGCCGGCAGCTCGCGGCGACCGGCCGGGGCGGACGCCCCGCCCGCGGTGCCGGGGGAGGAACGCCCGCGGGTGGTGCTGTGGGCGGACTCGTTCAGCGACGGGTTCGACCCGGACGCCCCGCGCGCGGTCCTGGAGGTGCTGGTCGCCGCGGGGTACGACGTGATCGTCCCCGACGAGCCCGCCTGCTGCGGACTGACGTGGATCAGCACCGGCCAGCTGACCGGTGCCCGCAAGCGCCTGCAGGGCCTGCTGGAGGTCCTGGGGCCGTACGCGGTCAACGGGGTGCCGATCGTGGGTGTGGAGCCGTCCTGCACGGCCGTGCTGCGCTCGGACCTGGTCGAGCTGATCCCCGACGACCCGCGTGCGGTCGCGGTGTCCCGTTCCACCTACACCCTGGCCGAGGTCCTCACGGCCCCGGCCCCGCTGGGGACCGCCTGGACCCCGCCGAGCCTGGAGGGGGTGACCGTGGTGGCCCAGCCCCACTGCCACCAGCACTCGGTGATGGGATTCGACGCGGACAAGACGTTGCTGACGCGGGCGGGCGCCACGCTCAGCACGCTCGCGGGCTGCTGCGGCCTGGCGGGCAACTTCGGCATGGAGAAGGGCCACTACGACGTCTCGGTGGCGGTCGCGGAGAACGCCCTGCTGCCGGCGCTGCGCGACGCCGAGCCGGGGACGGTGTTCCTCGCCGACGGGTTCTCGTGCCGGACGCAGGCCGACCAGCTGGCGGGCCGGGGCGGGATGCACCTGGCCCAGCTGCTCGCCGAGCGACTGCCCCGCTGACGAGCGCCGCGACCGGGTGCTGACCCTGCCGACCGGTACCGCCGCGCCCGCAGATTCACACTAATGGTGCATATCGGACATACCCCTTCTCCCTTTAGGGTCGACGTGTCAGGATTGACCGAATTGGTCAAGCGCGGTCGAGTGCGGGGGCGTCGGGGAAGAAGCCATGCCTATGTTCCAGGTCGAGGGTGGAAGGTCGGTGCCGGTGGAGCCGCTGCAGCCCGCGCGCAACGCGTTCGGGCCGGAGACGTCCTCGGTCGTCGCCGACCACCTGGACGCGCTCCTCGGTGAGCAGCTGCTGCCGTTGCGTGCCCGAGAGGCCGGGGCGGACGAGCCCCACCTGCTGGCGGTCGACGCCGCCGGGCAGCCGGTGGTGGTCGAGGTCGTGGCGGTCCTGGACCGCGAGGCCTGCCTGCGGGCCCTGCGGTACGCAGGCCAGGCGGCACGCCTGAGCACCTTCGACCTCGCCCAGGCCTACCAGGGTGGCCCGGACAGGTTCGCGGCCCACCTGGCGGCGTTCCGGCAGACGGTCCCTGCCTCGGCGCTTCTGTCACCGTCCACGGTCGGTGCCGGTGCGCGCCTGCTGCTGGTGTGCTCCGAGATCGCCCCGGACGTCGAGGACGTCATCGAGTTCCTGCTGCAGCCGGGCTGGCAGGTCGAGCTGCTCCAGGTCGGGATCATCGAGGGCGCCGACGGTCGCCGGATCGTGGACGTCTCGCCGGTCACCCGCACGCCTCCACCGCGGCGCAACCTGGAGCCCACGGCACTGCGCCTGGTGCGCAACCCTCCGTCGGGCAGCCAGCAGCGCGTGGACGCCCAGCCGGACGCGCGCGGCCAGTACCTGGCACGGACGGTCGGCACGGGCTCCTGGTCCGCCCTGACCCCACCCCACGGCACCGCGCAGCCCAAGGTGCCCTCGGTGGTGGCCCCGTCCTTCGCGGTCCCGGC
>NZ_AXCZ01000078.1 GCF_000767165.1 Cellulomonas bogoriensis 69B4 = DSM 16987
CCCCGGCCAGACGCTGCTGGTGCACGGCGGCTCAGGCGGGGTGGGCACGTTCGCCGTCCAGCTCGGCGTCGCCCTCGGGGCACGGGTGCTGACCACCGCCGGTGGGCCGGTGCGTGCCGCACGCTGCCGCGACCTGGGGGCCGAGGTCGTGATCGACCACCGGGCCGAGGACTTCGTGGAGGTCGTGGCCGACGCCACCGACGGCCGGGGCGCGGACGTCGTCCTGGACGTGGTGGGCGCCGCCTACCTGGGTCGCAACCTGCAGGCCCTGGCCACCGGGGGCAGGCTGGCGGTCATCGGCCTGCAGAAGGGCCGGCGCGGTGAGCTCGACCTGGGCCGCCTGCTCGCCCGACGTGCGACGGTGCTGGGCACCACGCTCCGCTCGCGCCCCGCGCACGAGAAGGCCGCGATCGTCGCCGACGTGCGCGAGCACGTGTGGCCGCACGTCGTCGCCGGCCGGGTGCGCCCGGTGGTGCACACCACCCTGCCGCTGGACGAGGCGGCCCGTGCCCACGAGCTCATGGCGTCCGGGGAGGTCTTCGGCAAGGTCCTGCTGCTCCCGTGACGGTCATCTCGGCCGGCTGAGGCTCCCGCGCCGCTCGGTTCAGCGGAGCAGCCCGTGCGCCAACCCCGCCGCCAGCCCGGGCGCCAGGGGCAGCCGTGGCAGGAGCGTGGCCTGCAGCGCGTGGTAGACGTCCGGCTTGCCGGCCCACGTCCCCGTCGCCGGCCGACCGTCGGGGTCGGTCTCGTGGTGCCACGAACCGCGCTCGTGGTCGATGAACCTGTGGGCGGCGTGCTCCCACCACTGCTGGTACCAGGCCGCGTACCGCTCGTCACCGGTCACGGCGTGCAACGCGGAGACCGCGGCGATCGCCTCGCACAGCACCCAGTGCATGCGCTGGGTCACCACCGGGCGCCCGTCCCAGTCGACCGTGTACACGAAGCCGGGGTGCCCGTCGGCGCCCCAGCCCTCACGGACCCCCGCCTCGACGAGCTCCTGCGGCGCCTGGAGCATCCAGGCAGGCACCTCGTCGCCCTGCGCGACGAGGGACGCCCGCAGGTGCAGGGTCAGACGGGCCCACTCGAACCAGTGCCCGACGGTCGCGCCGAAGGGACGGAACGGGTGGGCCGGCTCGTCGGCGTTGTGGTCCAGCACCGGGCGCCACGCGGTGTCGAAGTGCTCGGGGATGCGCCACCGGTGGTCGCGGGCGAACCCGTCCACGACCCGTCCGGTCATCCGGGCGGCGCGGTCCAGCCACAGCCGGTCCCCCGTCGCGTCGGCGGCGACCAGGTACGCCTCGACCGTGTGCATGGTGGCGTTGACGCCCCGGTACTCCTCGCACGCGGTGAACGTCCTGTCCCAGGACTCCACGACCATGCCCGCGTCCTCGTCCCAGAACCTGTCCTGGGAGACGGCCAGGGCCCGGTCCAGCAGCTCCCGCGCCCCCGCGCGGCCCGCCAGGGTGGCGCTCGCCGCGGCCAGGACGACGAACGCGTGGGGGTAGGCACCCTTGGTCGTGTCGGTCGGGCCGTCGGGCCCCACGGCCGCGAACCACCCTCCGTGCACCTGGTCCTGCAGGGGCCCGGCCAGGGCTGCGAGGCCGTGGTCGACCAGCGGTCCGCTGGCCGGCCGGCCGAGCAGGGTTCCCAGGGCGTGGGAGTGCGTCATGCGGCACGTGATCCACAGCTCCGTGGCGCGCGAGCGGTCCACCGTCCCGTCCGGGCCGGCCCACCCGAACCCGTCCGGGACCGGTGTCCCGTGGGAGAAGGTGAGCAGCCGGTCGGTCTCGGCCTCGAGCCACCGCTGGTGGGCGGGCGAGGACAGCCAGGTCGTCACGACGTCAACCTACCCGTGCCCCGCCCCGCCAGGACGTCCGGCACTCGCGGGCTCACCCCTTGACCGAACCGGCCAGCAGACCGCGGACGAAGTACCGCTGCAGGGACAGGAACACGATCACCGGGATGACCATCGAGATGAACGCACCGGCGGACAGCAGGTGCCAGGTCTGGCCCCGGGTACCGGCGAGCTCGGCGATGAACACCGTCAGCGGGCGCACGTCCGGACCGCCCGCGAAGACGAGTGCGACGAGCAGGTCGTTCCACACCCACAGGAACTGGAAGATCGCGAACGCGGCGATCGCGGGCACGAGCAGCGGCAGCAGCACCTTGAAGAAGATCTTCACGTGCCCGGCGCCGTCCACGCGCGCCGCCTCGATGAGGGACGGCGGGATGTCCTTCATGAAGTTGTGCAGCAGGAAGATCGCCAGCGGCAGGGCGAAGATCGAGTGCGACAGCCAGACCGCCCAGAACGACCCCGCAAGGCCCCAGGTGTTGTACTGGCTGAGCAGCGGGATCATCGTGATCTGGATGGGGACGATCTGCAGCGCGAACACCGCGACGAACAGGGTGTTGCGCCCGGGGAACTCGATCCAGGCGAACGCGTAGGCCGCCAGCAGGGCGATGCTGATGGGGATGACCACCGCCGGCAGCGTGATGGCGATCGAGTTCACGAAGTACTCGGTCATGTTGGTCGAGCCGGCGAGCGCGTCCCGGTAGTTGTCGAGCGTGAACCGCGGCGTGCGGAGCACGTTCCACCACCCGTCGGCGCGGATGTCGCCCGAGGGCCGGAACGAGGTGATGAACAGCCCGAGGGTGGGGATCGTCCACAGGATGGCGATGACGATCGCGATGCCGGACGCCCACGGGGAGCTGAGCCGGGCCTTCGCGTCGGCCGTGCGGCGTCGGAACCGTCCGCGGGCGTCCTTGCGGCCGGGGGGCGCCCCACCGGGGGCCTCCCCCGTGGTCTGGGTGGCGAACCCCTGGGGCGGAGGGGGCGTGGTGGTCATCGGATCTCCTCCGCGAGCCGCATCTGACGGACGTTGTAGATGACGATCGGGATCACCAGGATGAAGAGGATCACCGCGAGCGAGGCACCGAAGCCCGCGTCCCGGGCCCGGAAGCTCTGCGTGTAGAACTCGTTGGCGACGACCGAGGTCTGGTAGTTGCCCGCGGTCATCGTCCGCACGATGTCGAACACCTTCAGGGTGGCCATGGCGATGGTGGTGAGCACCACGACCAGGGCCGGCCGGATCGAGGGGACGGTGATGTAGCGGAACATGCGGATGCCGGTGAGCCCGTCCAGGCGTGCCGCCTCGACGATGTCGTCGGGGATCGCGCGGATCGCCGCGGCCAGGATCGTCATGGCGAAGCCCGCCTGGATCCACACCATGACGGCGATGAGGAAGAACGTGTTCTCCGGGGTGTCCATGAGGAACTGCTTGGGTTGCAGGCCCAGCCAGACGAGCACCTGGTTCAGCAGGCCGGTCTGGGTGGCGCCCTCCTGGCGGAACTCGTACATGAACCGCCAGATGATGCCCGCACCGACCATCGAGATCGACATGGGCAGGAAGACCAGGGTCTTGGCGACCCGCTCGAACCGGGTGCGGTCGACGACGACCGCGTAGACCAGACCGATCAGGGTGGCGACCAGCGGCACGAGGATCACCCACAGCGCGGTGTTGCGCAGGACGATCTGGAACTCGGACTGGGTGAAGGCCCGGACGTAGTTGTCGAGGCCGATGAACTCCTGGCCGTTGCGGTTGAAGAACGAGGCGTAGATGGTGCGCACGGCCGGGTACACCAGGCCGAACCCGAGGAACGCCACGGCCGGGCCGACGAACGCGAGCGTCACGACCCAGGTGGGTAGGCGCCGTCCGCGGTCGACCATCAGCAGGATCAGGCCCATGACGACGACGAACAGGATGATCGCCACGGCCATGAGGAGGAACTTGTGGCCGGCGCCGTCCGGCCTCAGGAGCCAGGTCGAGACCGGCGCCCACAGGTAGGCGAGCCACGCCCTGGTGTTGTCGAGGAACTCCACTGCTACCTCCGCGTGCAGGGCGTCGTCGCGCCGTCAGGTCGACCGGGTGGGGTGTCGAGGGGGCTCGACCCGCGAGGGTGAGGCCGCTGCGGGTGGCCTGCGGCACGGCAGACCACCCGCAGCGACCGTCAGGTCACGGCCAGGAGGCCTCGATGTCGTCGAGGACGTCCTGGTCGGGCTTGTCGTTGGCGATCCAGTTGACCATCTCGGTCCAGAACGAGTTGGACCCGACCTCACCGGGCATCAGGTCCGAGGCGTCGAACCGGAACACGGCGTCGTCGTCGGCGAGCAGCTCGGCCGACAGCCGGTCGATGGGCGAGGCGTACAGCTCCATGTCCTGACCGCGGTTGGCCGAGACCCACCCGCCGTCCGGGTGCTCGGGGATCTTGGCGTTGACCCACTCGGGGCTGGTCAGGAACGCCTGGAACGCCTGCACCTCGGGGCGCTCGTCGAAGGCGGCGACGAACTCTCCGCCGCCCAGGAGCGGGCTCTCGTCGGTGGTGGCACCGGGCAGGTAGAACGCGAAGACGTCACCGTTCTCACCGACCTGGACGTCGGGGTCGGCCGACTCCCAGTTGGCGGCGTAGAACGACGCCTGACGGTGCATCCAGCACTCGCCGTCCAGGATCGGGAACCCGGCGTCGGTGAACGGCGTCGAGGCGATCGAGCGGACGTCGCCGAAGCCGGCGTTCACGTAGTCCTCGTTCTTGAGGATCTCGCCGACGGCGGCGAGGGCCTCGGCCACGGCCGGGTCGTTGAACGGGATCTCGTGGTCGACCCACTGGTCGTAGACCTCGGGGCCGGCGGTGCGGAGCATGACGTCCTCGAGCCAGTCGGTGGCCGGCCAGCCGGTCGCGTCTCCGGACTCGATTCCCACGCACCAGGGGGTCCCGCCGTCGTCGACGATCTGGTCCGAGAGAGCCAGGAGCTCGTCCCAGGTCTCGGGGATCTCGTAGCCGGCGTCGGCGAACGCGTCGGGTGAGTACCAGACGAACGACTTCACGTTCGCGCCGAGGGGGGTGGCGTAGTAGGTCCCGTCGACCGTGCCGTACTCCTTCCACGACGGGTCGTAGTACTCGTCGACGTTCGACTCGGCGAGGTCACCGACGGGGACCACGGCGTCGGGGAAGTCCCGGACGATGGTCTGCAGGAGACCGGGCTGGGGGATGTAGGCGATGTCCGGGGGGTTGCCGGCCTGCACGCGGACCGGCAGCTGTGCCTCGAACTCGCGGGACCCGTCGTACACGATGTCGGCGCCGGTGCAGCGCTCGAACTCGGTGTAGGAGTCGATGTGGGGCTGGTCCTCGGGCGCGGTGATCGAGGTGTAGACGCTCACCGACGTGCCCGAGAGGTCCCCGTACTGCTCGAAGGCCTCGCAGCCCTCGGCGAGGTCGCGGTCACCGTCGTCACCGGGGCCAGCGGGGCTGTCCTCCGGGGGCGGGGTGCAGGCCGCGAGGGTGAGTGCCAGGGCGAATCCCCCGGCCGCGACCGCGGTCAGGCCGCGGTTCCTTGTGGTGCGCATCTGAGATCCTCCACGTCGTCGTGGGCGTTCTCACGCCCCGGTCCGGCACCCGGGTACGCACGTGTCAACAGTTGCGCGTCATCGGGCACCGGCTACATGCAAACGCTTGCACGCTCACGCTGCAACCCGAACCCGCCACAACCGGGACACTTCCGGGTAACGATTTGATCACACGGGTGATCGCCCGCCCCGAGGTGCGTGGGTGCGCTCCCACCATGGCCTGACCTTCACCTCGACGCAACCCTCCACGCCACTGGACCGGTCACGAGAAGACCGGTGGCGGCCCGGTCGAGGTGCGGACCACCAAGCGGGTGGGGACCACGACCTCCGGGTCCACCGTCGCCCCAGCGATCATCTCCAGCACCATCCGCGCGGCCAGTCCACCCTGCTCCGCCACCGGTTGCGCCATCGTCGTCAGACCCACCAGCTCGCCCAGGTCATGGCCGTCCACGCCGATCACCGACACGTCCTGGGGCACGCGCAACCCGCGGTCGCGCAGCGCCAGCACCGCACCCATCGCCATCTCGTCCGACGCCGCGAACACCGCGGTCACCTCCGGGTGCTGCACGAGCAGCCGGTGCATCGACGCCCGTCCGCCCGCCACGTCGAAACCCCCGTGCACCCGCAACGACTCCACCGCCCGGAGCCCCGCGGCCGCGAGCGCCTCGCGCCACCCCTCCTCGCGCTCGACCGGTGGGGACCAGGCCGAGACGTCGTCCGGCGCCCCGGTGATGTGCCCGACGACCCGGTGGCCCAGACCCAGCAGGTGCTCGGTGGCCGCACGGCCGGTCGCGCGGTCGTCCAGCCGGATCGTCGCCTGACCCGAGCCGCCCCACCCCACGCACACCAACGGGGCCCCCAGGGTCAGCAACGACTCGACCTCCTCGGCCTCCAGGGGCAGTCCCACCACGAGCACCCCGTCCACCCGGCGGCGCAGGACGTCGGGGTCCACGCGGGCGGTGCGCCCGCTGCCGCGGGTGACCTCGAAGGTGTAGAGCAGCAGGTCGAACCCCTGCGCACGCAGGGTGCGCTCGGCGCCCTCGATGACGTTGGCGAAGAACCAGCGGCTCACCACCGGGCTGATCAGGCCGATCGCGCGGGTGCGACCCGAGGCCAGGCTCGCCGCGGACGGGGAGGCGACGTACCCCAGGGCCGCCGCGGCGGCCCGGACCCGTTCACGGGTCCCCTCACGGACGTTCGGCAGGCCACGCAGGGCACGGGACACGGTGGCGGTGGACACCCCCGCCTGCCTGGCCACGTCGTCGATGCCTGCCGCCACGGCGCCGATTGTGCCCCCCGAGGCCCGCGCGGGCCAGCGGGGGCCAGCCCGTGGGCCCGTCAACCGGTGCCGAGGGTCAACGACCGCAGGACGGTCACCGCACCGTCCTCCTCGATGGTCCCGGTGACCTCGTCGGCGGCGTCCTGCACGTGCGCGGCCGCGTGCCCCATCGCCACGCCGCGGCCCGCCCACGCCAGCATCTCGACGTCGTTGGACCCGTCCCCCACCGCGACCGTGCGCCCCGCCGGCACACCCAGGGTCGCGCGCAGCTGCTCCAGCGCGCTGGCCTTGGACACCCCGTCCGGGGCGACGTCCATCCACGCCGTCCAGCCGATCGCGTAGGTCACGTCCGACAGGCCCAGGTCCGCGACCAGGTCGTGGAACTGCTCGGGGGTGTGGTGCGGGCTGCGGACGATCAACCGGGTCACGTGGTCACCGGCGAGCTCCTCGAGCTCGACGACGGACTGGGAGCCCTCCAGCTCCCCGTCCGGGAACGGCTTGTTCATGCGGAACCCGACACCGACCTCCTCGACGGCGAAGTGCGCCTCGGGGAACGCCTCGTGCATGACCCGCAGGGCCGGCCCCGGGTCGAACGTGATCACCTCGGTGAGCTCGTACCCCTCGGGCAGGGACGGGTCCAGGCGCACGGTCACCGACCCGTTGGAGCACACCGCCCAGCCCCGGTCGATGCCCAGGGCGCGCGCGACGGGGACGGTCGCGTACACCGACCGGCCCGTGGACAGGATCACGTGGTGGCCCGCGGCGCGCACCGCGCCCACCGCCTCGACCGCGTCGTCGGACAGCAGACCCGCGTAGGTCATGAGGGTGCCGTCGATGTCGAGCGCGACGAGCAGCGGTCCGGTCACCGGGCGGGGCCCGTCGGCTCCAGCACCTCGAGCCCACCCAGGTAGGGGCGCAGTCCCTGCGGGACGGTCACCGACCCGTCGGCCTGCTGGTGGTTCTCCAGCATCGCGACGATCCACCGGGTGGTGGCCAGAGTCCCGTTCAGGGTCGCGACGGTGCGGGTACCGCCCTCCGCGGTGCGCTCACGCACCCCCAGCCGTCGGGCCTGGAACGTGGTGCAGCTCGACGTGGACGTCAGCTCCAGCCACCGCTCCTGGCTGGGCAGCCACGCCTCGCAGTCCAGCTTGCGGGCAGCACTGGAACCCAGGTCGCCCGCGGCGACGTCGATCACCCGGTACGGGAGCTCGACCAGCCCGAGCATCTCCTCCTCCAGGGCCAGCAGACGCTCGTGCTCGGCCGGGGCGTCCTCGACCGAGGTCCAGCAGAACATCTCGACCTTGTGGAACTGGTGCACGCGGATGATGCCGCGGGTGTCCTTGCCGTGCGAGCCGGCCTCCCGGCGGTAGCACGCCGACCACCCGGCGTACCTGAGCGGACCGTCGGACAGGTCGATGATCTCCTCGGCGTGGTAGCCCGCGAGCGCGACCTCCGAGGTGCCCACCAGGTACAGGTCGTCGGCCTCCAGGCGGTACACCTCGTCGGCGTGCGCACCGAGGAACCCGGTCCCGCGCATCACCTCGGGCCGCACGAGCGTGGGGGTGATCATGGGGGTGAACCCGTGGGCCAGGGCCCGGTCCATGGCGGCGTTGAGGAGCGCGAGCTCCAGGCGGGCGCCCACACCGGTGAGGAAGTAGAACCGCGAGCCCGAGACCTTCGCCCCGCGGGCGGTGTCCAGGGCCCCGAGCCGCTCACCGATCTCCAGGTGGTCGGCGACGGTCACGCCCTCGGCGGCCAGGTCACGGGGCTCACCGACGTGCCGGAGCACCACGTAGTCGTCCTCACCCCCGGCGGGGACCCCGTCGGCGACGACGTTGCTGAGCGCGAGGAGCACCTGGTCCAGCTGGTCACCGGCGTCGGTGGCCTCGGCCTGGGCGGCCTTGACGTCGGCGGCCAGCTGCTTGGTGCGGGCCAGCAGCTCGGTCCGCTGCTCACCGGTGGCGCGGGCCACGTCCTTGCCGGCGGTCTTCTGCTCGGCGCGCAGCTGCTCGAACCGGGTCAGGGCGGCCCGGCGTCGGGAGTCCAGGTCCAGGGCCTGGTCGACCAGGGCCGGGTCCTCGCCCCGGGCACGCTGGCTGGCACGGACGACGTCAGGGGTGTCCCTCAGGAGGCGCAGGTCGATCACATCACGAGCGTAACGACCCCCGGGCCCCTACGGTGTGCCCATGACGTGGGTCGAGTGGGTCGCCGTGGCCGCCCTGCTGCTCGCGACGGTCGCGGTCGTCCTCGCGGTGCTGAACCGGCGGGCCCTGGTGGGCCACGGCGTCCCGGTCACACCGTCGGCCGGCGCGCCGGGGGCACCCGGCTCGGCAGGTGACCGTGACGACGCGACCCGCACGCAGGTGGCGTTCGTCGCCAACCCCACCAAGCCCGGCGTCGCGGCCCTGCGGGACCAGTCGGTCCAGGCGTGCGCGGCGCGCTACCTGCCCGAGCCCCTGTGGTTCGACACCACGGTGGAGGACCCCGGTGTGGGCCAGACCCGGGAGGCGGTCGAGCGGGGCGCCCGGGTGGTGGTCGCCATCGGCGGTGACGGCACCGTCCGTGCCGTCGCCGAGGGCCTCACCGGGACCGACGCCTCGATGGGGCTCATCCCCCAGGGCACCGGGAACCTCCTGGCCCGCAACCTGGACCTGCCGATCAACGACGTCGAGGAGCTGCTGCGGATCGCCCTGACGGGCCGGACCCGCGCGGTGGACGTGGGGTGGTTGCGGGTGCTGCGGGACGAGGCGGGGGTCGCGGACGACATCGCCGAGGCCGACCCGGAGGCCGTCGCCCCCCGGGACACCCCACCGGCCACGCGTGAGCCGGCACGCGACCACATCTTCCTGGTGATCGCCGGCCTGGGGTTCGACGCGGCGATGGTCGCCGACACCGACGAGCAGCTCAAGGCCAAGGTGGGGTGGATCGCGTACTTCGTGGCCGGGGTCAAGCACCTGCGCGGACGACGCATGCGCCTGGACATCCGGGTGGACGGCGGACCGTGGCGGTCGGTGCGCCTGCGCAGCCTGCTGTTCGGGAACGTGGGCCGCCTGCCCGGGGGCATCACCCTGCTGCCCGACGCGGTGCTCGACGACGGCGTCCTGGACGTCGCGGCCATCGACACCCGCGGGGGCATCGCGGGATGGGCCCAGCTGTTCGGCGAGGTCGTCATGCAACGGTTCGGGATCCGCAACGACCTGCCCAACAAGATCGGCCGGATCGACCACCTGCGGGCCCGCACGGTGCGGGTCAGGTCGCGCGACGCCCAGCAGCTCCAGGTCGACGGGGAGACCATCGGCTCGGTGAGGGAGGTCTCGGCACGCGTGGACCGGCAGGCCCTGCGGATCCGGGTGCCCGACCGGCGGGACACGACCGGCTGACCTCAGCGGGCCGCCCCGGTCGACGGGCCGCCCTGGTCAACGGACCACCGCCGGTCAGTGGGCCGCCCCGGTGCGCAGGTCCTGCACCCAGCGCCGGGCCGCGAGGAAGTCCGCGTCGTGCGTGCCCGGGCGCACCTGACCGGCAGGGGCGTCCACCCGCGGGTAGGAGCCCATGAACCGCACGTGCGGGCACACCCGGTGCAGGCCCATCAGCGCCTCGGCCACCCGCTCGTCCTCCAGATGGCCCTCGGCGTCGATCGAGAACGAGTACCGCCCCAGGGCGTCCCCGATCGGCCGGGACTCGATGCGCGAGAGGTTCACCCCACGGGTGGCGAACTGCTCGAGCATCTCCAGCAGGGCCCCCGCCTGGTTGCTCGGCAGGTGCACCATCAACGTCGTCTTGTCCGCACCGGTACGCGCGGGCTGGTCGCCCGGGGGGCCCACGACCACGAACCGGGTGACCGCCCGCTCGTTGTCGGCCACGTGCCCGGCCAGGACGTGCAGCCCGTAGTGGTCCACCGCCGGTGGCGGGACCAGCGCCGCGTCGAACGGCAGCCCCTCGTCCGGGCCGGCCAGCAGCGCCGCCGGTGCGGTGTTCGACGTCGCGGGCACGTGCACCACCCCCGGCAGGTTCGCGGCCAGCCAGCGGCGGCACTGGGCCCACGCGTGCGGGTGGGCCGAGATCCGCCCGACGGCACCCAGGTCCGTACCCGCCCGGGCCACGAGCGTGAACGACACCGGCACCAGCACCTCGCGCTGGATCGTCAGCGCCGAACCCGACGCCAACGTGTCCAGCACCGCCGTGACCCCACCCTCGACCGAGCTCTCGATCGCGACCACCGCCCGGTCCGCCGCGCCGGTGCGCACCGCCTCGATCGCCGACACCACGTCCACCTGAGGCAGGTACTGCGCCTCCTCGGGGCTCACGACCTGCCGCAGCGCGGCCTCGGTGAACGTCCCCGTCGGCCCCAGGTAGGCGTACCGGGGGCGGGGACGTGACTGGCTCGACATGCGGGTCCTTCCCAGGCGTGGCAGGTCCGGCGGCCTGCGACGCACAGGTGCAGATCCCGAGGAGATCGTCCCAGGACCGTGTGCAGCCCGCCGTCGACGAGACTAGTGCGCCCCTAGGCTGGACCGGTGACCCCACCCACCCCCCTGCCCGGCGCAGGACGTACCCGACGCCGCCCGCGCGCGCTCGCGGTCGCCCTGGCCGCGCTGACCGCGGTGGTGGGGATCGCGCTTCCCGGTCAGGCGACCACGCAGGCGCAGACCCCCGACGAGGACCGGCCCGTGGTCGTGCTCGTGGGCACCTCGGGTCTGCGCTGGGACGACGTCCACACCCTGTCGACCCCCACCCTGTGGGACCTGTCGCGCACCGCGTCCATCGGGACGGTCGCCGCCAGGAGCATCCGCTCCTACGCGTGCCCCGCCGACGGGTGGTTGGCGGTCTCGGCCGGCGCCCGCGCCGGGGACCTGCCCGGTGAGGCGTACGGGGAGTGCCGCACCCTGGTGAACCCGCTCGGCGGGGGGACGGTCCCCGGCTGGGACGACTACGAGGTCTCGGCCCGTGCGAGCGGTTTCGCGCCCCGCATCGGGCTCCTCGGCCAGGTGCTGGCCGACGCGGAGCTGTCGGCCACCGGCATCGGGCCGGGCGCGGCGATCGCCCTGGCCGACCCCGACGGGCTGGTCCGCGGCGAGCACCGGCCCGTGCCCACCGACCCCGACCTGCTGCGGGTGGTCGTCGGCGAGGCGATCACCACCTCCGACCTGGTGGTCGTGGACGCCGGCTCGGTGCGGGACATCGGCCGGGCGACCGTGGGCAGGCCTGCGACGCCCGACGACGACCCCGAGGACGAGGACGGTCCCGAGACCACCGACCACGCCCCGACCGGGGAGGGGCCCACCGGCCCCGAGGTGATCACCGAGCCGACCCGGCTGGAGCAGGTGCGGCCCGTGGACGCACGCATCGGGGCCGTGCTGGACGCCGTCGACGAGACCGGGCGGGACGCCGTCGTCCTGGTCGTGTCGCTCGCCGACTCCGGCACCCGGGCCCGCATGCAGCTCGCCGCCGCGCGGGGCGTCCTGCCCGACGACGACGCCTACGGGGCCTCGCTGCTGGGGTCGCGCTCGACCCGCCAGGACGGGATGATCCAGGCCACGGACGTCACGCCCACCCTGCTGAACGCCCTGGGCGTGGCCGACCGGGCACCGATCGGGGCGGTCGTGGGGGCGCCCATCCGGCCGGTGGGCGGGCCCGAGAGCGCCAACGCCCGCGTCACCGCGGTGCTGGACGTCGACCAGCACTCCCACGCCGTGCGGCCCATCACCCCGACCTTCTACACGTTGCTCATCGTCATCAACCTGGTCCTGTACGGGTTCGTGACCCTGGGCCTCAACGGCCGCGTGATGGCGGGTGTGGGCCGGGTGGCCGCGCGCCTGCGGCCCGGTCATCCGCAGGGCCCGGGGCTACGCCGGCACCCCGTCGCGGTGCTGCACACGCTGCGCGTGGCGGCCACCGCG
>NZ_AXCZ01000169.1 GCF_000767165.1 Cellulomonas bogoriensis 69B4 = DSM 16987
CGGCTGGCACTGGGGCCCGGAGGCCCACCACCCCGAGCTGCCCCGCGGGGAGCGGGTGGCCGTGGGGACCGCCGGCGCCCTCGAGCAGATCCTCTTCGGCCCGGGCCGCCAGGCGGACGGCACCCTGAACCTCGTGGGGGCCCTGCGCCGCGCGATGGCGACCACCGGGTACTCCGACCTCAAGGAGTTCCAGCGTGTGGAGGTCGTCGTCTCCCCCTACCAGCCGCGTTGAGGTGACCGCCCACCTGCCTCCCGTCCGCATGCGGGTGCTCCACGGGCAGGGGGTCGGGAGGGGGGCGGTCGTCGGCCCGGCGGTCACCGTCCACGCGGCTCCCTCGGTGCCGTGGGACCTGCTGGCGCCGGGTGACCCGGACGCCGAGGTGGTGCGTGCCCTGACCGCGCTCGACGCGGTCGCGACGACCCTCGAGGAGCGTGCCGGGCGCACCGCAGGGGCCATCGCCGAGGTCCTGCGTGCCACGGCGTCCATCGCCCGTGATCCCGAGCTGCGCGACCAGGTCCGCGGGCGGGTCATGGGTGGGCAGCCGGCCGCGCTGGCGGTGGACCGCGCGACCGCGGAGGTCGTCGAGGCGTTCACCGCGGCCGGCGGCTACCTCGCCGAGCGGGTCACCGACGTCCGCAGCGTCCGGGACCGCGCGGTCGCGCTCCTGCAGGACCTGCCCGAGCCCGGCGTCCCGGCGCTGGACCGCCCCAGCGTGGTCCTCGCCCACGACCTCGCACCTGCCGACACCGCTGCCCTGGACCTGACGAAGGTGCTGGGCGTGGTGCTCGAGCACGGTGGCCCCACCGGCCACACCGCGATCATCGCCGGCCAGCTCGGCATCCCGTGCGTGGTCCAGGTCGTGGGTGCCCTCGCGGTGCCGGACGGGGTGGACGTCGCCGTGGACGCGGCCGCCGGGGCGGTCGTGGTCGCCCCCGACCGGGAGGCGCGACGTCGGGTGGAGGCCCGCCGGGACGCCCTCGCGGACCTGGAGCGCGACACGAGACCGGGTCGGACCGCTGACGGCAGCCCGGTCCCGTTGCTGGCGAACGTGGGTGGCGTGGAGGACCTCGACGCCGTGGACTGCGCGGGCCTGGAGGGTGTGGGCCTGCTGCGCACCGAGGTGCTGTTCCTGGGACGGTCCGCGGCCCCGGGGCTCCAGGAGCAGGTGGACGCCTACCGGCGGGTCATCGAGACGGCGGGGGACCGCCGGGTCGTGATCCGCACCCTGGACGCAGGTGCCGACAAGCCGCTGGCGTTCGTCACCCGCCGCGGCGAGGAGAACCCGGCGCTGGGGGTGCGGGGGTTCCGCACCGTCCGTGACGACCCGGAGCTGCTGCGGGACCAGGTGCTGGCGATCGCGCAGGCGGCGCGTGAGACGGGACGTGAGGTCCAGGTGATGGCCCCGATGATCTCCACGGTCCAGGAGGCCGCGCAGTTCGCCGCGCTCGCCCGGGACTGCGGGATCACGAGCGTGGGGGTGATGGTCGAGGTGCCGGCCGCGGCGCTGCGCACCCGCGATCTCCTGGCCGAGGTGGACTTCGTCTCGATCGGCACCAACGACCTGGCCCAGTACGCCATGGCCGCCGACCGCCTGCACGGTGGCCTGATCGACCTGCTGGACACCTGGCAGCCGGCCGTCCTGGACCTGGTCGCGACGGCCGCCCGTGCCGGGGCGGACGCCGGGCGGCCGGTGGGGGTGTGCGGGGAGTCCGCTGCTGACCCGCTGATGGCGCTGGTCCTGGTGGGCCTGGGGGCGGGGAGCCTGTCGATGTCGCCGGCGGCCGCCCCTGCGGTGCGGTTCGCGATCGCCCGCCACACGACCGACAGGTGCCGGGCGATCGCGCAGGCGGCACGGGGAGCCGTGTCGCCCGACGGCGCGAGGGCCGCCGCGCTGGACCTCCTCGACGCCCACGTGCGTGAGGTCCTCTCGCTCCCGTGACGGCCGCCCCCGCCGCGGTCGTCCAGACCTGCTGGGGACAGGCACCCGGGCCGGGCGCCCCGGGCTAGCCTGGAACGCATGGTGACCCCCGTCGTCGTGGATCCCGGTGCCGCAACGACCCCGGAGGGGGTGCTCGACCCCGACCGTGTGCGCGAGTGGTGCCGAGCGGTCGTGACCTCACCCGGTGCAGGCACCCGGGTGGTCCTGCGCCCCGCGACCGGGTCCCGGTTGGCGCACGTGCCGGTGTCGGCGCCCGACGACGTCGACAGCGCCGTGATGCGCGCCCGGCTGGCCGGCAGGCTGTGGGCGCGAACCCCGGTGGCGCAGCGGACCGCGGTCCTGCGGCGCTTCCACGACCTGCTGCTCGAGCGGTGCACGCAGGTGCTGGACCTGCTCCAGCTGGAGACCGGCAAGTCCAGGAGCGCGGCCTACGAGGAGGTCGCCGACGTCGCCCAGAGCGCCCGGTACTACGCCCACCGGGCCCGACGCCACCTCGCGGCGCGGCACCCCCGGGGCCTGGTCCCCGGACTGACCAGGGTGCGGGTGCACCGGCGCCCGGTCGGCGTGGTGGGAGTGGTCGCCCCGTTCAACTACCCGCTGTCGCTGTCGGTCGGGGACGCCGTGCCGGCGCTGGCCGCCGGCAACGGTGTCGTGGTCAAGCCGGACCCGCAGACGGCCCTGAGCCTGCTGTGGGCGGTGTCCCTCGCCCAGGAGGCGGGCCTGCCGGAAGGTCTGGTCCAGGTGGTGGTCGGGGACGGGGACGTCGGTGCCCGCCTGGCCGAGCGCGCCGACCACGTGGTCTTCACCGGCTCCTCCGCCGTGGGGCGTGAGGTGGGGGCGACCGCCGGCCGAAGGCTGGTGGGCGCCACGCTGGAGCTCGGCGGCAAGAACGCCGCCTACGTCACCGAGGACGTCGACCCGGCCGTCGTGGCCGAGGGCCTGGTCCGTGCGTGCTTCTCCGGGACGGGCCAGCTGTGCGTCTCCGTGGAGCGCCTCGTCCTCCACGAGTCGGTCGCCGACGAGGTGCTGAGAGAGCTGACCGTCCGGGTGCGCGCCCTGCGTCTGGGTGGCGACCTGGACTACCGGGCGGACGTGGGCTGCCTCACCGGCCCGCACCACCTGGAGCGTGTCCAGCGGCACGTGGACCAGGCGCTGTCCCTCGGCGCCCGCGTCGTGACCGGTGCGGTGCACCGGCCCGACGTCGGACCGTGGTTCTACGAGCCCACCATCCTGGCCGACGTGCCGGCCGGTGCGGACGTCCTCGCCGAGGAGACGTTCGGCCCGGTGGTCACCGTGCACAGGGTGACGGACGACGTCGAGGCGATGCAGGTGGTCGCCGACACGGAGTTCGGGCTCGCCGTGGCGCTGTGGTGCCGGGACGTCCGCCGGGCCCGTCGCCTCGCAGCGGCGATCGACGTCGGGATCGTCACCGTCAACGACGGGTACGCGGCCGCGTGGGGGAGTCCCGGAGCCCCGGTCGGCGGTGTGAAGGCCTCGGGCCTGGGACGTCGGCACGGGCGCGAAGCCGTCGAGGCGGTCACCTGGACCCAGACCGTCGCCGTGCAGCACGGTACGTTCCACGGCTGGGGCCTGGCCCGCCTGTACCGTGAGCCCGGGCACCGGTGGACGGCGGGGTTCACCAGGGCGCTGCGGGTCATGAAGGCCGTGCGGATGCCGTAGCCGTCACCCGATCCGGACGGTGTCCCTGCCCGCGGACTTCGCCTCGTAGAGCAGCGCGTCGGCGCGCGCGAGCAGGGCCGAGGGATCCTCCCCGGGTCGACGGGTGACCGCCCCGATGCTGATCGTGACCCGCGCGCCCGGCGCCACCTCGTCCCAGGCGTGGGTGGCGATGCTGGTGCGGACCCGTTCGCACACGGCCGCCACGTCGCGGCCGGACTCCGAGGTGTCCAGGAGGATCGCGATCTCCTCCCCGCCGATCCGCGCCACGAGGTCGGTGCCGCGCACGGCTCCCGCGACCAGGCGGGCGACCTGCCGCAGGACCTCGTCACCGACGGCGTGGGAGAAGCGGTCGTTGACGGCCTTGAAGTTGTCCAGGTCGGCCAGGACGCAGGTGGCCGGTGCGTCCGGGTCGGTGGTCCTGCCGGCCAGCGCGGCGTCGAAGCCGCGTCGGTTCACCAGCCCGGTCAGGGCGTCGTGGGTGGCCGCGTGGGCCAGCTCGCGGTTCGCGAGCTCGAGCCGCTCCGACCGCAACCGCTCCGCCTCGGCCGCGACCTGCGCCCGCTCCACGTCCAGGCGGGCGTTGAGGACCCGGGCCCGCCGTTCGGCGGCGTCGTCCCGCTGCTCCAGGGTCGCGAGCAGCAGCTCCCGGTGGGCTGCCAGCGCGTCCTTGTAGGCCCCACGCTCCTCGTGGATGCGCACCAGCTCGTCCAGCAGCGTGGCGCGCGCGTAGGCCCGTGCGCGCGCCGAGCTGTCACGCAGGCCGCGCTCGATCTCCCTGATGGCTGAGGTCAGGTCACCGCGGTGCCGGTGCCACCGGCCGCGGGTCGCGGTCAACCGGAGCCTGAAGTGGGTGGTCTCGCCCTGCGTCAGCAGACCCTCGGCCTCGTCCAGGGCCCGACCCGCCTCGTCCACGCGCTTGGCCGCGAGCAGCGCTCGGGCCAGGGTGATGAGGGTCTCACCCAGCAACCGGTGGTTGTCCGGGAGTGCGCGTGCGTGCTCGACGGCCTGCTCGGCCCGCCGGAACGCGACCTCGGCGGCGTCCGACGCCGCCTCCTCGTCCGTGGCGCACAGGTTCTCGGCCCTGGTGGTGCTCAGCGCCGCCAGGTGCGTCAGGCTCGCGCAGCAGCCCTGCTCCTCACCCATCTGCTCGAACAGCGAGTACGCCTCGGTGAGCAGCTCGTGGGCGCGCTCGGGGAACAGACCCATCTCCTCGAACGTCACACCGAGGTTGTTGAGCGCCGCGGCGATCCCGTACGTGTCACCCAGGCGGCGGCGCATCTCCAGGGAGCGCTCCAACAGCTCGATCGCCGTGACCTGGTCCCCGAACCCGCTGTGCACCGCGCCCAGGCCCCCCAGGACGCGCGCGAACCAGTGGTCGTCCTCGAGCAGCTCGGCCAAGGCCCTGGCCTCCTCCATGGAGGCCAGGGCCTGAGGGTCCTGGGACAGCAGGTGGTGAGCGAAGCCGGTGAAGTACAGGGCCTGCATGCGGGCGTGCACGTCACCGAGCGCGTCGGCCCGGGCCAGGAGCTCCGCGCCTTGGGCCAGGCACCCCACCGGGTCGGTGTTCGTGGCGCGTTCCAACCGCGCCAGGTCCTCCGCGAGCGCGTGCACGTCGTCGGACCGGTCGGTACCGGCCGTCGTGGTCACCGTCCAGTCGCCCCCTCGGTGGTCCATGGTCCCCACACTCCCGGCTCTGTCCGGGTATGAGGTCAGGCCGACGCGACTGCGACTGCCTGACGTGCGATCTCGAGCTCCTCGTTGGTCGGCACCACCAGCACCGTGACCTCGGCCCCGTCGGGCGAGACGACCGTGTCGGCCTTCTTGCGCCCGGCGTTGCGGTCGGGGTCCACGGTGATCCCGAGCCTGTCGAGGCCGGCGAGCGACAGCTCCCGGACGACGTCGTCGTTCTCACCGACCCCGGCGGTGAAGGCTATCGCGTCCACCGTGCCGAGAATGGCGTAGTACGCACCGATGTAATGCTTGAGCCGGTGACAGTACACGTCCAGGGCGAGGCGGGCGTCGCCGTCGCCGGCCTCGATCGCGTCGTGGATGTCGCGCAGGTCGTTGGCGCCGGCCAGGCCGAGCATGCCCGAACGCCGGTTGAGCAGGGCGTCGATGTCGTCCGTGCTCATCCCGGCGACCCTCTGCAGGTGGAAGATCACGGCCGGGTCCACATCACCTGAACGGGTGCCCATGACCAGACCCTCCAGGGGGGTCAGGCCCATGGACGTCTCGACGGACTCA
>NZ_AXCZ01000152.1 GCF_000767165.1 Cellulomonas bogoriensis 69B4 = DSM 16987
GGCGCCGTTCCCCAGGTGGGCGACGATCAGGTTGACGTCGGCGGGGTCCTTGCCGAGGAGCTCGGCGGTGCGCCGGGCGACGTAGGCGTGGGAGGTGCCGTGGAAGCCGTACCGGCGGATCCCGTGGGCGCGGGCGACCTCCCGGTCGATCGCGTAGGTGCGCGCCGCGTCCGGGAGGGTGTGGTGGAACGCGGTGTCGAAGACCGCCACGTGCGGCAGGTCGGGGAACGCGTGCCGTGCGGCCCTGATGCCCGCGAGGTTCGGGGGGTTGTGCAGGGGAGCCAGGGGGGAGAGGTCCGCGATGGCGGCCTCCACCTGGTCGTCGACCAGGACCGGCTCGGTGAACCGGTCGCCGCCCTGCACCACGCGGTGACCGACGGCGGTGAGCCCGCCGGCGGTCAGGGACGGCCCGACCTCCTCGAACAGGTCCAGCACTGCCCGGACCCCGGCCTCGTGGTCGGGTACCGGCTGGGTCCGCTCGGTGCGTCCGGCGGGGCCGTCGTGGCGGAGGGAGCCCTCGCCCCCTTCACCGATGCGCTCGACGAGGCCGCCGGCGAGCGCATCGCCCGTGCCGACGTCCACGAGCTGGTACTTGATCGAGGACGAGCCCGAGTTGACGACGAGGACGAGCTGGTTCACTGCGGTGGCTCCTTGGCGAGGGGGTCAGGCGTCGGACGACAGGGACTGTGCCTGGATGGCGGTGATGGCGACGGTGTTGACGATGTCCTGGACCAGCGCTCCCCGGGACAGGTCGTTCACGGGCTTGCGCAGGCCCTGCAGGACCGGGCCGATGGCGACGGCACCGGCTGAGCGCTGCACGGCCTTGTAGGTGTTGTTGCCCGTGTTGAGGTCCGGGAAGATGAACACCGTCGCGCGGCCCGCCACCGTGGACTCCGGCATCTTGGTCCGGGCGACCGAGGCGTCCACCGCGGCGTCGTACTGGATGGGCCCCTCGACCGACAGGTCCGGGCGGCGCTCGCGGACGATCGCGGTGGCGGCGCGCACCTTCTCCACGTCGGGCCCGGTACCGGACTCCCCGGTGGAGTACGAGAGCATCGCGACCCGGGGCTCGATGCCGAACTGGGCGGCGGTCTCCGCCGAGGAGATCGCGATGTCGGCGAGCTGCTCGGCGGTGGGGTCCGGGTTCACGGCCGCGTCGCCGTAGACCAGCACCCGGTCCTCCAGGGACATGAGGAACACGCTGGACACGATCGACACGTCGGACACGGTCTTGATGATCTCGAACGCGGGCTTGATGGTGTGCGCCGTGGTGTGCACCGCGCCCGAGACCATGCCGTCGGCCAGGCCCAGGTGCACCATCATCGTGCCGAAGTAGGACACCGAGCCCACGACCTCCCGCGCGCGGTCCACGGTCATGCCCTTGTGCTTGCGCAGCTCGGCGTACTCGTGGGCGAACCGCTCGTGCAGCTCACCGTCCTTGGGGTCGATCACGGCGGCCTCGGCGATGTCCAGGCCGAGTTCGGTGGCCCTGGCCCTGATCGTCGGCTCGCTGCCCAGGATCGTCAGCTGGGCCACCCCACGCTGCAGCAGCGTGCTCGCGGCCCGCAGGATGCGGTCGTCGTTGCCCTCCGGCAAGACGATGTGCTTGCGGTCGGACCGCGCGCGGTCCAACAGCTGGTACTCGAACATCAGCGGGGTGACCACCGCAGGCCTCGGGACGTCCATCGAGGCCAGCAGCGTCTGGCCGTCCACATGACGCTCGAAGAGGGCGAGGGCGGTGTCGACCTTGCGCTGGGAGTCGGCCGTCAGCCGCCCCCTGGTGGTGGCCGCGGCGCTCGCGGTGCGGAACGTCCCACGGTCTGTGCGGATGATGGGCAGGCGCTGACCCAGCCCGTTGACGAGGCGCGCGACGACGGGCGGGGGGTAGAAGCCGCCGTTGAGGATGATGCCGGCCAGGGACGGGAAGCCCTCGGCGGCGTGTGCGGTGAGCAGGCCGAGCAGGATGTCGGACCTGTCGCCGGGGGTGATGATGACCGCGCCGTCGGTCAGCTTGTCGAGCAGGTGCTCGATCGACATGGCGCCGACGAGCACGTCGAGGGCCTCGCGGGACAGCAGCTCCTCGTCGCCGGCGGCGAGCTGCCCGCCGACGGCCTCCATGAGCGCGCCGACGGTCGGTGCGCTCAGGAGCTGGTCCTCGGGGATCGCCCACGAGGGCAGGCCCTGGCCCAGGGCCCGGTGCACCTGGACCAGGCGCTCGGGGGTGCACCGGTTGGCCACCACGCCCACGACCTGGGCGTGGTGGGTGCGCAGCTCGCCCACGCACACGTCGACCACCTGGCGGACCTCGGCCGCCGTGCGCTCGGCGCCCCGGACCACGAGCAGGACCGGGGCGCCGAGGTTCACGGCGATGCGTGCGTTGTAGGCCAGCTCGGTGGGCCCGGCGACGTCGGTGTAGTCGGTTCCGACGATGACCACGACGTCGCACTGGCGCTCGACCTCGTGGTACCGGGACACGATCCGTGCGAGGGCGGCCTCGGGGTCGGCGTGGACCTCCTCGTAGGTGACCCCCACGCACTCGTCGTACCCGAGGTCGACCCCCTCGTGGGCGAGCAGCAGCTCCAGCACGTAGTCGGATCGGTCGGTGGACCGTGCCACCGGCCGGAAGATCCCGACCTTCTGGACGCTCCGGGTCAGCAGGTCCAGGACCCCCAGGGCGACGGTCGACTTCCCGGTGTCACCCTCGGCTGACGTGATGTAGATGCTGCGCGCCACTACCGTCCCACTCGTCTCGTCGTCGGGCCCGAGGTCGTCGGGCTACTCGTTGTCACCGCCGGTCTCGGCGGTTGCGCTCACGCGGTCCCGGGTGGGGCCGCCGGCCTCGGTACCAGTCTCCCCCACGTCGGGCCACACCCAGTCACGCACCTCCGGGATGTCCTCCCCGTGGGTGCGGGTGTACTGCCGGGCACGCAGGCGGGCGTCGACCATCTCCTGACGCAGCGCGGCTGCCCTGGAGCCCAGGCCCGGCACCTGGTCGATGACGTCGATGACCAGGTGGAAGCGGTCCAGGTCGTTGAGCATGACCATGTCGAAGGGCGTGGTGGTGGTGCCCTCCTCCTTGTACCCGCGCACGTGCAGGTTGGAGTGGCCGTTGCGGCGGTAGGTCAGGCGGTGGATGAGCCACGGGTAGCCGTGGTAGGCGAAGATGATCGGCTTGTCCGCGGTGAACAGGGTGTCGAAGTCACGGTCGGACAAGCCGTGCGGGTGCTCGCGCTCGTCCTGCAGGCGCATCAGGTCCACGACGTTGACGACCCGCACCTTCAGCTCCGGGAGGTGGCGACGCAGCAGGTCCGCCGCTGCCAGGACCTCCAGGGTGGGGACGTCACCGGCGCAGCCCAGCACCACGTCGGGCGACTGGCCACGCTCCTCGGTGCCCGCCCACTCCCAGATCCCCAGGCCGCGGGCGCAGTGGGCGATCGCGTCGTCCATGCCCAGGAACGTGGGCGCGGGCTGCTTGCCAGCGACGACCACGTTCACGTAGTCGCGGCTGCGCAGCACGTGGTCGTACGTCGAGAGCAGGGTGTTGGCGTCCGGCGGCAGGTACACCCGGACGATCTCGGCCTTCTTGTTGACGACGTGGTCGATGAACCCGGGGTCCTGGTGGGAGAACCCGTTGTGGTCCTGGCGCCACACGTGCGAGGTGAGCAGGTAGTTCAGGGACGCGATGGGGCGCCGCCACGGGATCTCGTGGGTGACCTTCAGCCACTTGGCGTGCTGGTTGAACATCGAGTCGATGATGTGGATGAACGCCTCGTAGCAGCTGAACAGCCCGTGGCGTCCGGTCAGCAGGTAGCCCTCGAGCCACCCCTGGCACTGGTGCTCCGAGAGCATCTCCAGGACCCGCCCGGCCCGGGCCAGGTTGTCGTCCTCGGGAAGCAGCTCTGCCGCCCACGCCTTGTCGGTGACGTCGAACACGGCCTGGAGCCGGTTGGACGCGGTCTCGTCCGGGCCGAACACCCGGAAGTTGTCGGGGTTGGCCTCGACGACCGCGGCGAGCCACTGGCCGAGCACCTTGGTGGCCTCGGCGACGGTCGAGCTGGGGGAGTCGACGTCCACGGCGAAGTCGCGGAAGTCCGGCAGCCGCAGGTCGCGCAGCAGCAGCCCGCCGTTGGCGTGCGGGGTCGCGCTCATGCGCAGGTCACCGGTCGGCGCCAGGGCGGCGACGTCCTCGACCAGGGCGCCGGTGGCGTCGAACAGCTCGCCGGGCCGGTAGGACTGCAGCCACTCCTCGAGCACCGTCAGGTGGGCGTCGGTGTCGCGGGCGCTCGCCAGGGGGACCTGGTGGGAACGCCAGGAGTCGACGACCTGCTTGCCGTCGATGACGGACGGGCAGGTCCACCCCTTGGGGGTCCTCAGGATGATCATGGGCCACTTGGGACGTTCGGTGAGGGTGCCCGCGCGCGCGGCCTGCTTGATCTCGGCGATGTGGTTCAGGGCCTGGTCCAGCACCTGGGCCATCTGCTGGTGCACGTCCGCGGTGTCGTCACCCTCGAACCCGCCGGACACGAGGTACGGGGTGTGGCCGTATCCACGCATCAGCTCGAGCAGCTCGTCCTCGGGGATGCGCGCCAGGACGGTCGGGTTGGCGATCTTGTACCCGTTCAGGTGCAGGATCGGCAGCACCACCCCGTCGCTCAGGGGGTCCACGAACTTGTTGGAGTGCCAGCTCGTGGCCAGGGGGCCGGTCTCGGCCTCGCCGTCGCCGATGACGGCCGCCACGAGCAGGTCGGGGTTGTCGAACGCGGCCCCGTAGGCGTGGGAGAGGGCGTAGCCCAGCTCCCCGCCCTCGTGGATGGAGCCGGGGGTCTCGGGGGCGACGTGGCTGGGGATCCCGCCGGGGAACGAGAACTGGCGGAACAGCTTCCGCATGCCCTCGGTGTCCTGGGTGACGTCGGTGTACACCTCGGAGTAGGTGCCCTCGAGGTAGGCGTTGGCCACCAGGCCGGGGCCACCGTGACCGGGGCCGGTGATGTAGAGGGTCGACTGGGACCGTTCGGCGATGACCCGGTTCAGGTGCGCGTAGAGGAAGTTCAGGCCCGGGGTGGTGCCCCAGTGGCCCAGCAGTCGCGGCTTGACGTGGTCGCGGTGCAGCGGCTCGGCCAGCAACGGGTTGTCGAGCATGTAGATCTGGCCGACGGAGAGGTAGTTCGCGGCCCGCCACCAGGCGTCGACACGGGCGACGGTCGCGTCGTCCAGGGGGGCCACGTCGCGGCTGGTCCAGCTCGCGTGGTGGTCGAGGGTCGAGGTCATCTAAGCCTCCAGAGAAGTTCCGGTCGGCGGGGACGACCCGCCGTCGGGCGTGCGGCTGTCACGTGCGCCGACCCTCCCGGCAGGGGCGAAGGCCGACCTGGGGGTCAGCGTTCCGCACACCTGCGTCGAGACGTAGGACGTTTGACCCCGGACCTGCGCGGGCGGGCGCCTGCGCTCCCGCCACCGCCATGGCACCACACCCGTGCGGCCTACGCACCAGGGGGCCAGTCCCTCTCGTACCATCACGGGGTGAGCGGCGCGCAGGGACCGGGGCACGGCGGGGCACGACTGGCGCCGGTGGTGGCGCCGGGACCGCAGCTGACACGTGAGCAGACCCGCAGGTACGCCCGGCACCTGACCCTGCCCGGCGTCGGGGTGGAGGGTCAGCGGCGACTGGCGGCCGGGCGCGTGCTGGTGGTGGGCGCCGGTGGTCTGGGCAGCCCCGCGCTGCAGTACCTTGCCGCGGCGGGGGTCGGGACGGTCGGGGTGGTGGACGACGACGTCGTGGAGGAGTCCAACCTGCAGCGGCAGGTGGTGCACCGCACGCAGGACGTCGGCGTGCCCAAGGTGGACTCCGCGGCGCGTGCCGTCGGTGAGCTGAACCCGCAGGTCCGGGTGCACCGGCACCGGCTGCGGCTGGACGCCGGCAACGCGCTGGAGGTGATGGCGGGTTACGACGTCGTCCTGGACGGCGCGGACAACTTCCCGACCCGCTACCTGATCGCCGACGCCGCGGAGGTCCTCGGGATCCCCGTGGTGTGGGCCGCCATCTACCGGTACACCGCCCAGGTCGCGGTGTTCTGGTCCGCGCCCCGCCCGGCGCCCGGCCACGGTCCGGTCGAGCCGGTGACCTACAGGGACGTGTTCCCCACCCCGCCACCGCCAGGGTCGGCGCCGGACTGCACCACCGGCGGGGTCCTGGGCGCGATGTGCGGCACGGTCGGGTCGGTCATGGCCACCGAGGCGGTCAAGCTCCTCACCGGGGCGGGGACCACGCTCCTGGGCCGGCTGGCGGTGTACGACGCGCTGGACCTGACGTGGCGCCGGCTGACCGTGCGCCGCGACCCGGCGCGCACCCCCGTGACCGTGCTCCCGCAGGGCCCCGACGCCTACGCCGTCCTGTGCGGTCTGCCGACCGGTGGCACCGACGAGGAGGCCGCCCCCGCCACGACCGGGGGCGCCGCGGACCTGCTGGCCGGCGGAGCCGACGTGCGTGCGGCCGATCTGGACGCCCTGCTCTCGGCACGGGACCAGGGGGCGGTGGAGTTCGAGCTGGTGGACGTCCGGGAGGAGTGGGAGGCCGACCTGACACCGCTCCCGGGTGCGCGCCTGGTGCCCAGCGGCCGGTTCCTCACGGCGGGGCATGACCTCCCCCTGCCCCAGGGCCGGCCGGTGCTGGTGGTCTGTGCCGCCGGCGGGCGGTCGGCGGCGGCG